>DATKOU010000176.1:0-4340 GCA_035524455.1 Thermodesulfovibrionales bacterium | reverse complement strand
GAAAGCCTGAAGGGGAGCTTCGTTCCGTCCTTCAGCCTCACCTCGCCAGGCACGATCTCTTCCACCGCGGTGTTCGCAATGACCTTTATGTCCCGTTTCGCGAACTCGTCCTCCATGATCCTCTTTGAGTTCATCAGGCCTCCTATGCCGAAATGACCCACATACGGCTCTGAAGTGATAAAGACCATGGGAACCTTGTGCCTCATCTTTCTCTTCCTGAGCTCTGTGTCTACCTCAAAGGCAAATTCATAGGGTGGACCTGAACAGCTGACCCCCTGGACAGAGCCTGTGACAAGCGGACCGGGGCTTTCGAGGAACTTCTCCCATGCCTCATGGGCCCTCTCTGCCTGATCAAGGGTGAAGATGCACTCTGTATGTCCTTTTTCAGGACCGAGCCCCGGGACTTCTTCAAACGCAAGATGGGGGCCGGTTGCTATGACGAGATAGTCATAGGGAATCTGACTTGCCTCTGTGATGACTCTGGAACCCTCAGCATCTACACCCTTGGCCTTTCCATGGATGAATGTGATGGCCTTCTTCTGCAGAATTGGTCTAATCGGTAATGTGATGTCGCCCGCTTTTCTCCATCCCATGGCAAGCCATGGCAGGGAAGGGTTAAAGACGAACCTGTCATCTTCGCTTACCACAGTAATTTCCGCCTTGTTTCGGAGCAGCCTTTTTATTTCTAAAGCTGCCGTAAGCCCGCCAAAAGAACCGCCCAGCACCACTATCTTTGCCATGTTACCTCTCCATTTGTTTTTATGCCTGTCTGTTTCTTGCTTAGAACATTCCGACCACTCCGTCTGCTTCGGCCATAATGTCAATAAGGCCCCCATAGTTAAGCCTTCTTATACCCTTTTCGATCTCGCTGTCTTTTAAGCCCCTCAGCCTTGCGTCATCATCCAGAACATATGCAATGCCGCAGAAGCCTTCAAGCCTCTCAAGCTGCGCGAAATACACACCGCTCTGAAGGAGCACCACGTCAGCTGCCATGTCTCTGGCCAATTTTATGCCCCTTTTTCCATCTGTTGTGTCAGGCGCACTCTTCACTATTACAAGCATCTGATCCTCCCTCAAAAAATCATCGTTGTTTTAGCTTCCAGCGTCAGTTCCGCGATCTTTGCAGCGCTCGCTATCTTCACCCCATCCACAATATCCGCAGACTCGAGGTGTTGTTCCCTCACTGATGCCTTATCTGCATACACCTCCACACCCATATCGATACAATCCTTTAAAGCACCTTCAAGATTCGTGAAGCCCGTACCCGTGTCGTCCTGCCCTTTTTTCGCAAGGAGGACACCGCTATCTACCAGGATCAGGTCAATACTCAATTCGCCCGCCGCACCTCCCATGGCATGCCTGACCGCCTCTGCCGCGTTTATGTCACCATAGGGAGACCTTTTCAATATCATCGCAATCTTGCCCATTTTCTCCTCCTCTATGCTCCGATGTTCAGCCAGATGTCTGTTTCCCCCATTGTCTTAAAAAGACCCTTAAGGGAACCCACCTCTGCACCTTCGATATAGTCATCCTGCGCCGCACGGCGGAAGTTTAAACAGCCCCCTCAGAGATAGACCTTCAACCCTTTTTGTATGAGCCTAGAGAACTCCTCTTCCGCATTGGTAATTCCCCTTGCCTTCTGCTTTTTCAGGAAGCAGTACACTCCGTCACCCGACGCAATGAGATTCACCGCGTGACCCTTTTCGAGTGCGGATTCAGCAGTCTTGACCGCAGTCAGTGTGTTTTCGTACGAATAGGGCGATGTGGACAGAAACAAGGTAAACGTTTTTGGCATATGCCCTCCTTTCTCATAATTAGATTGGACACCTCAAAACTTAGCCAAAATATCGCTCCATATCTTTATCGCGCTCAGAAGGATCAGACATGCGAGAAGCCAGCGGAGCACCTTTGTATCGGTCCGTTTTCCCGCACTACCCCCTATATACGCCATGGGCATAGCTCCTGCGAGAAGGGCAGCAGCCATGAGAAAGGGGACCTGACCTGTGGCAACCTTACCAGTAAGCCCGGCCCCTGATGATAAAAGCCCGATAGCGAGTGTGCTCCCAAAGGCGATGCGCAACGGTATCTTCAGCACATATAACAGCACCGGAATAATGATGAATGCGCCTCCCTGCCCCACAATCCCCAAAAGCACTCCTATAAGGAGCCCGGTCATGACCGCAAGCTTCCTGTTGAAACTCACTTCCCCGGCCTTCATGTCATCTGAACTGTAATCCCTTGGAATAAGCATCATTATTGCTGCGAGGATTGCGAGGAAGCCGAATATGAGTAATATCGGCGTGTCAGGGACCATCTTTGAGATCAGGGAACCTGTGAGGGAGGAGACGAAAAGAGAAACCCCTAGGGTGAGCACGAGGCCCTTGCTTATAAGCCTCTCCCTCTTATAAAAGAATGTGGCAGTAAAGGCAGAGAAAAACCCCTGCGCCATGGTAAGACCGGTTATCGCCTTTACGGCAATTGGCTCAAGGCCCAAAAGGGGTGGCATATAGAGCAGAACAGGGAACATCACGATGCCTCCTCCGATCCCGAGCAGTCCTGAGAGAAACCCTCCCAGCCCGCCCACAAGAAAGAGAAATACATATAACGAAGTTGATATCAAAGCAGAGCCGGCCTCCTGTTCCGGTACCGTCCCTCCCGGGGATAATCAGGAATGTGAGAGGACCACGCAGTAAGATTACATTGAGAATGAGGAAGACGGTCATCTTCATGGAGTGATCTGGGCGAAGCAGTCATGACTCTTACCATAGACATAATCTATCGATATAAAAAAGAGTATAGCATATTCCGATAGGTGAGCTTTAGGTCCCTGAAAGCGCGGGTTATCTTTCTTTGCTGGTAAGAGCGTTCTCGATGCGTCGGTCCGGCACAAGCCAAACCAGCGCAACCAGAACGTAGAGACCTTGGGAGATCCACTGCGACCAAAACGCCGTTGGAATGGCAATGAGGTAAATGAGGGGCGATACCTTTCCTTTCCAATCACTGCCGACAGCCTTTTTTAAGAGGGAGTCAGGACCTTGTGATGCAATGATGAGTTGCTGCAATATCCAGTACGCGATAGCGGCCATGAGCAGAACGACACCATAGAAGGCCGATGGCGCCGCGGCGAAGTGGTTCTCTCCCATCCAACCCGTTGCAAAGGGAAACAGCGATAGCCAGAACAACAGATGCAGGTTGGCCCACAGTATCGGCCCGGTTACCTTGTTGCTCGTATGCAGCATATGGTGGTGGTTGTTCCAGTAGATGCCGACGTAGACGAAGCTCAACACATAGCTCAAGAATACAGGGATCAATGGCGCAAGCGCATCGATGCTCTCGCCATGAGGCACCTTGAGCTCCAACACCATGATGGTGATGATGATGGCGATCACGCCATCGCTGAATGCTTCTAACCTGCTTTTACCCATTCAGGCCTCGCTCCTGGTCTGTGAAAACCGCAGGCAAGAGTCATTTCCACTCCTTCATCGCCTTGAGAAATTTCCGTATCCTTTCCGCGTTCTTTCCCAGGTCACTCACTCCGACACGGGATTCAGACCGAATATCGGCCCGACTTCCTGAATCTTTCTGCCTGAGCCTGATTACAATGTCATCCCTGAACCCAAACCAGAAGGTCGTCGCAACAGCTTCAATGCGCCCCGTGGTTTTGTCAGCGTCGATAATCTGCCATCCCAAATGCCGTGCCACGGCAAGTGCCCTTTCGAAGGCCTGATCCGGAGGAACAGGAAGGATAAGAGGGATGATGTCCGGATATGCCTTCAGCTGCCGGGCGGCAACCTCCGCTCCCCCATACGCAGGAGAATTCTCATCACTCTGACGAAACCTGAGGATTGCAACAAACCCGGGGGGACTCGCAGTGTCAGTAGTGATGTCATGGATCCTCGGCACACTCTCTGCAACCTGTTTCCAGTGTACCATCAGACCTATAAGGGACGCGCCCATGATTACCCCCGGGAGGGCCCACAGGAACCCCCTCACAATAACGATGCGGAGGGACGCGATAAGCCCGATCAATGACAGGGCCGCTGCTGCGACCCCTCCATAAGCTGCCCACCGGAGCACCGAGATGCCGGTCCGGTAGTTCCATAGCCCATAGTTTGTGCCGGGTCCAGAGAGGAGGGCGACAAGACCTGCCATCAGGGCAATGAAAAAACCTGTCCTCGCGATTAAGAATGGTTTACTTTTCGCTTGCATAGATACTCTCTTCCTCCCTTCGAGGTCGCCAAAATCTCCCCTAAACACGCCGACAGATCATTTTATGGGGGCCCGACTCTTACCTGAAAAGAGAGCGATACCCCCTTTGCTCATTATACCCGAAGATTGCG
>DATKOU010000175.1:0-4586 GCA_035524455.1 Thermodesulfovibrionales bacterium | reverse complement strand
GATCCTGGCAGGTTTTGTGCCTGGCGGTCCCGGTATTCCGTATGCCTTCGAATATGCGCTCAAGTGTCTTGATATTGAGGCAAAATTCAGGAAAGGCGAGAAGTGGGAGTATCTGCCTGCTCCGAAATTTGACCACGGGGTGTTCTAGAGTTTGGGTGCGAAAGCACAGATCGTCTTAAAGACTTAAAGAAAAGGGCAGCGATCCCGGAGAAGGGAATCGCTGCCCGAGACAAATACAGAGATTTCATTATATCACAAATCGACCGACAAGGAGAGGGAATGTTTAGATTCAAGACTGAACAGAAGGTCTTTACTTTCTCAGGAATAAAGATCGGGGGACAGCCGGGAGAGAATCCGCCCCTCATGATTTCTTCTATGTTCCATAACAAGGACAAGATTGTCCAGGACAGGAAAGGAAATTTCGACAGACAGAGGGCTAAGGAGATCATCAAAAAGCAGGAAGAACTTTCGGCAATGACCGGGATCCCCGGCATGGTCGCCATGGTGGCAAACACCCCGGAAGAGGCAAAGATCTATATCGATTTTTATCTCGAGACCACAGATATGCCCTTCGGAATCGACATGTGGGTTGCGGAGCAGAGGGCCAAGGCCACTGAGTATGTGGCACAGCTCGGGGTGCAGAACAAATTCCTCTATAACAGCATAACCCCATGGGATAAGGACATAAAGGGACAGGTCCAGAGGCTGAAGGATCTGGGAATCAAGCATGTGGTGGTTCAGGCATTTGATGACCAGGACCAGTCCCCAGCAGGGAGGCTCAAGTCCATGGAATCAATTCTTGCCCAGGGCGCTGATGCGTTTGATACCATTATCGTCGACACCTCGGTCATGAACCTGCCGTCCACCTCATTCTCCCTCATCGCAAACAGGATCATCAAGGAGAAACACGGGTTGCCGTGCGGTGGCGCATACTCAAACGGGACCCATATGTGGCATGAGATCAAGAATCAGTGGGGGCTTGACGGATTCAAGGCCATGGATGCGGTGGTCCAGGGCATGGCGTCCGCCCTCTGGAGCGATTTTAATTTCTGCGGTCCTGCGATCACGGCACCGCGGGTATTTCCCGCAGTGGCGAGCGCGCACATGCTGCTCTCCACATTTGTGTATGATGAGACCGGCGAGATATACGAAAACCCGAACCTTCCCATACGGAAATACTTCGGGGATTTTATCGCAAAACTGCAGGAAGGCGGCGGAAGGAAAAAAGGAAAATAAGGAAGAGAGAAAGGAGGAACCACGTTAATGAATTCAAGGGAAAGAGTGTTAAAGCTGTTTAAGGGTGAGGAGATCGACAGGGTCCCCTGTTTCAGCGGAATGGGGAATGTGACCGAGACAGGGATTAACAAACTTGGCTACAAGTTTGCCGGCATTCATCTGGACGCAAAGCAGATGGCCGATACCGCGGCTTCCACCTACAAGATGTTCGGATTTGAGTGCGGGGTGGTTCCCGTTGACCTCTGCGTGGAAGCAGAGGCCCTGGGATGCGTGATTAATGTGTATCCCCACGCAGAGGGAATCCTTTACCCGACGATCAAGGAAAAGCTCATCCATAATGAGGATGAGATGGAAGTGAAGATACCCGCTGATCTCGCCAGACGGGGCAGGGTGCCTCTTCTCAAGGAGGCCATAAAGCATCTCAAGGCCGATATTGGCAATGAGGTGGCAATCGGCTCGTATGTCCTCGGTCCCTTTACCTTGGCAGGGCAGATTATGGAGTTGAATGACCTTCTGAAGCTCTCGTTCAAAAAAGCTGACAAGGTTGCGAAACTCCTTGATGTGATGGCGGACGCTATAATCCTCGTCGCAAAGGAATTCGAAAAAGCTGGCGCGGATTATATCACGGTAAGGGAAATGGGGGCCACCACGGACGTCCTGAGTCCGAGGGTCTTCAAGAGCCTCATCCTTCCGCCCCTCAAAAAAGTCATCAGTGAAATAAAGATCAATTCAGTGCTTCACATATGCGGAAAGACTAACGATATCGTGACCTCTATGATGGAGGCTGGCCCCACGGCCATCAGTGTTGAACAGAAGAATGATGTGGCTGAAACGAGAAAGAAACTGGGTAAGGATGCCCTCATTTTCGGCAACTACGACCCCTACAACGTCCTCGTCTCGGGTGATGAGAATCTCGTGAGGTCCACCATGAGGAAGTGCATCGATGACGGAGTGAGCGCAGTATGGCCCGGGTGCGACATATGGCCCACTGTCCCCCCCCAGAACATGGTTGCGATGCTTGATGAAATAAAAAAACACGGAGGGAAAAAATAATGGCAGACGAAGCGAGGAAGAAGGAGATTCTTGAAAAACTCAAGAACGCGGTCATTCAGTACGACGAGGACGCCTGTAAAGAGGGTGCGCAGGAGGCCCTGGATGCAGGCCTCGATGCCAATGAAGCGATCTTCGACGGCCTCGTGGCGGGAATGGAAGAGGTGGGTCGCCTTTTTGAGGCACAGGAATATTTCGTCCCCGAGATCCTGATGTGTGCCGATGCCCTTTATGCAGGACTCGACATCCTCAAGCCGCACTGTCAGCAGATGGACCTCGGAGTAAAGGGCTCTGTGGTCATCGGGACAGTGGAGGGAGATGTCCATGACATCGGCAAGAACCTCGTGAAGATGATGTTTGACGTTGCCGGGTTTACAGTATATGACCTTGGCAGGGACGTTCCCCTGGACCAGTTTGTGGATGAGCAGTTGAGAACAGACTCTGAGCTTGTGTGTCTGTCCGCAATGATGACCACCTCCATGATCGGTATGCCCAAGGTCATCGACAAGATAAAGGCAAAGAATCCCAACTGCATGATCATGATCGGGGGTGCTCCCACCTCAAAAGAGCTTGCGGATAAGTGGGGCGCTGACGGGTATGCGGAAGACGCGAGTAATGCCCTCAAAGAGGCGATCAAGATGGTGAGCTTCCTCAAGAAATTGAGGGACGAAAAGGCCGGGAAAAAATAAGCGTACCATTGAATGCCTCATCACTGAAAGAGCAGTTGAAAAGGGAAGGTGCGACCCTTGTGGGTGTGGGCGACATCTCGGAAGCGCTCTCGCGGGAGATTGCCCATCTGAACAGGGGGATAGCCCTTGCCGTCAACAAGGGACTGAACAGGGACTCCGTTGCGCTTCTGAAGAGACTCCAGAGGCTGGCCGAGGCGTGGCTGAAGGGACATGGCTTCAGGAGCTTGTCCATCCCTCCCGACTCTGACAGGATACATGACAAGTACATCGCCAAACTCTACCACCTCGTAAGCCATAAGACCACCGCGACATGCGCGGGACTGGGGTGGATCGGCAAGAACGGGCTTCTCATTAATAAGCGGTACGGCTCGAAGCTCTCATGGGCAACGGTTCTCACCAATGCGCCCCTCGTGCCTGACGCCCCTGTGAGCGAATCGCAGTGCGGGGAATGTAATCTCTGCGTGAAGCATTGTCCGTCCGGGGCTTTTACAGGAAAGCAATGGTCCCGGGGAGCACCGCTCAAGAAGATCGTTCATTATGAAAAGTGCAGGACACTGAAAAAGGAGAGGCGCCTCTTTGAGGAGAAGCCCAACTGTGGGCTCTGCGTAACGATATGTCCCTTTTCGAGAAACGAACGCATGAGAGGCAACGTGAAATAGGCAGCATGCAGTAAACAGGGTGATAGAGGACTGAAGGGAACATCCATAGGAAAGAATAAGAAAAGGCTGTGTGGTATTCTCTGTTCGCTTCTCAGTTCTATTTACTCTCTGGTGAATTCAAGTTGCCAAACGTAAATCAAGAAATTAAGGAGGATGGATTCATGGCCAATACACACAAAGTGATTTTTCAGCCGGCAGGGAGGCGGGGAGAGATTGAGGAAGGGAAAACCATTCTCGAGGCTGCCCAGGCCCTCGGTGTGGATCTTGAAGCGCTCTGCGGCAACAAGAAGGTCTGTGGAAAATGCAAAGTGAGAATTGAGGAGGGCTACTCCGAAAAAGACAATTTGGAGTCGAGTATGTCCCATATCTTTCCCCCTCTTCCCTCAGAAGACGAATTGAAACATATAAAACCGGAAGACGGACCGGGGATACGTCTTGCCTGTTCGAGCGAAATACGGGGCGACCTGAAGATCTTTGTCCCGGAACGGTCACGGGCAGGGAAACAGGTGGTCCGCAAGGTCGCAAGGGAGATTTCGATAGCCCTCGACCCTGCCGTAAAGAAATATACCCTTACCTTTAAGCCACCAACGCTCCATGATATGACCACCGGTGATTACGAGCGGGTGCTCAAGGCGCTGGAGGACGACTATGGCCTCAGGGGCATTACCTTTGATTTCCTTGCCCTGAGGACCCTCCAGGACGCCCTGAGAGGGGGAAACTGGACAGCGACCTTCACCATCTGGATGGACAGGGAGATCATCAAGGTGGAGCCCGGCCATGTAGACGTCTGTTACGGACTCGCCGTGGACATAGGAACCACAACGTGCGTCGGCTACCTCTGTGATCTCAGTACCGGTAAGGTGATCAACACAGAGTCCATGATGAACCCCCAGGTGCCCTACGGCGAAGACGTCATGTCCCGCATTACCTATGCGATGACGAGCGACACGGG
>DATKOU010000174.1:0-19415 GCA_035524455.1 Thermodesulfovibrionales bacterium | reverse complement strand
TTGAGGCGAACGTTAACGGTCACCTGATTTCTCTTCAGGGTTTAACCAAGCCCTTTAAAGATTCCCTCGAAACTTCAGTTGAGATTCGCGTGAATGACTTTGATATTGCCCATTATCTTGCTTATATGCCAGCAGAGATGGACTTCAAGGTCCTATCAGGGCGTCTGGACGCGAACACCCTTCTTTTTTTCACACAGTACAAAAACAGGGCTCCATCCATTACCTTGACGGGAAGTCTTCAGTTCAAGGACATCCGGATTGTTGATAAAAAGGAAAGCCCTCTCATTCATCTTCCGTTGCTTGACATCTCGGTCGATTCAGGGGAACTGATGTCCCGAAGGGTTCTTCTCTCAAAGGTCCTGTTGCAGTCCCCTGAGGTCCACGTTGTCAGGGATAAAACAGGGAGGGTGAACCTTCAGTCCCTGATTCCTAAAAAGGGGTACGTCCTGAAAAGGAAAGAGGAGTCACCGGTGCTTTCCTTATACGCCGATGAAATCGATCTGACTAACGGGACAGTGACCTTCTCTGATTTATTGCAAGAGGAGACCTTCCGATCCACACTGGAAAATATTCAGGTGAAGATTGACCGTTTCAGTAACGCAAGGGACTGGAAGTCAGCAATCACATTGTCTCTTGGGACGGAGGCAGAGGAAGGAGTCAAGGTTTCCGGCGAGTTTACTGTTGACCCGCTTTCATCACAGGGAAGAGCAGAACTCGCGAAGATACCGTTAAAGAAATATTCTCCTTACTATCGCAGGCAGATCCTGTTTGACATCATGGACGGCGTTCTTGATTTTTCGACGGAATACGCATTTCAGCAGACGGAAAAGGAGCAGGCTGTGCGACTTTCCGACCTTTCGGCTCACCTTACATCACTGAGCCTGAAGAAGAGGGACGAGAAGGATGAGTTTCTCAGAATACCCGAAATCGCTATGAAAGAGGCAGCGATCGATCTTCAGAAAAGGGAAGTGGTTGTCGGCGAGTTCTCCACAGAGAAAGGTTTCTTGATGGTGAAGCGGGGAGAGGATGGCAAATGGAATTTACAAACCCTTCTGCCACCTACCCCAGATGCGAAGAAGCCTGCCGCAAAGCAGAACCAGAACGAGAGACCGTGGACAGTAACGATGAAGAAGATCTCTGCGCAGGGATATGGCGTCAAAGGAGAAGACCTTGTTCCCACTCAGCCGGTGAGTTTCAGCGCGGAGATTATCAAACTGGCGGCTGAAGGTATTTCGACAGAAAAGAACAAGAGCGGCAAAGTTTCTCTTTCTCTCAAGTTCGGCAAGAAGGGGTCTGTTTCAGCCGTCGGCTCTGTTGTCCTGAACCCGGGGTCAGCAAACGTGCGATTGAACTGTAATAAGGTAGACATCGTGCCTTTTCAGGGATATCTTAGCGACAGGGTGAAGATCGTCCTTGCTGAAGGAGATTTTTCGACGTCTGGGGCTCTCACTCTGGGGTATGGAGAACGCGGGAGCCCTAAGGTGTCATACAAGGGGGAACTATTCCTCGCGAAGTTCTGGTCGCTGGACAAGTCCAACGCTGAAGACTTCCTGAAATGGGATTCGCTCCATTTCGGGAACCTCCGTGCTGGCTACAACCCCTTCTTCTTGAATATTGACGATGTAGCGATGGCTAATTTCTATTCTCGCATTATCATTAATGAGGATGGCTCGCTTAACGTTCAGGACGTCTCGGGCGCTGAGGAGGCAAATGGTGCTGTTGCCGGAGAGAATGCCACGACAACGAAGATACCCCCGCCGGAGAATAAGAAAGCTCCTGATAAGACGGTCACAGTCGAAAAAGTGACGCTGCAGGGCGGGACGATAGATTTCCTCGACAGACATGTCAAACCTAATGTTTCTGCGAATCTTACAGAGGTTGGCGGCCGGATTTCTGGGCTCTCTTCTGAAGAGAACAAGTTTGCCGATGTTGACTTGAAGGCAAAGTACGATAATTACGCACCCCTGGAGATCACGGGCAAGATAAACCCGCTGAGGGAAGACCTCTATGTCGAACTCAAGGCAGCTTTCAAGGATATGGATCTCAGCCCCATGAGTCCTTACGGCGGTAAGTATATGGGTTATACCATCGAGAAGGGGAAACTCTCGCTGAATGTGGAGTATCTCGTCGTCAAACGCAAGCTTACCGCCCAAAACAATCTTTATCTAGACCAGTTCACGTTGGGAGATAAGATCGAAAGCCCCGATGCTACTAAACTCCCTGTGAAACTTGCCATCGCCCTCCTCAAGAACAGAAAGGGGGAGATCAGTCTCGACCTCCCGGTTACCGGGAACCTTGATGACCCGAAATTCAGCCTGGGCAGAATAATCATCAAGATACTGTTGAACATCCTTGTGAAGGCTGCCACCTCTCCTTTTGCCCTCCTGGGAGCGATCTTCGGAGGAGGGGAGGAACTGAGCTACATCGAGTTCGATTATGGGAGCGCTTCGCTGAATGAGCAGGGGCTAAAGAAACTGGATACGCTGGTCAAGGCCCTATACGACAGGCCTGCGTTGAGACTGGATATCGGAGGATATGCGGATCCTGAGAAGGACGGAGAGGCACTCCGCGAGCATCTCTTCAAGGGAAAGATCAAGGCACAGAAACTGAAGGAAATGGTCAAAAAAGGATCGACTCCCGTGCCCCTGGAAGAAGTGATAGTGAGTGCAGAGGAATATCCGAAATACCTTAAGATGGCTTACAAGGAAGAAAAATTTCCTAAGCCCAGAAATATCATCGGGATAGCTAAGGACCTGCCTGTTCCAGAGATGGAAAAGCTCATGCTTACTCATACCCAAGTGAATGACGATGATCTACGGCACCTGGCTTCAGAGCGTGCCCTCAAGGTGAAGGACCATATCCTGAAGTCTGGAAAGGTGGAACAGGAACGGATATTCCTAGTGGAATCAAAGGCCCTTCAGGCTGAGAAGAAGGAAAAAGTAAAGGAGAGCCGCGTGGATTTCAAGCTGAAGTGAAGTGATGTGCCACGGCAGGTGCTTGATTTTCGACACAGTATCATTGTCTTCACAGGCCAGTGCGGCCAAAAATGCGTAGTCCTTCCACACAGGGTGCGGTGCAACACTCTCGATTCGAGATGGTACGATCTTAAAAAACCATTTTTGAGACCTCAAACAAAGGTCTGCCAATTGCTGTCGCCAAAACAATTCTGGAGCTAACTACATGAAAGCTTAATTGACCGGACTCCTGCCACCCATTAATTCTTGGAGAAACATTGCCATGTGGTAGAAAAGCATCAGTGTTGGCTGCAGGAAGAAAACGAAAAAGGGATTTTGACAGTTTCAAACCAAACTACGCATCGGTTGCGATATCTAATAGCTGTGGTGTATTAGGAAAATCAAAGGGCTTAGAAGGAACTTAGAGCACTCAAAAAAGTTTGAAGCATTATCCTTGCTAAAGTGAAGAAGATGCTTCAAAGTCACAGATGCCAGCGGGACAACATTTGGGGTGCGTAAGTTTCCTTGTTCAGATTTTGTCTAACGCCTGTCTCAGGTCTGTAATGAGGTCGTCCACGTCTTCAAGGCCAAGGGCGAGCCTTACCAGATTGTCCACCATCCCGATCTGACGGCGATAGTCAGCAGGATAGTCGAAAAACGACATGGTCGACATCTGCGTCACCAGGCTTTCGCTCCCGCCGAGGCTGGGGGTAATGAGGAACAGCTCCAGTGCATCGATGAATCTCCTCGTCTCCGCATCGCCGCCCCTCAGAAGGAAGGTGATCACACTGCCGAAACCCTTCATCTGCTCACGTGCAATGTTGTGGTCAGGATGGGATGACAAAGCAGGATACCATACCTTCTCGATCTTAGGGTGTGATTCCAGCATGCGCGCCACTGTCAGTCCCGCGGCATTGTGATGCTCCATGCGGAGTGCAAAGGTCTTTAGCCCCCTATCCAGCAAAAAACAGGTGAGGGGTCCCGGAGTAGCACCGAACATCCGCTGCATCCGGTAGAGGTCATTCAGCAGTTCATGCTTGCCGAGAGCAACGCCTGCCAGCAGATCGTTATGCCCGCCGAGGTACTTGGTGGCGGAATGAACCACGATGTCCACGCCCATGTCCAGGGGCTTGATGTTGTAAGGCGTTGCCAGGGTAGCGTCAATAACCGTCATCACCTTGTGCTGTCTTGCTACCTTCACCACCGCAGGAAGGTCGAGACATCGCAGATACGGATTCGTGGGCGACTCAGTAAAGATAACATTGGAGTTGGGCCGGATCGCTTTTTCGATGGCCTCTGCAGTGGGGTCCACCAGCGAGACCTGCAGGCCGAACTCTGCAAGGAGGCTTGTGGCAAAGTCACGGGTTTGGCGGTAGCAGTCATTGGTGAAGATGATGTGTCCGTCGCGGCGCATATAGGTCATCAGGGTCA
This sequence comes from Thermodesulfovibrionales bacterium, assembly GCA_035524455.1. Lineage (GTDB taxonomy): Bacteria > Nitrospirota > Thermodesulfovibrionia > Thermodesulfovibrionales > UBA9159 > DASPUA01. The sequence continues at coordinate 15,030 of DATKOU010000174.1, read as the reverse complement.
GTATTACGGCAGCCATACCTGTGGAAAACAGCACCGCTCGCTCGGCGTTCTCAATAGCGGCGAGCTTGCGTTCGCACTCTTCCTGGGTCGGATTGCCGTAGCGACCGTATTCGTGCTCGCGCACTACCCTACCCTCGCTCTTGGCCTTCATGAACTCGTATACCTCTTCAGTGTCGTTAAAGTAGTAGTTGGAGGTATGCACAATGGGCATGGAGACCGCGTAGTGTGCGTGCTGAACACGTCTCAGGCCATGGATAGCGAGGGTTGCCGGATTCCACTTCCCGGCGTTTGGCTTCTTCTCAGACATTCGTATTCCTCCTCTTCAGTAGGGCCTGCTGCAGGGCCTCCTTGATAGCATCCATGCGCGCGGGCAAATCGATAGGTTTGTTGGCATATTGGCAGGGGAAGTCCAGCGTCCCCTCATGATAGTTGATCTTGAAATCGGTGAACTTGAGACCATGCGCAGTTGAGATGACCACAACATGTTCTGATCTATCTATCTTCCCGGCCTTGATCAGTTTTATCAGCGCTGCCAGAGCCACGCCCGTGTGAGGGCAGTTGAACATGCCGGTAGTATCGCCGAGGGCGGCAGCGTCGGCCAGTTCCTGCTCTGTGGCGTCCATGACAATGCCGTTGAACTGCTTCAATGTGCGTATCGCCTTCTGGACGCTCACCGGGTTCCCGATCTGAATCGCGCTGGCCAGCGTTTTCTCAGCATGAATAGACTCAAAGGTCTCGAAGTTCTTGAGATAGGAGCGGTAGAGTGGATTGGCGCGTTCGGCCTGGGCAACCACTATCCTCGGGAGCCTGGCAATAAGGCCCAGGTCGCGCATCATGAGCAGGCCGCTGCCCAGGGCCGAGACATTCCCCAAATTACCGCCTGGGATAATAATCACATCCGGGATTTCCCAATCGAACTGCTGGACGATCTCGATGCCCACGGTCTTCTGCCCCTCAATGCGTAGCGAGTTCATGGAATTTGCAAGGTAGATCGTCTCGTCCTGGGTGATCTCCTGAACAATGTCCATGCATCCGTCAAAATCCGTATCCAGGGACAGCACCAGCGCACCATTGGCAATGGGCTGGACCAGCTGGGCGATGGATATCTTGCCTTTGGGCAGGAGCACAACAGACTGGATGCCGGCAGCAGCACAATAGACTGCCAACGCTGCCGAGGTGTCGCCCGTGGAGGCGCAGGCCACTGCCTTGATCGGTGCTCCCTCGCTGATCATTTGCTTAACCATAGAGACGAGCACCGTCATCCCCAGGTCCTTAAAAGAGCCACTGTGGGAATTGCCACAGAGCTTGATCCAGAGGTTGTCAAGGCCGATTATCTTGCCGAAGCGCTCTGCCCAAAACAGGTTGGTGCCGCCTTCATAGAGTGAGACAATGTTGTTGTCATCGATCTTCGGGAGAATCCATTCCTTTTTGCCCCACACGCCTGAGCCGTAAGGCCACTGGGTGGACTTGTATCGGTCCTCAAAGAGTTTCATCCATGCCTTGGCGTCGCGGCGGGCCAAGGCCTTCATGTCGTGCTGCACTTCCAGCAGTGATCCGCAGGTCTTGCAGCGGTAGATGATGGAGTTCAGCGGATAGATCGCTTTACATTGCTCGTTAATACATTGAAACCAGGCTCGGTATGGCATTGGTACCCTTAAAGTGAATTTGTTCTGATATAAGGGAAGATTATCATAATAATACGCCGTTATTCAACTCCGAGGGGGAATCAATGAAGAAGAGGGGAAAGCCAAAAATCTTAATAAATCCCGGATTTGGTAAAATATAAAAAGATGACACAGATCAAATTGATAACCAAGGAAATTATTGTTCTCCTTCTCACATTTGTCTTTTTATGCACCCAGGCTCTTTCTTCTGAAAGAAGCTCGTCTGTTCAGATATCGCCTCCAGGGCTTAGCCTTCTCATAAAGAAGAGGATAGCCGAAGGGAGAGCCCCCTTAGGAACGGTTATTGGTGGAGAGCAGATATACGCCGAAGTCCTTGTGCAAAGCTTCTATAAAGGAAGAAACTACCAGCCTGCGTGGAGCCAGGATGGTCATTTGATCCAGACAGAGTCACTCATCATGGCAGTGGAGGAAGCCTATGGTGATGGGCTGACGCCGGACTACTATCACCTCGGCCTCATACGATCTCTTGTCGACAAGGTGACGAAAGAGGTATCTCCTGACCCAACACGTCTTGCCGATCTCGATATCCTCCTCACAGATACATTTCTCACTCTCGGCTGCCACCTGTCAGCCGGGTGCGTAAACCCAGTGACTATTGAGGCGGAATGGTTTGCAAAGCGTGGAAGTGTGGATGTCTCCTCTGTCCTTGAGCAAGCACTCAGGAAGAAACAGATAAGAGAGGCTTTGATGAGGCTCCGCCCCGTACAAGCCTCCTATGAAAGACTCAGACAGGTCCTCGCCCGATACAGAGAACTATCATTACGAGGTGAATGGCCGCTGGTTTCAGGAGGTTCCCTCTTGAAAGAAGGTTCCACGTCGGACAGGGTTGCAGAACTGAGAAAGAGGCTTTCCTTTTCCGGTGATCTTGCGGCTGATGTGGCAAAAGAAGGGGATTTTTTTGATGAAAAGCTGAAACAGTCGCTCATCATCTTTCAGAAACGGCACGGGCTTAAAGCCGATGGTGTCCTTGGCTCTGCAACTATCAATGCCCTCAATGTTCCCTTAAGGCAACGGACACGCCAGATCGAATTGAACATGGAAAGGCTGCGCTGGATACTTGGTAATGTGGAGCAGCGTTCCATCGTTGTAAACATCGCAGATTTTCAGCTGGATGTTATGGAGAGCGGGAAGTCGATTCTCTCAATGAAAGTGGTAGTAGGGAAGCCTTACCGGCGCACCCCTGTCTTCACCGCAAAGATGACGCACATCGTAATAAATCCTCCGTGGAATATCCCGGACAGAATTGCACGGGAAGAGATACTGAAGAAGATCAAGAATGATCCTCATTACCTTGCCGAACAAAACATCAAGGTTCTAAGGGGCTGGGGATCCCGACAAGAGGAAATAGACCCGGAGACAATCGACTGGTCGGAGATCACCCCAAAAACATTACCATACCATTTTCGTCAGGAGCCCGGCCCTCTGAATCCCCTTGGACGTCTCAAGTTTATGTTTCCCAATTCATTTGATGTCTACCTCCATGACACTCCTGCCAAGCGTCTGTTTTCGGAGAATGTACGCACCTTCAGTCATGGGTGCACCCGCATTGAAAAGCCGATCGAACTGGGGGAATATGTGATGCGGGACAACTCTGGCTGGACGCGGGAAGTGTTATTGAATGAAATAGAGGAAGGTACTGAGAAAAAAGTCCTTATTTCTCGTCCATTAAATGTCCATTTCCTTTACCTCACGGCTTGGGTTGATGAGGGGGGCACTCTTCAATTCAGAAATGACATCTACGGAAGGGACAATAGTCTCGATGAGGCCCTTCGCAAGAAACCGTCTCTTCACTGACGGTCAACAATGTTACCCCACCGCAATATGCGCTGCATCAGGTGAGACGTTCAGGCAGTCAGCCCAGGGCGGAGCTCAGTCATAGAACTTTGAAACTAACGGCCATAACAAAAACAAGCTCTTATTCCCCTGTCCAGTGTCTGAATCCCTTATTCCCAAAAACAGGTCTTACATAAAATATAAAATGGCATCTTCGTGATCTGGAGATAAAGCAAGTAAGAGGGAAGAAAGCTGAATTTTCGTCGGGCGGTGCAGATTTATGTCCTTTTCCGCCTACTAGAAACCAAAAGAGGAAATTGCGACTTAGTTTCGTTGTTGCGAAAATATATTATTTGTAATATAATAAATAGAAGAGGGAAGATAGAGAATATCTTTTCTCTTCCCTGAAAGGGTCAGATTAGCTTTGAGGGAGGAACCGAGGTGAGAGTATGGTATTGGAAATAGATGAGAAAGAAAAGGAAACATTAAGGCACGCCCTTAAAGTTCTTGAAGAAGAACTGAAGGTCGAAAGGTTAAAAGCCGATAAGCGTGAGTTTAGGGCTGCACTTCATGACGAAGAGGATTCTGTAAAGAGAATCCTCAGGAAGGTAGCCTGACCGCAAACCGTGTGGTGAATTAAGAATTAATTTTCTGACCACGCGGAAAGGAGGATGCCATGAAAGTCCTGACATGCAAAGATGTAGGGGTTGACTGTGGCTATAAGGTGCGCGGGAGAACAGTAGATGAGGTTCTCAAAAAGGCGTCTGAACATGCAAAAAAAGACCACAACATAAAAAAGGTCACAAAAGACTATCTTGATTCATGGCGCACCAAGGTTCATGATGAATGAACCTCCCGAAGTTATATATCTAAACGGCATGAAATGACCCTTTTTCGTTTATGCCGTTTTTTTTTGCCCCTCCGCTTATCTCAATACCAACCGACCCAGGGGGAAAGTGCGACATATGGAGAGTATTAATTCCTCGATTTCCCCGCCTTTCAGACTTCCGAACCGGAAAACGACCGTCCCGAACCAGCGGTGAGGGAAACCCTGTGAAAGTATAGTGTGATTCCTAAGGCTTGGAGGGTCCGGGTGCTGATTGAATTGCAGGCAAGACCCGCTGCTGGAGGACCATCTGCTTCTTATACTCCTCGGTCTTGACTTCCATGTAGTCCTTCTTCTCCACCTCGTAGAGCTGTTTCCTGAACCGGCTCGTATAATCATACCACTTGCTGAGCCTCATGGTAAGGCGGCTCTCTTCGGGAGAGTGCAGGGTGTCCATAAAGGACTGTATGGCGAGATAGTACCGGACAACGTTGCGCTCGATTGCTCCACGCTGCCCTCCGATATAGATGGGGTTACCGCTCCCGTCAGTTCCGGTCACTGTAAACCCCGTTCTTCCCCTGCCCAATGTTGCAAAGTAGATCTTGCCTGCCAGGTTGGCAGGGAAGCCAGCGCTGTATGTGTAACTCACATGGGCAAAGGTTTTCCCAGTGTCCAAGGGAATTGCCTCAAATCTCATTCTGTGATCTTTTGTTCCAAAAGGGCCTTCGGCAGCACTCAGAACAATATCCAGATAACCCTGCCGCTCTTCCACATTCTTGTAATAGTAAACGGATTGATGCGCGTCTTCCAGGGATTGACGGGCCTTGCGACCTATATAGAAGGTTAGCCGCGACTCGTTGGGGAATACCACGTAGGTGCAGGCCTTGACATTGGGATGGAGGGATGCAATATCGCACCAGTTTCCCTGAACCTTGAGCATATCGGTAACGCTGCTGAAAGGATGGTCGATAATCCCGTAGACATCCACATGCAGTGTGCCTGAATGCTCGGAAGACGCCAGATAAAGGGGGAACCCGAAGTCATTCTTTTCCAGTTTGGCCCGGTGCTTGTGATAGGCATCAAGGAGAAGGTCCTCCCCCTGATGTGGTTTTTCCACAGCCAATGCGCAACCGAAATAGAGAAGAATGACCGCAGCCAGGAGAGACAGGGGAAAGTGCGGAAAGTGCTTATTTTTGTATATCTGATACATATGGAGCGTCTTTATTATAGTGAATACCCCTGTTTTTTGCCTGAAGTCAACTCCGGAGGGCAAGAAAAAATACGCTCCAGCAGGGGTGATTAGTATTTGAGAAAAAGCGGTTTATGAATCTTAGGTTTCTTGGCTTTCTCTCTTTTCCTGGGATACGGAGAGCGGCACATGGCGCAGCGTGAATCACAGCAGTACTGACAGAAGGTGCAGTCAGGACATGGATTCTTTTGGAGCGCTTTTTTATCCATGGGTGTATTTTACACGGTTTTATCAAAAAGAAGCAGGCGGATAGTTGGTTTCAAGAGAAAAAGGATCTTTGCTGATACCATCAAAAGATGTTCATGCAGCGGAGCGAATGTTCCGGTTGTGCTGATTAAGGGGTGTGCAAAATGCCTACCTTGTCAGCTGCCCTGATCCCCGGTAAGCCGTCTGCGCAGCTGCTCCACGAGCTGTTTTCCTGCAGAAGTTTTCTTGAGGTTCACCGCACCGATGAGGTAACGGCCAAAATGCTCTATATAGATATTATTGTACAGCGGATCCACCGCTGTAACGGATGTCTTGTCCGGCGTCTCGGTCACCTGAACCTTCTGCCCCGATGCCTTCAGATACTCACGGTACTGATCAAAAGCCTTTCGCGCAGCATTCACAGAGTCCTCAGACACCACGAAGACCTTAAGCGCTTCACCTTCCAGAACTGCGTCAGCGATGAGACCCCTGCGGAAAAAGGCATACCCGAGAAGGCTCTGGGAAATATACCGTTCGCTCCTCTGCTTTACAGCAGGCATCATGAATAACTCAAGCTCTCTGGGCTGGCTTAAATTGCGCGGGAGATTCCCCGAAACAGCACGAGCACACGAGAGGAATACCTCTTGTTCCACACTCAACGTGCCTGACGCCTGGAGCCTCACAAAATACCTGTCCTGATAGAACAACAGCTGAGATGGTGATACAAATCCCTCGGCGCCAATCCTTACTGTACCATCATCCGCCCTCCGGTAATTGGCATATATCCCAAAAGCGTCCAGAAGAGAGCCCATCTTGTATACGTCGACCTCTACCGCTACCTCGGGATTCTTGCTGTTCGCATATCGTGCCGAGGCAAGCGCTTCGAACCCATAGGGGAAGTAGAGCTCTGATTCACCATTGATTCGTTCAAACAGGGTATCCTTGGTATACAGGGCCACTTTCTCCTCCATGAGCCAGCCTTCAGCGCAATGCGGTGCGGGAAGCACTTTCTCGATGGAACTCTCCTCAGCACAGAACGCTGCAGAGGCGCATACTGCGCATAAGATTATTGCGGAGATGAAACAGTATTTCCTCAGTGATATTCTTTGTGCGCCATGGGAATTATCGAGCGTGCGTTTCCTAAACAAGGACTTCCCTGGCCCGTTTCATTTTCGTTCTAATATCAAGTCCGTTGACACACCGTGCCACGCAGTCCGCACAATCAAGGCATGCCGAGGCAGAGGCTGCCACAGGGATCTCCCTGTATGTGGAAAGAGCGAGTTCAGGGCTCTTGTACCCTTCTGCATACATAAGGGAACGGTTGATGGTACTGATTTCCACACCCTTTGAGCAGGTTTTCTCGCATTTTCCGCAGAAATGGCAGTAGTAGGGCCCCACCTCAGCGCTGTACCTTTGTAGGACACGCTCATCGGCATACCCGAAAGGCATCCCCATAACCGCGATGTCTTCCCTGAGTTCAGCCATGTCTCTCATGCCCGGAATCGCGGTGGTGATATTTATATTCTGGAGCGCCCACTTGAGAGCTGCCTGGTGAGGACTGACGGGCCCCATCGCGTCGGTGGCGTACCCACCTGCCTGGGTCTTCATCGCAATGATCCCGATTTTTGCCTGGGCTGCCCTTGCAATCGCCTCTTTTGTGTCATTATCGCTTTTAAAGTTGTATGCCACAAGCGCTGTGTCAAAGAAGCGGTCAGGATCGTCCACAAGGGCGTTGAGGACCTCTGGCTGGTTCTTGTGCGTGGTGACGCCGAAGAAGCGTACCTTGCCCTGCTCTCTCAGTTTGGCAAGGGCCTCCCGTGTCTCGGGAATGAATATCCTCTCCTTGCTAGCCAGATTATGGAGTTGGATGACATCCACATAGTCGGTCTCCAGTGTTCTGAGGCTTGTCTCCACATCCCTTATGATGTCTTCTTTTGACTTGGAAGTAGGCAGGGTCTTCGTTGCCACATACACCTTGTCACGCCTGCCCTTCAGTGCCTTGGCAACAATTCCCTCGTTTTTGCCGTCCATATATTTTCTCGCCGTATCCACGTAGTTCACGCCATGTTCAAAAGCGGTCCGTATCACCTCTGCCTCAGGTGTGAGCATCGCCCCAAAGCTCACGACTGTGATCTTCATCCCTGTTCTGCCAAGGGTCCGGTAGACAGGTTTGGGGAAGACAAAAGGCTCAGATGATGCATACTGCCCAATGGCCTCTGCAACGGTATTCCCCCCAAGCATGGCCGATGTGGTCCCTACCAGACCAGCCTTTAAAAACTCCCTCCTGTTCATTCCAGAGAATCCCTTTCCTTTGCGCATAGCAGCCTCCTTATGACAAAACCATAGTTATGGCAGCATCCAATCCCTTATCAAAATTATATATGAAAACACCCTAAACACCATTATGTTTTTTCAGGGCTCTGCCCAGTTTCCTTCTCACGAAACAGGACAAAGGATACGAAGATGGGCCAACTAAAGAAAAAACGCGACAGGGGTGCATTGGCACCCCTGTTTGGTCATCGTTGAACAGAGAGACTAAAACAGCCCTTGCTTAATGCTCCCGTCTTCCATCACGTAAGTGGGGACCCCCTCTATCTGTGCTTTCCGGGCTTCCATAATGTCTTCTTCGACCATCCTTTTGGCTTCCTTGAGGGTATCCGCCTCTTTCGTAAGGTCTTTCCTGTTTTTCTTAAGCCACTGTGCCTGCTCACCAATAGCTTTCAGGGTCGCTCCCGGATGGATCTGCTCCAGAGGGAAATACTTCACCACCACCCTGTATTCGCCACTGTAGTTCGGGAGTTTCTCCTTAGCCTTTTTGCAGTAAGGGCAGTCAGGATCAAAAAACATGTAAACCGTTTTCTTTCCCTGAGCGTTATACACCATCCTGTCTTTGTCCGTGAGTTTGAAATCTATCCGGCCAAGCTCAGGCTCGAGTTGTTTCGTAAATATCGGTTTGTTGTTCACATAGACCATGGAATTCGGCACAACTGCCTTCCCATCACTGGATACAAAAAGGAGGACCGGCATGCTCGCCCTTCCCTGCTTGACGTACACAATAACCGCTTTCCAGAGAGAGGAGTTTGTATTTGCTACTTCCCTGATGGTATAGTCCTTGAGAGGGGTTGAGGTCTTTATGAAATCATCCGCAACCTTCTTGTAATCCGGTTTGGAACACGACACGCTGAACAATACGAACACCACTACTGACACTGACAGGATAATTGCTTTCACTGTTTTTCTCCTTATGTGACCTATTGGATTGTTCCTTTCACACAGGTTGAAGAGTAGCATAACAGATACCGATTTTCAAGTTGGCCTACCTGCATTACCCACTATGAATACACCCCGTGGAAATAGAACCATCTGTCTTCCTTTTACGCGTATTCGTCTCGGCATGCACTTTAACAAAACTATAACAGGGAATGAATGGTGTTTTTTTTGTTTATTGTCTGATCCTCTTCAACAGCATGTCCGCCAGGGAAGGGGCAAGCGTCTTCAGCAGGGAATACTCGCCTAATGCCGAGTCTTTGTCTTTTACATCCATAAACGCCAGCCCAAGGCCGAAATGAGCATCCCGGGAGCCGGGATTTATACTGATAGCGTTCTTGAACGATGCGATAGCCTCCTTCGGCATGCCCAGATTTTTATAAGCAATACCCAGGTTGTAATGTGCTTCTTCCAGCTCAGGCATGATGGTCACAGCCTGCGTGAGCGGCTCCAGGGCCTCTCTGTACATTCTTGCTTCGATATAGGCAAGGCCGAGGTTTGAATAAACCCATGCCGTGTGAGACCCAAGAGCAATGGCATGCTTGTAAGTTTCTATCGCCTCTTTATATTTCTTCAGTTTCATGTAAGAAACACCTAGGCCGTTGAGTGCTTCTGCATCAGAGGGATCGATGCCTAATGCTCTTTTGTAGGCATCCGCAGCCTCAGAATATTTTCCTGAACCAGTGAGCCTGTTCCCAAGGCCAACCCAGTAATTGGAAGTCTCCTGGTAGTCGTCTGTCCGCAAGTCTTTCATCGGAGTAAGGCTTGAGGATGAGGCATTCTCTTTTATGCTCTCCACCGGTACCGCAAAGTTCAGTTTCTGGTAAGCGGTAGGGTCTCCTGAGCCTTTGACAATAAAGGTCGCCATGCCGATTACCTCTCCCTGTTCGTTAAATACAGGACTGCCGCTGTAGCCTTCGGTAAAGGGCGCCGTTATCTGGAGCATTCTTCCTTTGCCTGCAACCTCTCTTATCTCTGTCAGTATCCCTTCTGACAACGCGAGTCCCGTTCCACGAGGGTTTGCGATGACATACACTTTTTCTCCTGGGGATATGCTGTCGGACCTCCCGAGCCTTACCGGGTGCAAGCCACTCCCTTCCGCCTTTAGTATTGCGATATCATGTTCCGCATCAGCACGGATGATTCCTGCAGCTGCGTACACCTCCTCCCCTGCCTTTATGCGTATATCGGCTGCATTTCTTATGACATGGTAGCTCGTTGCGACCGCCCCTTCCCTGCTCAATACAAACCCGCTCCCGTGGCCGTAGATGGTGCCATTCTTGTCAAGCGCGGCTATAATCACAATGGACTGCCTATTTTCCCTAATGATAGCAGCTGCATCTTTTTGTTCTGGTGGGGAAAGGGCTTCTTCATTCGTATTCTGTTGAGGGGTTTCACGCTCATTCAGAGGCTCGGTGAGGTACTTCCTGAGATCCTCATTGGTAAAAGTTGGGATTTGCTCCTCAGGGAATGCAGGGGAGAGAAAAAAGAGAAGCAGAAGTGGTGTCAATGTTTTTCTCACCGTCTCCAGAGCCTTTTTCCGCAGGCCGTATTCTTAACTTGATTCCTTTCTCTGCATCCTGCCCGCCTTCTGCTTGAACTTGCGGAATGAGACCGACAAAGTGGAGGATTCCGAAATCGCGCCGGCGATAAGGATCACGTCCAGTATTTCATCCAGGGACGCTCCCTCCTGCAACGCCCGTTCCATATGGGCTTCAAGACAATGTTCACACCTGAGGGCCGAAGACGCAGCCACTGCAGCGAGTTCAACGGTCTTCGGATCCAGGGCAGAGGGCTCGGCATAGATGGAGGTTCCCTTAAGGACAAAGGGGGTAAACGTCCGGTGCCTCCTTTCCTTGAGTTCGCCAAGCAGAAAACCGAGGTTGCCGCGTTTCTTCTCGATCATGGCGGCCAGCGCTTCAGCGAGGTCTCTGTCTTTCATCAATGTCTTTGCCTTCTTTATGAGGTCGCTCTTTTTTTCTTTACCTTTCATACCCTTCTTGTCAATTATCCTCCGTATTTCCTGCACTGGGTCTCGATGAACAGCTGAAGTTCATTCGCCTCAGGGAGAGTGTCAGGTAGTTGGAGTTCCCGCATGCTGGCTTTGAAGATTTTCTTTAGAAGATTGTTCACGCAGTAATGTACCATCTCATCAGGAAAAGATTCCGGAGCATTCTCTATCAGCAGCCGTTCAGTATACCAGGTGTCCTTTGTGGGAACAATCCCCTCGCACTCATTCCCCCGGAGAGCCCTGGGAGTTGCCCCTCTTGAAAGTGCAAGGTCCCTCACGCCCATATTCACCAGTTGAAGCCCCCTCACGACAGGACTCGAACCGATTCCATGCCGTCCCCTGGTGATGGGGGTAAAAAGGGATACGTTCGCGCCCGAACAATAGATCAGTACATCTTTGCCTTTATGTGTGTCAGGGCGTATCACGAAATAAAGAAAGTCATTTATATAGCGGATGGACATAGTATTCCCTCCTCGACCAGTTGAGTTCCTGCGTTGCGTCCCACCTGGTGATCGCAGTGTGCCACATTTGAGCGTCAGCGTACCACCAGGGAAATTGCTCCGGTGCTGCACGCCCTGCGGCATAACCCGCAGCCAAAGCAGCGGTGCGGATCGATCCGGGCAAAGGTCCTGCCGCTCTCTGTGGCACTGCCGATTGCATGAAAATGGCAGACTGCGCCGCAGAGGCCGCACCCGTTGCATGACTCCATGTCAACTCTCGCCACATGCTCTGCCCGTTCCATGGTCTCCACGTGAATCCGGGAAAGTGTCCTCATGGCAAGACATTCATCGGGAGCACAGTTGCAGACTGCGCCGATAAAGGGGGTCATCATGGTCCAGATGGTATGGATCGCCCCCTGCTCTTCCATCTCTTGCATCTGCTGTATGGCACTATCGGGACTCAGGGACTCGAGACCTTCATCCGGTGTCATGCCGAAATAACTCATGTCTATGTCTCTGTACCATGCCTCAGGGCCGTAGCTGACTGCATAGCAGCAGCGCACCTCTTTCTTCTCAGTATCCCAGCGGCAGGCACAGGGCATGCGGACAATGGTGCTGGCCTTTCTTACCAGTTCGCTGATTTCTCCAATGGGCAACACCTGACCGAAGTGCTCTTCCTTTGCCTTACTGATGAGGGCGCTTTCCACCGCTCTCGGGAGACGGCCTTTTTTCCTGTAGATGGTCTCAAGTCTTCCCAGTGTCTGGAAACCGTCCTTAAACGCAGAAGACAAAAAGTTTTCTATATAGGTGCGGCGGTTCAGGTCAGATAACAGGTCGTTGCCATAATTGGCAGCATTCTTGTACCATACCTTCCCTTCTCCGTGTTTTGTACAGAACTCACACATCTCTTCTCCGGTGGTTGATGCGTTTTTGTTATTTTACGTTATCTGCGGGTTTTTATTCTTCCTGCTGCCCTCATACAGTTCATACTCAAGGAGTCTGCATTCTATGCCACCGTTAAAAAAAGGGATCCTCCGTTTCGCCTTCAACCCTACCTTCTTTGCCAGATCAAGATTTCCGGTAAAAAGATATCCCTTAAACCCCTTGCACCTCTGCTTGAAGAAATCACCGATGCCTTTGTACACACTCTCAAGCTCTTTTATCTTGCCCATCCTTTCACCATATTCAGGGTTGAGGATTACTACTCCTTCCCCTTCAGGGATAGACGTTTCGGAATAATCACATGATGAGAATTCAATCAGGTGTTCCACACCCGCAGTTGCCGCATTCTTCCTTGCCGCCTCTACTGCCTCCCTCCTGATATCAGTGGCAATGATTCTGCATTGCAGACTCTTTTTTGCCTCTCTTTTCGCCTGTGCACGTAAATCGTTCCAAAAAGCTTCCTTAAATTCCTTGAGATGCATAAACCCGAAATTGTCCCTTAAGAGCCCAGGGGGCCTGTTCAGGCCTGCCAGGGCAGCCTCTATGGCAAGCGTACCGCTGCCGCACATGGGATTGATGAAATGACCATGGCCCTTCCACCCGGTCGCCATAATTACGGCAGCTGCAAGGGTCTCCTGCATGGGCGCTCCCAGAGGTATCTTTCTGTATCCGCGCCGGGAGAGTGGTTCACCCGAGGTATCAAGATACAGGGAGCAGACCTCATCCTTCCAGTAGAGGTTCACCACAGCCCTGTTCTGGTCAGGACCGGAATCAGGACGCTGTCCTCGCTTTTCTTTGATCCTGTCCACAATGGCATCCTTGCACTTCACATTCGCATAGCGTGAGTCCCGGATGGAGGGACTTTCCACACTGGAGGTCACGCACACATAGCCGTCCTCAGCAATATGTTTTTCCCACGGGATTTCCGACACCCCGCGATAGAGAGCCTCAGCATCACGGGCAGGAAGCTCCCTGAGGAGATAGAGGACGCGGTGTCCTGTGCGGAGAAGGAGATTCAGCCTGAGGGTATCATCAAAAGTTCCCTCCGTGGCAATACCTGCAACACCTTCGGACAACACGGGAAATCCCTGTTGGAGGAGTTCCTCCTTCAAAAAAGGGGTTATCCCCTTTGCACAGGTAATGAGAATCCTGCTTTTCTCCATGCCTCTATTCTATTTTGTCTGTTGAACCGTTTCCGGGTGCGCGGGTAATGATGAAATCTCCGGGTTCAAGGCCAGGGTCCTTCTCGAGTTCTTCAACAAAGACGGCAATCGCCCTTCGCATAAAGGCTGAGAAGTGTACGCCCTTGGGTAAAGCAAGGATCCTCTGGCGCGTATCTTCGTCAATGCTTGCTGTGTACTTTGCCATATCCACTCCTTATGTGATGAAATGGTAAGCGCGAATTTCTCCTCTTTATCATTGAACACTCTTGGTGCCCCTATCTGTTTCTTAGGGACACTATCCCCTTAAGGACGAGAAGCACCCAGGGTGCGGCGTGCAGCAAGAGGTCAACCCAGTCTATAGGCCGCACAAGGCGGCCCTTTATGAGCATCTCGAGTTTTTCCAGAATATGGGGCGGATGAAAGGGCGCAAGGCCGAGTGTCAGACAGAGAAGGATGACCACTGGCCATGATACGTGCGATAACCACCGTTCCACGGTGAAAGTATACCACAGGCGAAGATTACGCTTTATTCAGACACTGGAACTCACAATAAAGGACAGCAAAAAATGAGCTTAATACCCCAAAGAAGAAATAAGTCCTTGAAAAAGGGTGCTTTTATGATTTTTATGCCAGTATTCCGCCCAGGATTGAACTATAACGCTTAGTAGCAAGATTGCATATATCTGCAATTAGTTATATGATGTATTCAAGAAGGATGCAGAACCTTAGGTTTTGCAAGTAGTAGTAAAGTACAAGGAAGAAAGGGGTACAGATCATGTCTAACAGAAAAACCATAAATAAGAAAATGACGAATCTCCTGACAGGTGTTTTCGTTACAGTTGTTGCAACGCTTTTCGTAATGTCTTTCGCAATTCAGGTCAACGCCCTGGAAAGCAAGGCCAACCTTAAAGGAGAGGTGGTAGCAGTTGACGACTATGCAAAAACAATGACGGTAAAGTCTATGGAAACGGTCCCCTCTTCGGGCATTGGAATGAATGATAACATTACATTCACAGCGGATAAAGGGACATACATAACAAGCTGTACCCAGAACAGGATATTCAATGACATCAATACCGGTGCAAAGGTAGCCGTAACTTATCACGAGTTGGATGGCAAACTTATCGCTGATGTTATTGACATCGCGCCAGTTGTGCTTGCCTACGCGTGTTATGACGAATAATGAAGAACCGCATTGAGTGAAAAAGAGAGCGCCGCAATTGTACGGCGCTTTTTCTTTGCCTCCGCAATTCAGCAAAGTGATATATGCACATTCCACGCTATTGAGGACATTTATCCTGTATGTTTCCGGATACCCCTCTAAACCTGGCAATACTGCTTTCACCCTAAAACATTGAATGAGATTTTCTTCCTGTAATCTTTCTCTTCTGGAACTCGTCATCGGCCATAGCTTTCAATTAGGAATCAACGCTTTTTAGCTCAATGCTCCTCTTGACTCGGAAACCTCTGGGAGGGTATAACAAAGGT
>DATKOU010000173.1:0-8911 GCA_035524455.1 Thermodesulfovibrionales bacterium | reverse complement strand
CAGAACTGGGAAAAGGGCATAGATGACCAATTAACCAAGTTACTGAAGATGGATAACCCACCTCCAGGACTGCATACACTCCTTTATAGATACCTACTCCCTCTCGAACAAGAAATGAATCAGTTATCCTTGCTTTTCATTAGGCGTGTTTTAGCGAAACTTCACGTTAATACGACGTCAGGTGTTTATTATCTCCTATGTTTTGCTGTTGTGGTAATTGCAGTGGGTAAGGTTTTACCGTCAACACCAGCAATAGATTTAGCAGTTTTGAATAGTGCTGTCGCAGTTGTTACTTACGCAGTTCTTGAGTTGCTATTTGTACTGTCCTTCACATTGCAAGAAGTGAGGGAAGAATACACAGAGATAACTGACACAGTAGCGGAAGAAGAAATACAGAATGACAGAACCAACTATAACTAATAGCAACAATAAAGCACACAACAACAAGTTCGACAACAAGGTAATAACCGTCGTTTCTTTAGCACAGGTGATTGCTCCTGTACCGCAGAAAAACCGCCGGACAGCTTAATGTCCTGAAGGCATTTCCCCAATGACCGTCTCCCCTGCCTTGACCCTGTCACCCAGTTTCACCCTCATCTGAACTTCCTTTGGCAGGTATATGTCCAGCCTCGAACTGAACTTGATGATGCCGTACCGTTCACCTTTGCGGAGGGAGTCTCCTGTCTTTACTCTGCAGACAGCCCTTCTTGCCAGAAACCCTGCCACCTGCCGGACTAAGATTCTGCCGTATCTTGTAGTAAGAAGCATCGCGATGTTTTCATTCTGGAGCGATGCCTCATGCCTGAAGGCAGAGAGAAATCTTCCGGAAGTATGCACCACGTCTTCCACCACTCCCTCACAGGGCGCCCTGTTTACATGAACATCCAGGGGCGACATAAAGATGCTCACCTCAACCGCGTCTGCTTTGAGGAACTTATCTTCAGATACTTTCTGTATCAGGATGACCTTTCCATCTGCAGGCGATACAAGAACATTGTTTCCCTCAGGTATGCGCCGTTCAGGGTCTCTAAAAAAGTAGACCATAAAAAGGGTGAGTACAAAAGGAAGCAGCGCCCCCCAGGGGGCGAAGAGATCCACGAGTATCGTCAGACCGAGGAAACCAAGAATGAAGGGATTACCTTCAGGGGCCAGTTTAATCATCCTCATCCCAAGACAGGCAAGGAAAGGTCATGGAAGATAAAACGGGTAATCCAGGAGACAGGCAGACAAAGGATTTTTATACGACACCTTAAAAAAAGAACCCTGTTGAGCACGGGAGAAAAACCCATGCCTAACGGTGCCAGGTTCTGCCATTTCAATATCCTGTCGATTATAAAAATCCTGAGGCTGTATGTCTCCTGCTTAGCCACTAGGCCTTCGATTTATCTACCAGCTTGCCCTTCTTAAGCCATGGCATCATTGCCCTCAGCTTCGCCCCCACCTGTTCAATGGGATGTTCCTCGCCCTTCCGTGTCAATGCATTGAATACAGGTTTGTTTACCTTGCATTCCAGCAACCATTCCCTGGCAAAGGCTCCGTCCTGGATTTCTGTGAGGATCTTTTTCATCTCTTTTTTCGTTTCATCGGTGATCACCCTCGGTCCTCTGGTCAGGTCACCGTACTGCGCGGTATTGCTTATCGAATATCTCATGGTAGAGATGCCGCCCTCGTAAATGAGGTCAACGATGAGCTTCACTTCATGGAGGCATTCAAAGTATGCCATCTCGGGTGAATACCCTGCTTCAACCAGTGTCTCGTACCCTGCCTGAATGAGGGCCGTGAGCCCTCCGCACAATACTACCTGCTCGCCAAACAAATCCGTTTCCGTCTCCTCCCTGAACGAGGTCTCAATGATTCCCGCGCGTCCGCCTCCTATGCCTGATGCATACGCAAGGGCGACATCCTTTGCGTTTTTGGAAGGGTTCTGAAAGACCGCGATCAGACAGGGAACACCGCTCCCTTTTGTATATTCTGCCCTCACCAAGTGTCCCGGTCCCTTTGGCGCCACCATAAAGACATTCACGTCCTGCGGAGGGGCTATCTGGCCGAAATGAATATTAAACCCATGGGCAAATCCCAGGTAAGCGCCTTTCTTGATGTGCGGGGCGATCTCGGTCTTGTAGATGTCCGCGGCATATTCATCAGGAACGAGCATCATGATCACGTCCGCTTTTTTTGCAGCCTCAGCGGCGGTGAGTACTTTGAACCCCGCTTTCTCAGCCTTTTCCCAGTTGCTCCCTTTTGTCTCGGCCACCGTCACATCCAGGCCGCTCTCCTTAAGATTGTTGGCATGAGCATGTCCCTGACTTCCGTACCCCACAACGACTATCTTCTTGCCTTTGAGCACACTCATTTTTGCATCCTTATCGTAGTAGACCTTCATTGTTCCTTCCTCCTTATATGGTTTTAATTCCAGAGATAAATTATACGTATCTAATGGCTTATTCTCCCCGCAGAAGCTTATACTCGATGCTGTCAACCAGCGCCTGCCATGATGCCTCTATGATATTCTCCGAAACACCCACGGTGCCCCATCGTATCTCCTCATCCCCTGATTCCACCAGCACCCTCACCCTGGCCGAGGTTCCTTTCCCTGCAGCAAGGACCCTCACTTTGTAATCATGAAGCCTTACCTCTTTCAGTTGAGGATAAAATTTCTCAAGGGCCTTTCTCAGCGCATTGTCCAGGGCATTCACCGGGCCCTGGCCTGTTGCCGCAGTATGTTCAATATGGCCTCCCACCTTTACCATGATGGTCGCCTCGCTCAGTGCTTCCTCTTTCTCCTTTCTCTTTTCGACAATTACGCGAAAACCGATAAGATCAAAGAATGTCTTGTGAAGACCGAGAGACTTTTTCATGAGGAGTTCAAAGGATGCCTCGGCACCTTCAAACTGAAATCCCTGGTTTTCAAGGTCCTTCAGTTTTGTCACAATGTCCTGGACCTGCGGCGCATCAGGGTCCAGGGTAATGTGGAATTCAGCAGCCTTCCTCAGGATATTGCTCTTGCCTGCGAGGTCTGAAATGAGCACTCTCTGGGAATTCCCCACCGATTCAGGCCTGATATGTTCATAGGTCTCCGGCCTTTTTACAATGGCACTTACATGGATTCCGCCTTTATGGGCAAATGCGCTGTCGCCCACAAAGGGCTGCCTTTTGAAATGTCTGAGGTTGGCGATCTCGTTCACAAATCGGGAGACCTCCCTCAATTTCATGAGTTGCTCATCAGTCACTGTCCTGAGTCCGAGCTTGATCTGAAGGTTAGGGATTATGGAGCAGATATTCGCGTTTCCGCACCGTTCACCAAGCCCGTTCATGGTCCCCTGGATCTGTGATGCCCCGGCCTCCACGGCGACGATGGAATTGGCAACCGCACATTCCGCATCATTGTGTGCATGGATTCCAATGGGCGCAGACAGCGCTCCCGAAACCTTCTCCGTCACCTCCCTCACCCCATTGGGAAGAGTCCCTCCATTGGTATCACAAAGGACGATACAGTCGGCACCCGCATCCTGGGCAGCGAGAACGCACTTCATGGAAAACCTAGGGTTGTCTCTGCACCCATCAAAGAAGTGCTCAGCATCAAAGAAGACCTTATCTACATATTTCTTGAGATATAAAATCGTTGTATGAATGATCTCGATATTCTCCTCCAGGGTGATCCTCAACGCCTCTCTCACATGAAAATCCCAAGTCTTTCCCACGATGGTGAGAATGTCGGTCTTTGCATTAAGGAGTGCCTTGATATTGGCATCATCCTCCACTCTGTGTTTCGGCCTGTAGGTGCTCCCAAAGGCAACGACCCTGGAGTTCCTCAATTTAAGTTTCTTTACTTTCTTGAAGAATTCTATATCCTTTGGATTGGAACCGGGCCAGCCTCCCTCAATGTAGTGGATGCCAAGCTCATCCAGTCTCTCGGCAATGCGGAGCTTGTCCTCAACAGAAAAGGATATGTCCTCTGTCTGGGCCCCGTCCCTCAGGGTCGTATCAAATAACTCTATCTTTCGCGCTGCTTTTCCCATAGCCCTATTGAGTATCCGGATATTCCCTTCGAAAGATTCATTCTTTACGCCTTTTCAAGTTCAAACGCATCATGCAGGACCCTTACTGCGAGCTCCGTGTATTTCGCATCAATCACACATGACACCTTTATTTCAGAGGTGCTGATCATTACAATGTTGATTCCATGGCCCGCTAGGGTATCAAACATCTTTGCTGCCACGCCTGAATGGGTCCTCATACCCACACCCACGATGGATATCTTTGCGATATCATCCCTTAACGTGACCCCTTTTGCGCCCAGCTCCCGTACAATCGCTTCGGTCATTTTCAGTGCCTTTTTGCTCTCCGTCTTGGGCACGGTGAATGAGATGTCTGCAGCCTTCCCGTCACTGCTCACATTCTGAACGATCATGTCCACAATCATGTTGGCATCGGCAATTCCCTTAAAGAGCTTTGCGGCTATACCGGGCTTGTCCGGGACACCCGTTACCGTAATTTTGGCCTGGTTCTTATCGTATGCAACCCCTGAAACCGCAACCTTCTCCATATCCTTATCCTCCTTGGTAACAAGCGTGCCGGGGTTATTGTTGAAGCTTGACCTGACCACCACGGGCACCCCGTAGTTCATGGCAAATTCCACAGACCTTGTCTGGAGCACCTTTGCCCCCAGGCTCGCCAGTTCGAGCATCTCCTCATAAGAGATCTTATCCAGCTTTCTTGCTTCAGGGACGATATTGGGGTCTGTAGTGTAAACCCCGTCCACGTCGGTATAAATCTCGCAGAGGTCTGCATTCAATGCCTGGGCGATGGCCACTGCAGAAAGGTCAGAACCTCCCCTTCCGAGGGTGGTCACCTCATCCTTATGTTCGGTAACTCCTTGAAATCCAGCAACCACCACCACATACCCTTCGTCCAGGACCTTTTTCGCCCTTTCCCCTGTGATCTTCTCTATCCTGGCCTTTGTATGCACGGTATCGGTGATGATCCCCATTTGCCTGCCGGTGAAGGCCATAGCCTTGTGCCCCAAGGATTCGATGGCAATGGCGGTCAGGGCGCTTGTGACGCGCTCACCAGAAGAGAGGAGGAGATCCATCTCCCTATCAGACGGGTTCTGTGAAATTTTATGGGCAAGGTTGATGAGCTTATCAGTCTCCCCTGCCATAGCTGACACGACCACCACAACCTGGTTCCCCTCCTGGGTAGCCTTTACCACCCGACCGGCAACCGCCTTAATCCTCTCCACATTTGCAACAGAGGTGCCGCCATATTTTTGGACTATGAGCATGCCTGCAGAAGCCTCCTCAAAAAGCGTATATAACTGAATTTATGTGAATGTACTATAACACGGAAAGCCACGCCACATCAATTAATTCCCTTTAATTCATAAGGATTATTCCCGGTGGAAAAGAGCAATTCGTTCACAAAAAGCACTCACCGCAGCACCGTTCTGCAGTGAGACCCCAATGCATGAAAGGCCCCTCCATTGACTTGAACCAATAAAAGATTCTAAAGTAAGGCCATATGATTATCGTTCTAAAAAAGGGCTGCAAGAAAAAGACCGTTGAGTCAATCATAAAAAAAGTGAAGGACCTTGGGTTCAGGGCCCATGCAATCGTTGGCGTCGAAAGAACGGTTATTGGGGCCGTGGGCGATGACCGTGACAAACACCTCCTCTACGCACTGGAGGCGATTCCCTGTGTGGAAAAGCTGGTCCCCATCCTCCAGCCGTATAAGCTTGCGAGCAAAGAGATCAAGAAAGAACCCACCATAGTGAAGGTAGACAGTGCTTTGTTTGGTGGAGGACATTTTGGAGTGGTGGCTGGGCCCTGCTCAGTGGAAAGCGAAAAACAGATTATTGAGACCGCCATAAAAGTCAAAAAGGCAGGCGCCAGAATGCTCAGGGGCGGGGCTTTTAAACCAAGGACCTCACCCTATGCCTTCCAAGGCCTTGAAGAAGAAGGCCTGAAACTCCTCTCAAAGGCGAGGCAAGAATCCGGCATTCCCTTTGTTACTGAAGTGATCAATCCGGAAGACGTGGAACTGGTGGGAAGATACGCGGACGTGCTCCAGATAGGGGCAAGGAACGTGCAGAATTTCTCGCTTCTCAGAAGGGTCGGCAAGTTCGGCAAACCCATTGTGCTGAAACGGGGCATGTCAACTACCATACAGGAATTCCTCATGTCTGCGGAGTATATTCTCTCCGAGGGCTGCAAGGAGGTCATCCTCTGCGAAAGGGGCATCCGAACCTTCGAAAATGCCACACGTAACACACTGGATATCTCTGCGATACCGGTGATTCATGAACGGTCCCACCTGCCTATCATTGTAGATCCATCCCATGCCACTGGAGTAAGTAATTACGTGTCCCCTCTCTGTTTTGCTGCCATGGCATGCGGCGCGGACGGCATCATGGTTGAAGTTCACCCCGATCCACAGAAGGCGCTCTGCGATGGTCCCCAGTCATTGAGAGTCGAGGACTTTGCAAAACTCATGGAGGGACTACGGAAGCTCGCACCCTTTAGCGGAAAGAAGCTTTAGCAGGAGGGACGCCAAAGAAAGCCGTCCCCCTCTTCGACTTAGCCAATTCTTTTCATGAGTCTCTTTCTTATAGGAAAGGCATCCGTCTCCAGGCAAGACAATAGCCCTTATTGACTATACCTGGCTCTGCGCATCTAAGAACATTCTGTTCTCACTTTTTGTCAAGGTCCGCTCTTGCGGACCGTCATATAACCCTGAGTCTTGCCGTTCGAGCCGGATACCTCTCCTGCTTTTATGGATTATCTGGGTTAGTGAATTCCATTTCTGTTCTTCGCTCCAGCAAAAATATTACCTGCGTAGAGGTATTTTTTCCGCCATGGCTATCTTTCCATGCTCTATCTTTGTATGACACCACAGGCAGTCTATCTGCTTCTGAGTTACATGTTTTTTATGAATGAGTTTAACGTCACTGTATTTTTCCGTTCTATCCACATGACAGAAATAACATTTGTCCTTTGGGGTCACGCCATCACCCTTCGTTACTTCTATGTGGCACTGATTGCATTTGTACCCTGCCTTTAACGCTTCGACGTGGGAGAAGGTTTTTCCCATAACCACAATAGGCTGTGTGGGAGAAGAATGGCAGGAGGGGCAACCGGTGAGCGCCTGATCATGGGGGACTCCCTTGAAATGGCAGAGGTAACATACATTCATAGAAACCTTGATATGCGATCCCTGTACGATATCGGAGTGGCAGCTCCTGCAATGGAGTGTTATCCCCCTTTTCATTTCTGTAAAATGGGTTTTGTGATCAAAGGTGATGCCCCTCTTGGTAAACGTCACCTTTGAATCAATCATCCTCTTATCATGACATCCGGACTGGAGGCAATTCTTATCCGGCACGTTGGTAAGAGGACGAGGATTATATGAGCCGGACAAGAACATGAATTGACCCACTAGAGCCTTGGTGGGTGAATACTCATGGCATTTCAGGCAGGGAACCTTGTTGTGAGTGGAAGTCTGCCACTGTTTGTAAAACGGAGTGATGAAATGGCACACGCTGCAGTTTTTTGGCGAAGGGAAGACAACGGTCAACGTGTAGAAATAAATTCCCCCCACCACTATCACGAAGATTAAGGCGCCCACAAAGACTTTCTTGCTCATATCCTCTCCTTTCCAATGAATAGTATTTCAGTCGTGCTATTAAGCCTTTGTTTTTGATTATGCTCCTCAGATGGCCTCAACTCTTTCGCTCCATTTCTTAGGCTTCTCATGTTCAGCCAGGAATAGTAAGCCATTCTTTTCCTCATTGTACCGTATTTTGTCACAGCTTCCCACCTATTTTTTTGGACAATATGGTGTAAAATAAACATACAACAAGATAAAATCCAAAAACCCAAAAAGGAGATGCATATGAAACTTTTTTTCCCAAAGACATTACTTACAGTGTTGGGAATAGGTCTTCTGCTCACCGTGCTTGCATCGTATGTCCAGGCTGAAGCTGATAAGAACGCTAAGCGCATATTCACCAAACACTTCCAAGAGACTCTCTTTGATATCAGCAAGAAGGCTGAGTTCAGCATCGAAATTTTACTGGATGACAAGGAATACAAGATCGGTAAGAATGTGATCGGCGTTGTAGTTCACAACGCCAACGATAAGGATGTGGAAAAGGCGGCCATCTCCATCGATTTCCGGAACAGTGATACCGGCCGCCCATCAACTCAGACCCCTGTGGTAAAAGAGAAGGGAGAAGGCCTTTACATCGTGTCAGACCTTGACCTGAAAAAAGAAGGCCACTGGAAGCTCACGATAAAGGTCAAGAAGGATGGCATTGAGGATAGCGTACAATTTCTTCTCCCGGATGCTCTCAAGACCCTCCACCCAGCCGGGAAATACAGCCCTTAGGCCTTACAACTCACAATGCATGAACAACGCGTAATGAACCCTGTCGGCACTTTACTATGGAAGCCAAAAAGGTAAAGGAAAGCAGCGTTGCCATTGCCCAGGTAATGGTACCCCAGGATGTGAATCCTTCAGGAAATGTTCACGGTGGTGTCATCATGAGACTCATCGATACCACCGCAGGGGTGGTAGCCAGCAGACATGCGCGCAGTAATGTGGTGACCGTTTCCATCGATAGATTGGATTTCCATCACCCTGTGTTTGTGGGAGACCTGCTAGTGTTAAAGGGAAGCTTAAATATGGTGGGGAGGACTTCAATGGAAATCGGGGTAAGGGTTGAGGCTGAAAACCTCATGACAGGGCAGGTGAGGCATACCGCTTCCGCATACCTGACCTTTGTTGCCCTGGACGAAGAGGGGAAACCGAGGGAAGTCCCACCCCTTATCCTGGAAACTGAGGATGAAGTTCGGCGCAACCGTGAGGCAAAGGTAAGAAGAGCGCAACGGGTTAATGAAAGAAGACAGGAAGC
>DATKOU010000172.1:0-2270 GCA_035524455.1 Thermodesulfovibrionales bacterium | reverse complement strand
CCGGGGGGAGGTCGGGTATGATCACGCCATCAATGCCTGCACGCACCGCATCCTTTACGAATCCCTCTTCTCCATACTTAAATACAGGGTTATAATACGTCATAAGCAGAAGAGGAATCGCCGAATGATTTCTCAACTCTTTCACCAACGCCATCACCCTTCGCAGGGTGACACCGGCTTTCAGGGCCCTCTCCGCTGCTCTCTGGATCGTGGGTCCGTCCGCAAGGGGATCGGTAAAGGGAACCCCCAACTCCACAATATCGGCACCGCATCTCTCGAGCATGAGGACCGTATCCATGGTCCTTTCAGGGGAAGGGTCTCCTGCCATAATATAAGGGATGAACGCCTTCCTGCTTTTCCTTTTGAGTTCCTTAAATACCTTCTCAACCCTGTTCATCTGGTTACAGTTCAATCCCCTTGAGTCTTGCCACCTGCTGCACGTCCTTGTCCCCGCGTCCTGAAAGATTCACCACGATAATGGAATCCCCCGGGAGTCTTGGTGCAAGTTTGAGCGTCTCTGCGACCGCATGGGCAGACTCCAGGGCAGGGGTTATTCCCTCCATCCTGCTTAAGTGTTCAAATGCCGACAATGCCTCATCATCAGTGGCATACGTGTACTGGACACGCCCCGTATCCCTGAGATAAGGATGCTCGGGGCCGATAGATGCATAATCAAGACCGGCCGAGACAGAGTGCGTACCGAGGACATTGCCATCTTCATCCTGCAGGAGATAGCTTTTCGTACCCTGAAAGACGCCCAGAGACCCTCCTGCAAAGCGGGCAGCATGCTCCCCGGAATCGATCCCCTTTCCACCCGCCTCAACGCCGACCATCCTCACATCGTCATTGAGAAACGCATAAAACAATCCCATGGCATTGCTGCCTCCGCCTACACACGCCACGAGATAGTCCGGCACCCTTCCCTCTGCATCCAGTATCTGTTTTCTTGTCTCCTTACCTATCACAGACTGGAAGTCCCTCACCATCATGGGAAAGGGATGGGGGCCGAAGACCGTCCCCATTACATAGTGTGTGGTCCTCACATTGGTCGTCCAATCCCTCAATGCCTCATTAATTGCATCCTTCAGTGTTCTTGATCCCACAGGCACCTCGCTCACCGTTGCGCCCAGGAGCTTCATCCTGAAGACATTCAATGCCTGCCTCTGCATATCTTCCGAACCCATGTAGATCTCGCATTCAAGACCCACAAGGGCCGCCCCTGTGGCGGTGGCCACCCCGTGCTGTCCTGCACCCGTTTCTGCAATCAGCCTCTTCTTGCCCATCTTTTTCGCGAGCAGGGCCTGGCCAATGGCATTATTGATCTTATGTGCGCCGGTGTGCGCAAGGTCTTCACGCTTAAGATACACCCTCGCTCCTCCAAGGGACTCGGTGAGTCTCCTCGCAAAATACAATGGGGTCGGTCTTCCGATATACGTCTTCTGGAGTTGCGTAAGCCTTTCCTGAAATTCACGATCGGCCCTTGCCTCACGGTAGGTCACTTCAAGTTCCACCAGTGCGGGCATGAGCGTTTCAGGCACAAACCGGCCGCCGTATATGCCGAAATACCCTCTTTTGTCAGGAAGTTTCTTAATGATTCCCCTCCGGAATTCTATACAATGACGAGCTATTATAGCATAAGAGCACCGCATGACAGGTTCAGGATACCGGGGAACAGTGACCAAACCAAATCAATTTAACCCTATGGAATTGAGCGCGGTCCATATGGGGGCAGATAATTTCTCTGGTCGTTTGACATCATTCTGCCCATTCTTTATACTGCAGGGTAACGGAAAAGGACACTTTTCTCGCATGTGTTGCAGGAATCACGTATTTCCCGGAGGTGCTATGTGTGATCTCAATGCGTATATTTACCAGGAGGGCAAAGAGGAACTCTACCTCGAAAACGTAAACAGCGCGAAATCGGAAGAGGGCAAGGTATACCTCAGGAACCTCTTCGGCGAACAAAAAGTATTTGAGGGGATCATCCAGGAGATTTCCCTCTCCGGTCACCGGATTCTCCTCACAAAGGGGTAGTCCGGTATGGCCTTCACGTGCTGCCGGAACGTCCCCAGTGCCCCAGTATATAGGACCAAAGGCCAAATATCTTTTTCAACATTGTACCCATATGCTTATCGTGAGGAGCATTATGGGGGATTTGGCAATCGAAATTCGGAGAGCAAAAAAAGATGTTGAATTCCTGTTTCTTTCAGTGTATGATTTTACAAAGAGCATAAAAGGGTTTGCAAGTTTCTAAAAGGAATAGGAACTTG
>DATKOU010000171.1:0-16927 GCA_035524455.1 Thermodesulfovibrionales bacterium | reverse complement strand
TCATCGATGAACAATGCAATCCTCTTACTGATCCTGTCAGCAGCAGCCATGAGGCTCTCCTTGCTGTCTGCTGATTCGTTCAGGATAGCCAACGACTTGTCCAGGAAAATAGAGCTGGATGTCTTTTCAAGGTGTTCCCGGATAATGTTTTTTAGATCGTCTCTGGTTGCCATGTCACAATCCCACCTCTTTTATTATCCTGTAAAAGAGATTGATTACCTTTACGATAAAGATTGCCCCTGCCAGGGAAATAATCCCCACGATGAGGTCTCTCGACGTATCGGGCAGCCCGGGGAATAATGGCATGGTGAGGTATCCTACCCCCAAGAGGCCTATCAAGTAGTAAAGGAGCTTCCAGGATTGCTTGACGAGCCCTCCGGGAATCTTCCTTTTCAGGAGCAAGGCTCTGTACAATGCAAAGAAGATTATGCAGATTGCTGACAGCCAGACTAATAAAATGAGCAGTTGCATCGTTTCCCTCTCTTCATCCCGATGATTCTTTTTTGGGGAGTTCCTTAGAGACCCTTTTGATTATTGCTTCTCCCGTCATGTATGACACAGTTAGCCTTCTGTCTCTAAAACCCTATTCACCTCTCTCAGAAGATTCTTTGGCGAAATGGGTTTTGCGATAAAATGTGATCCTTCCTCAAGAACGTCCTCCTTGCGAAGCAGATCCGCCGGATAGCCACTCATAAAAAGCACCTTTATATCAGGTTTTAATTTTCTTATCTCATCAAATACCTCTGCCCCATTCTTGTGAGGCATCACGACATCAAGCAGGAGAAGCTGGATTTTATCCCTATTCTCAGTAAACTTACGTATTGCTTCCAGCCCATCCGAAGCTTCAATGACCTCATACCCGAATTCCTCAAGTGCCCATCTCGAGAGGTTCCTTACGTCCGTGTCGTCCTCTGCCAAAAGTATTGTTCCCGTACCCTGAGGAAAGCCAGAACTCCCGGCTGGTCTTTTCTTTTTCTCCTCCGCGGTAATGAGCGGCAAATATATATTAAACGTAGTTCCCCTTCCCGGTTGAGAATGCACATTGATATAACCATTATGCTGCTTGATAATCCCGTACACTACCGAGAGTCCGAGCCCGGTCCCTTTCCCTCCTTCTTTTGTGGTAAAGAAGGGCTCGAATATCCTCTCACTTTTCTTTTGATCCATGCCTACCCCCGTATCAGTGACAGAAATAAGGGCATAGTTCCCCGGTATTCCATACCCATGTGTCTCGCAGTACCTTTGATTCAATTCCGACAGCATTGTCTCAATGGTCAGCGTTCCTCCGCGTGGCATGGCATCTTTCGCGTTCGTAGCAAGGTTAATCAATACCTGCTCTAGCTGCACCTCATCTGCCAATACCGTGAGAGGTTCATTTGCAAAGCGAGTCCTGAGTGCTATATCTTCGCCGATAATTTTCGACAGTAGTTTTTCTATCCCTTTCACACTCTCGTTAAGGTTAGTAGGTCTTGCCTTGAGTAGCTGTTTTCTGCTGAGGCTAAGAAGACCCTGTGTGAGGTGAGAAGCCTTTTCTGCTGAGTGCAGTATTTGTTCCACATAAACTCTCTGCTGATTGTTCGCTTCTGCCTGCAGGATGCTCGCATAGCCTATTATCGCGGTAAGGATATTATTAAAATCATGGGCAACGTCCCCTGCCATCTGCCCGATAACCTCCATCTTCTGTTCTTGGCTGAGTTGAGCCTCGTGTCTCTTCTGATCTGTCATATCACGGCAGATTGTTTCGAGTTCATCAATTCTCCGTCTCATTCCATCCAATTCGTCAATGAGTTCCTTTTTTGTCTTATTGTCGTCTTTCATCCAAATAGGCTCCTCTACCAATAGCTTATTGTGCGCTATAATAGCATACGCCATGCCCGTTGTCAGTACCTGATGACAAAACATCTGAAAAATCAGAAATATTCTTATTCTGTAAGTGGTTAGTGATTGTCTCTCGTATTCAGGAATATGTGGGCAAGAATAGCAGGTGGCTCAACAGGTGACCGGAAATAAGACGATATGACCTGGAATACTACTAAGGGTAATTATCTTTCTTTACCCATCAGGTCTTCCAATGCTGTTTCGATCTCTGTGAACCGGAAGGTAAAGCCGCTCTCCAGAAGCCGTTTGGGGAGGACCCTCTGGCCCTCAAGCAGAACCTTGGCGCCTTCACCCAATTGGAGCCTGAATGCGAAGGCGGGAACATGCATGAAAGCAGGCTTATGGAGGGCATGTCCCAGCGCCTTTGTCAAACCTGCATTCGTGGTCGGATGAGGCGATGTGAGATTATATACCCCGTGGTAGGCATCGTTCTCTATGACGGTGGTGTATGCCCTGATGAGGTCCTCGATATGCACCCATGAGAATGGCTGCTTCCCATTCCCGATAATACCGCCCAATCCCATTCTGAAGGGTATAAGCATCTTCTGGAGCGCTCCGCCATCGAGCCCGAGCACTACCCCAAAGCGGAAGATTACCGTTCTCACTCCCAGTTCTCCTGCCTTATGTGCTGCGTGCTCCCAGTCAAGGGCCAGCTTCCCCAAGAAATCATTGGCATAATGTGTATCTTCTTCAGTGTGCTCCCCCTCCGTATCGTAGATACCGACGGCAGAGGTGGAAATGAACACGCCCGGCTTCCTGCTCATTTTCTCCAATGCGTTCACGATTTTTTTTGTAGTATCAACCCTGCTGGAATACATAGTCTGTTTGTGTTCCTCTGTCCATCTCTCTGCAATGGAAGCCCCCGCCATGTTGATAACCACATCAGCGCCTTCCATTCTTTCCAGAAAGTCTTCATCAGGAAGCTTCAGATCATCACGCCCGAGGGGGATAACCTTCCAGTCCTTGTCTCGAAATGCCCTCGAAAGATGGCCCCCGATGAAGCCTGTGGCGCCGCTCATGAGAATATTCATCATTACCTCTTCCGTTCATCTTATCAGAACTCTTTATATAAGTGAACTTTGAATCTTTATGATGTGCGCTCGCAGGATTTGGTCATTTGATTTTTGGTCTTTGAATTCATTAAGATAATAAGTTCGGGGCGTAGCGCAGCCTGGCTAGCGCACCTGCCTTGGGCGCAGGGGGTCGGAGGTTCGAATCCTCTCGCCCCGACCAGCACCCTTTGCTCCGTACAATTTGCAGTGAAAGTCTTTAGTTGTGAGTGAACAGGTTCGTGGACTTAGATGATGTGATTTTGATTGTCATTGATCACTGTTCCTCGTCACTGATAACTTTTTGTTGCGCCTGTAGCTCAGTTGGATAGAGCAACTGCCTTCTAAGCAGTGGGTCGGGGATTCGAGTTCCTCCAGGCGCGCCATTACAAACACAAGGGTTTCAAGGGGTTATGACCCTTAGAAGCCTTTTTTATTGGTTTCGGAAAATGGGGAAAAACAGGGCAAAATAGTGCTTTTTTGCACCCAAAATGCACCCAATTTTTTGCCTCCGCACCCACAACCTTCCAAGGAAAACATCGTTCCCTACCCCTCTGGATCGAGTGCAAGCTAAAGCCATATCCAGCCAATAGGCTCAAAAACCAACCCCACAACCCTCCGAGACCTTTTCTAGACACTGGGCAGGACATTCCCCTCTCCCCTGTGAGATGTTTTGTTCTGGGGGGTGAAAAGGATGGGGAACAGGGTTGAAAGGTTGGTAAGAAAGATGCATATAATAGCAGAAAGAAAAAAGGAAACCCCATAAAAGGGAAACCGCATTAACTACATGGAGGTAGCGATGAATAACAAACCAAAACCACTGTCTCATGAAGAACTGAAGAAACTGCGTAAACCGATAAAGAATGTCAATGCTGAGCATAGAGAAACCCTGACCCGACTGGAGAGATTAGCCGTATGGATTACAGAAAAGGTTGGCTCAATGGGTTTCTTTCTGATAATCTTCGCCTGGACAATTGTTTGGCTTGGATGGAACACAATCACACCCAAGGAATTACGGTTTGACCCTTTCCCTGCCTTCGTCCTGTGGCTTTTTATATCCAATGTGTTACAGATTTTCCTGATGCCCTTAATTATGATAGGACAGAATCTTCAGGGACGACATTCAGAATCAAGAGCCGAGTCTGATTTTGAGGTTAATGTAAAAGCCGAGAGGGAAATAGAAGCAATATTGCTTCATCTTGAAAATCAAAATGAACTTATCCTAAAGATACTCAGTAAAATAGAAGCTGACAGAGTGAAGTAATTTTTAACCAACACCGAAATACAAAAACATGAGGATATGGGATATCCCTCCTGATAAGCTTTGCCGTAATCATCTCCTTGGTGAGCATAATGAACTTCATGCGATATGGAACATACTGACACAGGGGAAACAAGGGTATGCCGATCATCCTGAGACAAAGAGATGGAAAGGGAAGCTGAAGGCACTGTTCAGGGTTCATGAGGAAATTGTTCAGGAGATGCTGGCAAGAGGCTACAATCATAAGAGTCCCCTGGATAAGGCGCTTGCCAAGGGGAGTCGGACTCAGACTGCATTTGTAGACCCGATACCAAGACAGGTAGAAATCTTACGGCAAAAGGGTTGTGCTTGTGATGTCATCAAGTGCAAAGGATCCACATGAGGAACAAAGACATATCATTCCTTTTTATTGGAATCATCGCTTCAACTTTGCTTGTTGTGGTAGGATGCAAATATATGGAAAAAGAACCATCATCACGTTTGGAAACAGTTTCTCATGTTGATCTCAACCAATATATGGGAGTGTGGTATGAGATTGCCCTATACCCGAACAGTTTTCAGAAGGGCTGTGTGGGGAGCAGGGCAACCTATACACTGTTGGATGACGGTAAGGTTTCTGTCTTGAATGAGTGCTATGACGGGTCATTGAACGGGAAGTTGCGGTCTGCAAAAGGGAAAGCATGGGTTGTTGACAAAGAAACTAACGCCAAGCTCAAGGTGTCATTTTTTTGGTTCTTTGCAGGAGACTACTGGATTATTGATCTTGGCAAGGATTACGAATATGCAGTTATTGGACATCCAAAAAGAAAATACCTCTGGATTTTGAGCCGTACGAAGGAAATGGATGGAGCGGTGTACGATGGGATTCTCTCCCGCTTACAGGACAAACAATACGACACCTCAAAACTGATTAGAACATTGCAGAAATAGGAGGAGACATGACACTAAAAGCATACTTAGAGAGCAGAGAAGGAAAGGGTATCCTCTCGTCTGCCAACTCAGGCGGTATGGTTACATCAGCGATATACTCGAAGCCCCACGTTTTCGATGACGGTACAATTGCTTTTGTTATGAGAAAAAAACTTGCCTACGAGAACCTATCGACCAATCCATATGCTTCCTATATGTTTATTGAAGAAGGTTATGGTTATAAGGGAATAAGATTATTGTTGAAAAAGATAAAAGAAGAAACCGATAGCAAGTTGATTGATAAGATGAAGAGACAGTACCTTACACCTGAAGAAGATAAAGCGAAGGGACCGAAATTCCTTATGCACTTCAGGGTGGACACGATACTCCCGCTCATTGGGGAGGGAGATACAGGAATTGAGATAAAGTAAAAAATGTACGGCTACTTCTTTGTCGTGGTGGTTTCTGCGTTGATTTGGAGATATAATATTAATAAGAATTACGCAATGAAAGGAGTGCTACGATGAATTTAGAAATGGTTAATAGTTTTATAAAAGAAGTCGGATGGGGATTCCTTGCTACAAGTGACGGCAATAAGGTAGGGATTCGACCTATTGGAAGCTGTGTATGGATGGGCAATGAACTGTGGGCTGCAACTACTGAGGGTACAGAGAAAATCATGCAACTTAGAAAAATCCCCTATGCAGAATACTGTTTCAGTGACAGGGAAGGAAAGCACGTTAGAATTGCAGGTCCTTGCACCATTAGTACCA
Source organism: Thermodesulfovibrionales bacterium (assembly GCA_035524455.1). GTDB lineage: Bacteria > Nitrospirota > Thermodesulfovibrionia > Thermodesulfovibrionales > UBA9159 > DASPUA01. Next base: position 11,057 of record DATKOU010000171.1, on the reverse strand, counting down.
ATAATGATGATAAATTGAAACTGTATGAAGCTGTTCCAATTCTAAAAAACTATATTAAAGAGCCAACTGAACCCAAATATGTTGTTATTCGCATGAAACCAGAACGCATCCGTTTTATGCCTCAAGCTGGAAAGGGATATGAAGATATTGTAGTGCAAAAATAATGCCCCATATACCTTTTTCACTGATTAACCTAGCCTTCCCCATTGTCTGAGGATGTTGGGGCGCTTGACACTTATGTTATACGCAGTGATAAGCAAATGAAACTCTCAAGAATCCCCCCATCAATAATATTAAGAAGTATTGTTTCAGCAATGTTGCTATTAGCACTTGCACCATTATTTTATGGATACTATATTTTGTTACGATGGATAACCTGTGGAGCGGCAGCTTATAGTGCGTCCCTTGCTTCTAATCAATCCAAGAAGGGAAGCGCAATTGTATTAGGAGCCCTATCTATCTCCACGGGTTGATGGTTTTGGTTTTATGTTCAGGTGAAGAACCCTGGAATGGGTTACTGATCCCGACTGACCACCAGTTCCATGACGATATCCTGAAGGACTTCAAGGGTATGGTTCAGCACCCTGTCCTGAAGAAATGGCTATATCTGCCAGAAGCCTCAGAGGACTTTGAAACCGTAGCTATGGATTTGCTTGAGGCTATAAGGCTGGGGGATCAGAGGATTGGGATTGAACCGAAGCCACGGGGATCAAGAAAAAGGAAATCCTGACCCGACCCCTTCCTGTTACTTCCCGCCAGCCAACCTCACACCCATTTCAAATGCCTTTTGGCAATCCAGAGGGAATACTTCTTCATGCCTCTGTTTTTTCTTCACAGGATCAAAACGGGTAGCCAGCACCTTGGAATAATCATAAAACTGATAGGTGTCATAACAACACATATATTCAGACTCCCCGAAGATTCTTTTGAGAGCCGCTTCATAACGGTTGAAATTAACAGCATACCCCCATTCTTTCATGATTTCCTCGGTAACGTTCATGGTATAGATGAACCCTGTCTTAATCTTATTGGAGAAAAGTGAACCTGGAGGATCAGTATAGGTGGTGTACTGAAACATTAGACGTTCTATAAATGATTTCATCTCGCCAGAGACATCACCCCAATAAATAGGGGAACCCAAGACAATGGCATTAGCCTGTTCAATCCTATTGAAGACATTAGTCAGGTCATCCTTGACGGCACATTTGCCATAACTTTTACCACCTATGGTCTTACAGGCAAAACAGCTTATGCATCCTTTAAAGTTAAGGTCATACAGATGAATGAGTTCTGTTTTTGCTCCTTGTGAGGCAGCTCCTTCAAGAGTCTTTTCAAGCAATGTTGCCGTGTTCCATTCTTTCCTTGGACTTCCATTAAATGCCATAACTTTCATGTTATGTCTCCTTTTTTGTTGTTTCAGTTTTTATCTCTGGCTTCTTCAATGTCCCTTCTTGATGTGTATTAACTTTTTGAGGATGCTTTTTATTCTACTTTTTTCTTTTATTTCGTGGAGAGACGGGGTGCTGGTGATCTTCTTATGAGGTTTCTTTGCCATATATTCTATTATAATAAAAACCTCAATGAAACAACCCCATATCCTATACCGTAAAGCAACCCCTTCTGACTTTGAGGGCATTCTCCTGCTTCAGCATCAAAATCTTCTGACGACACTCCAGGGAGAAGACCTGTCCCAAGGATTCCTGTCCATCGAGTTCACAAGAGAACAACTTCACAAGGTAAACAGTGAACTTGGTATTTTCGTTGCCGTTCAGGGCAAGGCAGTCGTTGGATACCTCATGGCGGAAACAGCAGAATTTGCAATTGGCTCGCCCCTTATAAGCAATATGCTCAAAAGGCTGAAGGATGTTGTCTTTGATGATGTAACCTTGTCATGTTGTTTTTTTGTCTACGGACCTGTCTGCATTGACAGGCAATCAAGGGGACAAGGAATCCTTGAAGGATTGTTTGTGATCATGAAAGAGACCCTGAGGGCTGATTATGATGTTGGGATAGCCTTTGTCTCACAGCAGAACCTTCGTTCCATTCAGGCACACACCGCAAAATTGGGTATGAGGGTCATTGATGAGTTTAAGTTTAAGGGTGAGAGATACGGTACCCTTGCTTTTAGGTTGAAATAAGAGTCTATACCATCTTGCAAGAAACCCTATAGTTTCTTGGACACCTGGCAGTACACGGGGATTATTCTCCCCTCATAAGGATGTTATCGCGGTAAAATTCCCGCTTCACCACTTTTCCGTCGGAATCATAATATTCTATTCTCTTATTCACTCCCTCTTCTTTTGCAAAGGCATCACTGTAAGTGAATACCGCCTTGGCCACCTTTCCGTTCTCATCATAGTATTCGGTGCCTTTCGTCACCCCCTTTTCGTTTGCAAAGGTCTCGGTATAGATGAATTCCGCTTTTGCGACCTTTTCATTGGCATAATAGTATTCCGTGGCCCTGGCCACTCCCTTTTTGTTGCCAAACGCGTCGGTATAGTAATATTCCCGCTTTGCCACCTTTCCGTCAGGCTTAAGGTATTCTATGGCCTTTGCCACTCCCTTTTCATTGCCAAAGGCCTCGGTATAGGTGATCTCTGTCTTGCGCATCTTGTCCGCTTCGTCATAGCTGGCGAGAATTTTTTGTATTTCTGGAGGTGCCCCGTCCTTTTCGATGATCACTTCAATTGTTTTTCCTCCAAATTCATTCTTATCAGAAAGGATGCTCTCCTTCGAAGCTAATGCTGCCCCGCACCATAGGATAGAAAGACTGATTACTGCCATCACTATACATACCGCCATGCGCATCCCTTGATCCTCCCACACAGTTTGTCTGAAAGAGACTGCAAATCCAATTCTCTATGTGAAAGAACTATACACTTTTAGGAAAAGATTGTAAACAGTTGAGTCAAGGCTGGCCCTCATTTTACTATACTAAAATCTCACATCGAGTAAAGAGGATTCTGCTCCGCAAGGGAAGAGATGAAAGAGCAGATGTGCTATAATTTTATGAAGGGCGTTGAGAGCAAAAAAACGCTGGCTCAACCACTGTTCCTGTTCTCCTTGCTGTTCCAAGGGGTTTTTCTTTTAAGATACTGAATGAGAGAAAAAGAATGCATAGAGTGATGTTTCTCTGCACCGCCAATTCATGCCGCAGCCAGATGGCTGAAGGCCTTGCACGGGAGTTCGGCAAGGGAGTACTAGAAGTGTACAGTGCGGGTCTCATGGCTGCAGGGGTGCACCCAAGGGCCATTGCGGTGATGAAAGAGATTGGCATCGACATCTCACGTCAAAGGTCAGAGGAGATAGATGAAAAGCTGTTGAGAACAATGGATGTCGTCATCACGCTGTGTGGCCATGCCGAGAAATACTGCCCGAGGACACCCCCTGGGATAACACGCATCCACTGGCCTGTGGAAGACCCGGTGGGTACCCTTGGCACAGAGGAACGAATCATGTATGAATTCAGAAGGGCAAGGGACGAGATCAAGGAGAAGATACTAAATTTCGTAAAAGAGATCAAGGATTCCCGGAAGATTCTCTGATATGCGAAACGGGAATGGTTTGTGTCGATGAGGGTTCTCCTTCCTGGGTGTGTGAGAGAATACGATGGTCTTTCTTAAAAAAATGAAAATGATGTCCCTGGTGCTGCTTGCGTTTGTTACCTCTATGGTATTTCTTTCTCCCCTTCCTTGTTTCTCGGATGAACTCCCGCGCATCGCCACTTCCCTGTCCTTTGATATGGAAAAGAGGGTGATGGAGGGGAAGTCCTCAATCGCCTTTCCCGACCATGGAGAAATACGTGTCCATACCGGTCCTCTCAAAATAAAGTCCCTGAGGTATAACCACCGTTCTCTCTCGCCCGTGATCAGGGAGGGTATCTTAACGCTGGAAGGGGAAAAGGGCGGCGTCCTTGATATGGAATACGAATGTGCGTCGAATGGGCATGGGCCATGCAGCATAGACACAAAGGGCATATTTCTCACAGGCAACTGGTATCCGTCTGTGGAAGGACCGGCGTATCACAGGCTCAGGGCACTGGTCCCCAGGTATTTCACGGCCATTTCAGAGGCTGAAGAGATAAAAAAGGAAAAAATGCCGGGAGGAAATCTTTTCACCTTCGTGTTTCCTCACCCGGTAGAGGACATAACCTTTCTTGCCGGCCCGTTCAGTATCAAAAGAGAAACTTTTCGGGGTATTGAATTGTACGCGTATTTCCTCTCTGAGGACAAACGGCTTGCGAAGAACTATCTTGACCACACAAAAAAATACCTGGGACTCTGCGAAAGAAAGATGGGGAAATACCCTTTCAAAAGGTTTTCTGTTGTGGAGAATATCTTTTCCACCGGATATTCCGTGCCGACCTTCACCCTTCTTGGCCAGGATGTGGTGAGGCTGCCCTTTATTGTGAATACATCTCTTGGCCGCGAGATACTTCATCAATGGTTCGGAAACCTTGTGTACGTGGATTACGAAAAAGGGAACTGGGCTGAGGGGCTGACTACGTATCTTTCCGATCAGCTTTATAAAGAACGAGAGGAAAGGGGATGGCAGTACAGGAAACAGACGCTCATCGATTATGACACCTACGTCAACCCTGAGAATGAGTTTCCCCTGCGGGATTTCAGGTCCGGGACCGACTCTGCCTCCAGGGCCATAGGCTGTGGCAAAGGATCGATGGTGTTCCACATGCTCAAGAACATGGTGGGAGAGGAGAGGTTCTTCAAGTCCATCAGGAAATTCATCAATGAGAACCGCTTTCGCAGGGCATCATGGGATGATTTGAGAACCGCCTTTGAAGTGGAATCAGAGGAAGATCTCGATCAATTCTTTGGGCAGTGGCTGAATGAAAAAGGGTATCCCTCCCTGGAACTCTCCAATGTAGAGGCGGGACCAAAGGGCCGCCACTATGCTGTCTCATTTGACATTGTGCAGAAGGGAAAACCGTACCTGCTCGATTTTACTGTCGCGGTAAAGACAGAAGCGGGTGACACGGACCGCGTCCTTCGGCTCTATGACGAGAAGCAGGACTTCGATATCCTCACTGAGGGAAAGCCGGAAGGGCTGGTCATTGACGAATACTACGATACCTTCAGAAAGCTTACTCCTGCTGAAACCCCTCCTGTAATAGGAAGACTCCTGAACCATGACAAGGGACTGATTGTCCTTCCGTCTCAAGGCAGTGAAGAGATCTATTCAAGGATTGTCAAGTACTTTGAGGACAGGGGATATGGGACGAAGAAACCCCAGGAGGTGGAGAGCAAGGATTTAAAGCAGTCCCCTCTGGTTGTTCTGGGGTATGACAACCCTGTCATAAAGAGGCTGTTCGGGAAGATGGATGAACCGTCACAGGGGCTTGTCCTCAGTATGCGGAAGAACCCGTTCGATCCTTCAATGATCATTGGCGTGATCAATGCATCCTCAGGCAATGAAGTTGATGCCGCATGGGAAAAGATACCCCATTATGGAAATTTTAGTCTCTTAGCCTTTAAGGAGGGGAAGAACACCGAAACAAGGATCAAGGAAAGCCAACGAGGGTGGGACGTGCCTCTAGGGGAACCAGTGGTAGGGATTGAGGTTTCGAAGACAAAGAAATTGCCTGACATCATCAACAGCGTTTCTGACAAAAGGATCGTGTATGTGGGCGAACGTCACACAAGCTACGAACACCACCTCACCCAGCTCGAAACGATCAAAGGATTTTTTAGGAAGAATCCTAAGATTGCCATTGGAATGGAGATGTTCCAGCGGCCCTTCCAGCCGGTGCTCGATGATTATATCGCGGGTAAAATAGATGAAAAGGAGTTCCTGAAGTCCTCTGAGTATTTTAGCCGATGGGTATTTGATTACCACCTGTACAGGGATATCCTGACATTTGCGAGGGAGGAGAGGATACCCGTGGTTGCCCTGAACATTAAGAGGGAGATTGTGGACAAGGTATCGAAAAACGGGATCGACTCCCTTACCGAAGAAGAAAAAAAGGAGTTGCCTGACAGTATGGACATGTCGGACGAGGAGTATCGGGAGAGGTTAAGGGAGGTGTTCGAAAAGCATGAAAGCGCCGGGTCAAGGGATTTCGGCAATTTTTACCAATCCCAGATTATCTGGGACGAGATAATGGCCCAGTCCATTGATGAATACCTGAGAAAGAACCCTGACCGGAAGATGGTGGTGATTGCCGGGAGCGGCCATCTTGCCTTTAAGTCCGGCATTCCCAAGAGGGTATTCAGGCGGAATAGTCTGGATTATGCATTACTTCTCAATGACGAATCTGTGGAAACAGGAATTGCGGATTTCGTGCTCTTCCCGCAACCGGTAAAAATGGTTTCAGCACCCAAGCTCATGGCGCTCTTGTCCGAAGAGAAAGGAAAAGTAACAATCAAGGGATTCCCCGATATGAGCGTGTCGGAAAAGGCAGGGATGGAGAAGGGAGACATTATTATTTCCATGGACAATGAACCGATAAAAGGTGTGGACGATATCAAAATATTCCTCCTTTATAAAAAGCCAGGGGATACCATTGACGTGCGCGTGTTAAGGAAAAGATTCCTCTTTGGCGACAGGGAGCTCAGCTTTAAGGTAACGCTCTAATATTTCCATGGCCCTGTGCACCGCACCCGCCTTCTCGTCATAGAGAAGCCTCGCCTTTTTTCCCATGGTGGTTCTCTTTTCAGGGGACCTGAGCAGCTCATTGAGAACGCCGTACAGACCTTCCTCCTCGGTTTTAATGGCTGCTCTCTCCGTATAAAAATCCTGGATAAAGGGGAAATTTTCCATATGGGGGCCGCATACCACCGGTTTTCCCCAAAACGCAGGTTCAAGGGGATTGTGTCCCCCGTGGCTTGCAAAGCTCCCCCCCATGATGGCCACTTCAGCCATACCGTAGGCCGGAGCGAGTTCGCCAATGGTGTCGAGAATGATGATCGTTCCCGAAAGCCGTTGGTCTTCCCCTCTCTCCTGTCCCCTGTCTGTTGCCCGTGGACTCATTTCAGAGCGTTTGATGTAAGGGAGCCCCTGTGCTCTCAGCATGTCTTCTACTTTGTGAAACCTTTCAGGGTGGCGGGGCGCAATGATGAGGTTGAGTTCGGAATGCTCATTCCTCAGCCTCATAAAAACAGACACCACCAAATCTTCCTCTCCTTCATGGGTGCTTCCCGCGACGATTACAGGACCTCTCAGGGATCCTGACCATTCCGGGATTCTATCTAATGGTGTTATGTCAAACTTAAAATTCCCTGTTACCATGATCCTGTCTTCGTCAGCGCCCAGTGCCTGAATCCTTTTCTTATAAACCTCCTCCTGCATGCAGAACATATCCACCCACTTGACCACTTCCTTAATAAAGAACCTTATTTTCTTGTATCCTTTAAAGGAACGGTCAGATATTCTCCCGTTAACGACGAGGATGGGAATTCCCTCTTTCCTCAATACCCGGAAGGTATTGGGCCATAACTCCGTTTCCATAACAATGAAGAGCCGGGGTTTCAGACTCTTTATCACTTTTTTGAGCACAAGTGCGAGATCAAAGGGCAGGTATACCGGATACGCAAGGTCTGATATCCTTTCGCGGGCGAGTTTCTGTCCCGTGTCGGTCACCGTGGAAATGACAATGCGAAGGGAAGGGTATCTCCCCTTAATTTCCCGTATCAACGGAATAGCGGAAATGACCTCTCCTACCGAAACCGCATGGACCCATATGGCTGAAGAATGACCTGTAGTCGAAAAAGGAGCGGTCAGTCCGCATCTTTCTCTCAGCCATCTCATCCTGAGGCTCTTTGGTCTCCTGAAATATTCATAGGGCAGCAGAGCGAGCAAAGCGACAGTGTAAAGGAGGCTATACGCGAAAAACATCTCAGGAGTGTCGTTCGGTGATCAGGGGAGATTCACTCAACAGTTTGTCCGCCATTGCATCGTCGAACTGCAGGCTGTACAGCCTCTGGTAAATGCCGTCAAACGCGAGGAGTGCCTCATGTGTACCTGACTCAACGATCTTGCCTTTGTCCATCACGATGATCCTGGTCGCCCTTCTCACGGTGGAAAGCCTGTGAGCAATCACAAAGGCGGTCCTGTCATTCATAAGATTTTCGAGGGCTCTCTGTACCATAATCTCCGAAGCGGTGTCCAGAGATGAGGTGGCCTCATCCAGAATAAGTATGGGAGGGTTTTTCAATATTGCCCTTGCTATGGAAAGCCTCTGTTTCTGTCCTCCCGATAACCTGATTCCCCTTTCCCCTACCACCGTGTCATAGCCATGGGGAAGCTGGAGGATAAACTCATGGGCGTATGCAGCTTTTGCTGCGTTTACAATATCCTCCTCCGATGCCCTGGCATCTCCGTAAGCAATATTTGCCCTCACGGTATCGTTAAAGAGGATGACATCCTGGGTCACAATGCCGATAAGGGAGCGGAGGGATTTCAGCGTGACTCCGGAAATGTCAACGCTGTCTATGAATATCTTTCCCCCTCCAGGGGTGTAGAATCTCGGTATGAGGTCCACAAAGGTGGTCTTGCCGGCACCGCTCCTGCCCACAAGGGCGATGATCTCTCCTTTCTTCACAGTGAGCGAGATGTCATCCAGGGCATCGTCATCGGTTCCCTGATACCTGAAGGAGACATGATTGAACGCAATTTCATTGTGGAACCCTTCCAGCGCTATGGTGCCATCCGGTTCTGTTTCTTCTTCCAGAAGCCTGTCAATCCTGTCAAGGGGCGCACTTGCCTGCTGGAGGGAATTATTTGCAGCCACAAGGCGCTTCGCAGGGGTATAGATCATGAAGATGGCCACGAGAAAGGAGAAGAAATCTCCCGCGGTAATGGTCCCTCTGATCACAAGACTCCCTCCGTACCAGAGGACAAATGCGATACCCAAACCTCCTACGAACTCCATCATCAGGGAAGTTCCCTCAATAATCCTTGTGGACCGCATGAGTTCCCGGTAAAAGTCGTGGTTCTTGCCCCTGAATCTTCTCATTTCATCCTCTTCTCTGCAGAAGGACTTAATGATCTTGTTGCCAGAAAAGGTCTCGGTAAGGATCTCGGTAATTTCCTCGATTTTCTCCTGGGTATGCAGACTGACCTTCTTGAGCCTCTTTCCGAGCCTTGAAACAAAGTAGAAGGCGACGGGCAGCACCACGATAGATATGAGGGTGATGTCCCATCGCCTGTACATGGCTACACAGACAAGGACCATTATGGTCGCGCCCTCCACAAAAATGTCCTTTACGGTGTAGGCGAGGAGCCCCTGGACAAACCCTGCGTCGTTAATTATCCTGGAGACCATGGCGCCGGTGGAGTCTCTATGGAGGAAACCCATGGGGAGGTAAAGCAAATGGTGGAATAATTTGTTCCTTATGTCCCTTACGATCTTCGCGCCCGCCGACCTCATGAGATAGGACTGAAAAAAAGAAAAGACCCCTTTGCCGAGATAGGCGGTCATGACAGCCAGACTCAGCAGGACGAGGAATGCGGGTTCCTTTTGCACAAACACCTTGTCCATTGCAGGCTTGACGAGCCACGCCAGTGACCCGTTCAGTCCCGAAACCACAAGGCTGCAAATGCCTGCGACAATGAGCCGTCCCCAGTAGGGTTTCACCAGCACGAGGATCTTCTTTAGGTCTTTCACGCGTTCCGCCTCTGCGAATTATTAGGGGAGACGGCTCCGGCTTTCCCGTACTCCCACCCTGCCATCTCCCCTATCATTTCTGCCACCCTTCGGGATGGCTGCTTTCCTGAGAAGAGCTCCCTTATCTTCCTGAATGAAGAGATCATGGACTCTCTGTACTTATCATCATACAAAATCTTCCTGGATTGTGCCACGATATTTTTTGCGGTTGCCTCATGCTGGATAAGTTCCGGGACAACCTCTTTTCCCGCGATAATATTCACGAGGGAAATGTGTGTGACGTCCAGTACGCTCTTCCCGATGAAGTAAGTCAGGGGGGAGACCCTGTACACCACCACCAGGGGTGTTCCCAGGAGCGCGGCCTGAAGGGTTGCAGTACCAGAGGCGATGACCGCCATGTCTGATGAGACAAGGGATTTGAGGGCATCACCTCTCATGAACACGACACCCTTTCCCTCAAGCGCTGAGATGCTTTCCTTGAATTGGTCAACCTCCACATTCTGCGCAAGAGGTACGAGAAACCGCACTCCGGGAAATTTGTGGGTAAATCTCTCCACAAAGCCGGTAAAGACAGGAAAGAGTGTCTTCAGTTCATGGGGCCTGCTGCCGGGGAGAAGGGAAACGGTTGGAGTATGGATTCCGGATCCCGGCCTGAGGTGTTCCACTTCCTGTGCGTTTGTTTTTTCCAACGCATCTATCTCTTCCATCACAGGGTGGCCCACAAATTCACAGGGAATGCCGGCCTTCTTATAAATCTCCTCTTCAAAAGGGAGGATCACCGCCACCCTGTCCGCAATCTCTCCCATGGTCTTTACCCTTCCTTTTCTCCACGCCCATACCTGCGGACTCACATAATAGAGCACCTTCACCCCATGCCTCTTCGCAATCCTGGCAATCCTAAAGTTAAAATCAGGATAATCAATGAGTACCACGATCTCTGGAGCGATTTCCCGTAATATCCTCGAGGCCTTTGTAAAGGATTCGCGGAGCTTTTTAATGGATGAGAGGGTTTCTGTGAGGCCTAGGGAACTGGATATGCCGGAGAAGAGCTCAACTCCCGCGTCTCTCATCCTTTCGCCCCCCATGCCCACCAGCCTCACCTCAGGCCACATGGCACGTAAGGTATGAGCGAGGAGAGAACCGTAGAGTTCACCAGAACTCTCGCCCGCCACTATCATGACCGTCTTCATAGTTTCCAGGGCTATTGATACGCCGGCTTATGCATGCGGAGAGTATGAATTACTTTCTGGTCCTTTAAAGGGATTTTTCCTAACAGGCTATGAACCACTATTGGGCAACCCTTTTTATAACTCCTGCTATTTTCTCTATATCCGGCTCTCCAAGTTCAGCATAGATGGGCAATGATAACACTTCCCTGGATGCCTTCTCAGAAACGGGAAAGGCACCCTCCCTGTAACCCAGAAAGCTCATTGCA
>DATKOU010000170.1:0-2948 GCA_035524455.1 Thermodesulfovibrionales bacterium | reverse complement strand
GGTGAAAGAATAGGTATATTATGGTAGCCAAGTTCGCTAAGCACCATCCGGTGAAACACGTTATACTGACCGAATCTGCAGGGTCCTGTTCCTGAGGGCATGAAAAAGGCAGACCGCTCTGGCTCGAAATCCGGGGAGAAGACCTTTTTCAGCATGTCTCCTGTGGTGACAGTACAGGGGTAACACTCTTTGCCCGAGACGTACCGCCTCCCTATGTCAGCAGAATCCCTGTCCGATTCCGGAAGAACCTCTGCAGGCACGCCGCATCGTTCAAAGGCGGCGGCAATGGCAAACGCGTGGTCTGTCATTCTTGGCATGAAGACAGTCCTTTTTTCAAAAGGATGGCTGCGATGGAAGCGCGCGGCGGTGCGGTGCTCCTCCTTGTCCTTCGCCGTATGGGCGGTCATGTGATCCCGCTGCCCTATGCTGTCAAGGAATGCCTCGCATCTTGTCATGGCTCCCGCGTCAGCACTGTGTTCGTCTATCTCGATCTGGAGGAAGGGTTTCCCCTGCATCTCTTCAGTAAAGAATTTCAGGAGGTAGGAATCGGGACCGCACGAGAAGTTTCCTATAAAAATAGCGAAGAGGTGCGGGTGGTCCCTTATGAAGCGTGCAGCCCTTAGTATCCTCTGGCCGGACCTCCAGTACATATTCGGCCACGTATCACTTATCCTGAGGCCTGCAGAAGGAATAAAGTCCATGGGAATTGCAAGAACATTAAGGTCAGAGAGTTTTTTGGGAATGTTAAGATTCATGCCGCTTTCAAAGGCATTGTAGGGTCTTCCGACAATAATGATGCTTCTCTCCTGAAGGCAAGAAAAGACCTCAGCCCCCTTTGTCTCTATTGAGGCCGAGAACTCTTTCTGAGCCTTCTCCGCAGTCTTCACGGCCTCCAAGAGCTTCGCCCTCCTTATTTTAAAGGGCTTGAGGACCCTCAGCATCTCATTTATCAAGGACTTCTTTCCTGCCCTCAAATTCACAATGGGGGCCAGGATACTTGCCTCAGGATGCGCGACCCGGGCTGCATAGGGGATCGACTGCGTGAGAGGGCATGCGTACCCTCTCTGAAATTCCTCATCGGTGTCATTCATATTGATAAAACTGGGTATAAGCAGGGTAGTGACCCCTTTTTCGATGAGATGTGTTATATGGCCGTGGGCAACCTTGACAGGGAAGCATGTGTCAGCGAGGACGCTTTCGGCCCCGGTGTTCACGATCTCCCTGTTCGTCTTTGGTGAGACCTCCACATGGAATCCAAGTTCCCAGAGGAGGGTTGTCCAGAAGGGGAGATAGTCATGAAAGAAGAAGAGGTAAGGAATCCCTATCGCGGTGGTTTGTCCATTGCCGGCCTTCGAGAGCCTTTTGGTATGTTCTTTCCACAGCATCTCCTCCCTGAAGGTAAAGAGGTCTGGAAGGGCAGAAGGTTCTTTCTGCCTTTTTACATCATATCTTTCACACCTGCCTCCATAGAAAAGATAGCCTTCTTCTTCTGCGATCTTCACCCTGTTGATCTCGCATACATTGGGACATCCCTTGCATTCAAAAGACGAGATTTCATGGGACCGCTCCGAAAGGGCAAACCCCTTGAAAGAAGTGCGCCGGGAGTCAGAGGCTGCTATACCCTGGGTATGTCGCATGACGATGAGTGCCATGCCTATTGCTCCGGTCACATCATGGTGCGGCGGCACCGTTATCTTCTTGCCAAGGTATTTTTCAAATGCTGCCACCACTGATTTGTTGAAGGCAACCCCTCCCTGAAAGAATATGTTCTCACCCACGGCTTTTCCGGTAACAACTTTATTGATGTAGTTCTGGACTATGGAGTACGCAAGGCCTGCAAGGAGGTCGTTCTTCTCTGCGCCCCTCTGGAGGTTAGCCATCAAGGAATTCTCCATAAAAACTGTACACCGCTCTCCCAGTCTGCAGGGAGTTTCTGAGGAAAACGCACATCCGGCAAACTCATTCTTCACCGAGATATCCAACTTTTCCGCCTGTTCCTCGAGAAAAGAGCCGGTACCTGCGGCACAGGCCTTGTTCATCTCAAAATCCACAATAACACCGTCCTTCAGGGATATATATTTTGAGTCCTGGCCTCCGATCTCAAAGATGGTATCCACACTCTCATTTATGGAGACGGCAGCGGTTGCCTGGGCAGTTATCTCATTTTTTACAATGTCGGCACCTACATAGTCAGCGATCATATATCTCCCGGACCCGGTTGTTCCTACGCCCACTATCTGAACCCTGTCACCCAGTTCATCTCCTATCTCCCTGAGGCCCTGGTTCACTGCCTCAATGGGCCTTCCCGCAGTCATGAGATATCTCTTTGCAAGGAGATGCCCGTTGTCATCGATCACTGCGAGATTGGTACTTATGGATCCCACATCGATCCCGAGGTACGCCCTGATTTTGGGAGTTGACGCAGGGTCACCGGATGTTGTGAGTTTTATGGTTTCTTCTGGCTTTTTACGTATAGCTTCCCACTGGGGAATGTCTTCGGGATGTCTCTCGAAGAAGTCATCGCCGGGAGAGACGAGCGGTCTGTGGCCGGATTCGGAAAATTGAGATGATTCTATGAGTGACCTGAGCAGGGAGAGATCAAAGCGGTTTACTGTTCCCTCATCCAGGTCTTTGAGCGCAGCACCCAGTGCGCCCATCAGCGCGAAGTCTTCGGGAACGAGGAACTGCGAGAAGCCGAAGACCTCCCTGAATGCCCTTACCATTCCCTTATTTGCCGCAACTCCCCCATGGAAAGAAACCGGTTCCTCTATCGTCCGTCCTCTTACGATAGAACCTTTAAAGTTCCTTGCCACCGCAAAGCAGAGACCCGCAACGATGTCCTCCACAGGAGTAGCGATCTGCTGGAGGTGGATCATGTCTGACTTTGCAAAGACGCTGCATCTGCCCGCAATGCGCGCCGGCTTGGATTTCAATGCCAGTTCACTGAA
>DATKOU010000169.1:0-5434 GCA_035524455.1 Thermodesulfovibrionales bacterium | reverse complement strand
GGAATGCGCGGTCTTTATCCTCGATATCACAGACAGGGTTCTCTACCAGGAGGAAATGATTGCGCTCTACCGGGAGGTAACACAGACAAAGGAATACCTTGAGAGTCTTATAGAGAATTCTGCGGATGCTATTGTGACCTCCGACCTTAATGGTGTGGTTACCTCCTGGAATCGGGGTGCCGAAAGGATATACGGATATACTGAAGAAGAGGCAATGGGGAAATACCTGCCTTTTGTACCTGAATTTCTGAAAGAGACCGAGAAGGAATATACCGAAAAGGTCAGGAACGGCGAGGTGATGAAGGACATCGAGACCTTCCGCCAAAAAAAAGATAGCACGCTTATTGAGGTGAGTCTCACCCTTTCTCCCATTAAGGACGCATCAGGGGCTGTTATAGGGGTGAGCGGGATATCCAGGGATATTTCAGGGAAAAAGGCGGTGGAAAAGGAGTTAATCAAACGTAACCAGGAACTTTCAAGGCTTTTTTTCATAAGCTCTGCCATGAGGAGCACGCTGGATCTCAACAGGCTCCTGAGGATGATATTGACTGCAGTGACTATGGGGGATGGTCTTGGTTTCAACCGTGCAGTGCTCTTCCTGGTGGATGAAGAAAGGAAGGTATTAAAAGGGGCCATGGGTGTCGGGCCCGCGAGCTATGAAGAGGCGGGCAGGGTATGGGAGAGGCTCTCCAAGGAAAAGAAGACCCTTGCAGAGGTGATGCAGGACATCGAGGCAGGAATTCAGGAGGGTGATACATTTCTTGACCGCCTGAGCACGGGCATCGAGATCCCCTTGGATGCGGATTCTGTCCTTGCCCTTTCTGTAAAGGAAAAGCAATTATTTAACGTCCCTGACGCGAGACATGAGCACCTTTCGGACGCGGTGCTCATCCAGCAGCTGGGTACAGAGGCGTATGCGGTTGTCCCCCTCATCTCCCGGGACAAGGTCATCGGGGTGCTTTTTGTGGATAACTTTTTTAACAAAAAACCTATTACGGAAGAAGACATGAGGTTCCTTACCGCCTTTTCCAATCAGATGGCTGCGGCCATTGAGGGCGCAAAGCTGTTTGCACAGGTTTCCCTGGCAGAGGCTGAACTGGAGAATATCTTCAGGTCCATATCGGACATGGTATATTTTACGGACATGGATTACACTATTAAGAGTGTGAACAAAGCGGTTGCCGATAGGATAGGAACGAGTGAGGGTAAGATTATAGGAAAGAAATGTTATGAAGTGTTCCATGGTATGAATGAGCCATGGCAGGACTGTCCGCACCATAAAACGGTCGAACACAAAAAGGCATATATCGAGGAGGTGGCAGATCCGCGCACCGGAGAGACGTTTCTTTCCTCGACTTCCCCATTGTTCGACCTCTCGGGGAAGTTTTTGGGGACTGTCCATATTCTGAGAAACATCTCGGAACTCAAGCAGATCAGGGAGCGCCTGGCAACTTCGGAGAGAATGGCCGCCCTGGGAGAGGTTGCGGCAAAGGTCGCCCATGAGATAAGGAACCCCCTTGTATCCATCGGTGGATTCGCACAGCGATTGGAGCATAAGCTTGACGGGAATCTTAAAGAGTATGCGACCATCATCGCACGGGAGGTGAAGAGACTTGAGGACATCCTGAGGGATATCCTCGGGTTTGTGAGGGAGGTCAGGCTCTCTATGACTCCCGTGAATATCAATACCCTTCTCAGGGACGTTCTCTCCCTGGTAGAGACGGAAATCATGGAGAGAGGGATAACCCTTGAGACTGCATTTGCCGAGGTCCCGGATATTCTTCTGGATATGGACAGAATGAGAGAGGCGTTTTTGAATATAGTGAACAATGCGATACAGGCTGTGGGAAACCGCGGGAGGATCAAGATACTCACCTATCCCTGGAACGGATATATAGTTGTGGAAATACAGGATACGGGAAAGGGGATATCAGAAAAAGATCTCCCCTTTATTTTCGATCCTTTCTATACCACAAAACCCACAGGCACAGGCCTTGGTCTTGCCATTACCCGCAGGATCATAGAAGAGCACAAGGGGAGAATAGAAGTGAAAACCCAGATCGAGGAAGGCACTACCATGAAAGTCTTTCTCTCAAGTGGAAAGGAGGAGGGATGAAGCTTTTGATTGTGGATGATGACCAGCACATCAGACGTCTCTATAAGGAAGAGCTTGAAGAGGAAGGATACGAGGTTGTGGTAGCGTCGACCGGTTCGGAGGCTCTGGAACTGTTCGAGAAAGAGAATCCCGATCTCGTTACCCTTGATATCCTCATGCCCGATATTGATGGGATAAAACTCTTGCGGCAGATGAAGGAAAAGAAACCCAGAGTGCCTATCATCATGTCGACCGCGTACGACTATCGGGACGATTTCGCGGTGTGGGCCTCGGAGGCGTATATCGTAAAATCAGCAGAACTAAGTGATTTAAAAGAGACTATAAAAAAACTTCTTGGCAAAAAATGACGCTGCCCCAGGAAATTGAAAAACCAGCAGTGCCTTCACAGGGTGTAATTTCACCGCGCATCGTAAGGGCGGAAATGCCTGTGTACGGGGGATACGTAATCTGTAAGGATGGAAAGGTTGTATTCATCAGGGGGGCCATCCCCGGAGAACTTGTGGAGATCTCCATTCACGATAAAAAGAGGGATTACTCTCTCGCCGCCGCGAGACACATTATAGAGCCGTCACCTTACCGAAGACAGCCACCCTGTCCAGTATTCGGAACCTGCGGTGGCTGTCAGTTACAGTTCATGGAATACGAAAAGCAGGTGTCGGTGAAGGAGGAGATACTGCTCGACTCACTGAGAAGGATTGGTGACTTGGATATCACCCTCATGCCCTCCATGGTCGGTAGGGAATTCAGATACAGGCACAAGGCCCAGTTGAAGGTTTCTCCTCATGGGGCAATTGGGTTTTACAAGGAGGGAACACGGGAAGTGGTGGATATCGAGGAATGCCCTCTTATGGTGGACGAGATTAATGGTTTCTTAAGGAGAGCGCGGGCCTTGGACCTCAAGGGAGTTAAGGAGTTACATGTGTCATCAGGGGATACAATGACCCTTCTCGTCAAGGGAACCCCGGCTGAAGATACAGTACAGAGTTTGATGGAGACGGGAATATCGGGAATCGCTTTTGAGAATGGTGATTCCGTCGGGAAGGATTACGTCACACTCGACCTCAATGGCCTCAGGTATTCTGTGACCCCTTGGAGTTTTTTTCAGAGCCACTGGTCCCTCAACAGAGAAGTGGTTGAAGAGGTGATACGGCAGCTCACTCCAATGGAGAAGACACGTGTCTTGGATCTCTATGCGGGTGCAGGAAATTTTTCACTCCCGCTTTCCCGCATTGCACAGGAAGTGGTGGCAGTGGAGGAAAATTCCTATGCGGTGGAAGATGGCAGAAGGAACCTCGTACTCAATGGTATAAAGAATTGCATATTTGTTCACGGAAGAGTTGGGAAAAATCTCATGAGTAAAAAGAAAGACGCAGTAACAAAACTTTTCGAAGAACCCACTTATGGCTGCGTAATTCTTGATCCCCCGAGAACCGGGCTTCCTACCGACTGCATAAAGAAGGTGATGGATGGAGGCAGCGAACGAGTAGTGTATGTGTCCTGTAATCCTGCTACTCTCGCAAGAGATGTAAAAAAAATGAGAGAGCAGTACGATGTGGAGTCGGTTCGCATGGTGGACTTTTTCCCCAATACCTATCATATAGAGGCCTTGACGTTTCTTCGAAGAAAGGCGTCTCATGCATGACTGAATGGGTCTTTGTCTCAAGTCCTGCGGCTAAGGACGCTCATAAGAACCTCTATCATTTCTCAGAGACCTCCTATATCATTACAGGAGAGGATCTCATGGAATCCCTCATAGGGTTCAGGGGAAATCTCAGCAGACTGCATATAGCCTCAACCTGGACCATTATGGTCGGGCTTGCCATATGGAGGGCGAGGCCACATAGGGGGGACATGTTCCTTCTTCTCAGAAATGCAGGGATAAGCGCTGAAGAGCTCGCCCCTTTCAGGGAATCTGAAGTAGGTGATATATTTCCATGGCTCTATTACGGGAAAAGGTTTGATGTGCTCAGAAGAATATGTCAGACAGCCAAGGCCAGCACTGAGAGGCACTTGAAGGAGAAGGACACACGCGTTCACTGCCATCTGGTGGTAGAGGACATTCCTCAAATTATTGCGAGCAGTCTTTGAAGATGCTGACGATCTCCGTGTGGGATTCCGTGACGTATGCATAGGGATATCAACGGAGTAGTATGAATACGGTTGAACCAAGGAAGTAAATATATCCTTTATTCCCATGGTATGCATTTGTGAAAGTGAATTGATCTGGGGAGAGAAACAAAGGCATGAAAAAGAACATATATCTTAAAAGTACGCCTCTGGACGAGGCGTTGGGCGTATGGGAAATAAGGCTCAAGAGGGAAGGGCTCCTTAGGCCCCTTGCTCCTGAATCCGTTCAGGTCAGCGATTCCCTGGGCAGGGTGACTGCCGAGGCCCTCATTGCAAAGATCTCATCGCCCTTTTACCATGCAGCGGCAATGGACGGGTATGCGGTGAGATTTGCTGAAACCTTTGGCGCTTCCGAGACCCATCCCGTGAAGCTCAGGATGGGTGAACAGGCTTTCTACGTGGACACCGGTGACCCAATGCCCGGGGGCTTTAATGCGGTGGTCATGATAGAGGAGGTAAATAAAATAGGCAGTGGGAAATCAGAGGTTGACGGTGGGCGTGCAGCAACTGAAACTGCCGATTCAGCGGAATATATCGAGATTATAGAGCCTGCAACGCCATGGCAGCATGTGAGAACCATTGGCGAAGATATTGTCGCCACAGAACTTATACTCCCCGAAAACCACAAAATACGGCCCATGGACATAGGGGCATTGCTTGCAGGGGGTCATACAGACATAATGGTGAGAAGAAGGCCCCTAGTAGCGGTCATACCCACGGGTGACGAGCTTATAGAACCTGGCACCACATTGAGCAGGGGGTCTATTATTGAATACAATTCCAGGGTTTTGGGCAGTCTTGTGCATGAATGGGGTGGGGAACCTATACGATTTTCCATAGTCCCTGACGATATAAGCAAGCTCAAAGAGGCAGTAAGGAAGGCCTGCGGTAGTGCTGATCTCGTGGTAGTGAATGCAGGATCTTCGGCAGGCTCAGAGGATTACACCGCAAGAGCCATACAGGAGCTCGGTGAGGTGGTTATTCATGGCGTGGGGATAAAACCGGGAAAGCCGGTAGTCCTCGGAATTGTGCGAGGGAAACCTGTATTGGGGATTCCCGGATATCCGGTGTCAGCATTTATCACATTTCATCTTTTTGCAGGTCCCCTAATCCATCTCTGGCAGGGAATCGAGAAGAAATCTCCTGAAAGAATAAGGGCGAAACTGTCAAGACAGGTCGCGTCATCACTGG
>DATKOU010000168.1:0-4892 GCA_035524455.1 Thermodesulfovibrionales bacterium | reverse complement strand
TATGATGAATATCTGGATTTCCTTGTGGAGTTCATTCAGCGTCTTTCTCCCGAAATTGTCCTCCAGAGACTCTTTGCCATGGCTCCGGATGATATTCTCATTGCTCCCAAATGGGAAAGAACGCGGCAAGAAATTATCAGGAATATCAAGGAACGGTTTGAGCTGAGGAACGCGGTCCAGGGTTCTCACTGTCTCTGCTACAGGAAATGAGTGCGGTGCAGGCGACAACTGCTGACGAATTATTCTCTCTGCCCGGAGATTAACTCTGTTCTCTTTATCGCTCCCATGAGGTAGTCTTTAAACTTTTCGGGGAAAAGCCATTGTATCCCCAGTTTTTCTGCCCAACGTATCAAACCCTGGTCAGCGGTGATAAGGAGGGCATCCAGTTCCATTGCGAGCAAGAGGAGATCCACATCCTCCTTACTGTCGATTATCCCCTCCCTCAGCGCCTCCCTGTATTTCCTTCTCAGATCCTGAATCATCTCATCCGCCTTATTTTTTTCCGCGCCCCTCACCGCCTTCTCTGCAATTCTGAGACCCTTGTTCACCCTTTCCCGCATATCGTCGATTAATTCATAAAGGAGAACCGCGGGACATTTCAGTTCATGCCTCTTGGGAGGTTTTTGATGGAGAATGACTAGGAGATCCCCGGGTATCTTATCCTTTTCCACAAAATGCAAGAGTTCCTCAAATATGGAGGGGGGCATATAAAATTCAAGGATATGGATCTGTGCCGCAAGAAAAAGAAACGTTTCCAACGCCTCGGTTGGGGTATTGCCAAGACTTGTCCTTGCATCAGGATTCACGAAGAGGCTTGTATCCAAAACAACCCGGTGAGGCGCCGTGTGGGGCATCACGGGCAAGGGATCACAGGGGCTTTCCTCGCTATGGTGTGTATTCATCACTCATTACGGTCACTGCGTCCTGCAAATACCATGGAGGTTAAACTCATAGGTATTCCACTCCCTGCAATTGGGACATCTGCCCGACCAATCAAGAGATGCATACCCGCAGCTGTTGCAGCAGTAAGGGAGGAGGAAGGGTTTTTTGATGTCGATTACTTTCTTAAATTCTTCCACCGCCCTCTCACATTGCTGACGTCTCAAGTAGATGTTGCCCAAGAGCTGATGAAGTTCCGGATAAGGTGCGCTTGTCCCATCCACCGCAATGAGGGTGTCAAAGGCATCATCCAGCATTTCCAGTCTGTAGAAGAGTTTACCCATAAAGAATCGGAGGACCTGGTTCTTCGGTTCCTTCAATATGCTGTTCTTGTAAAGCATAATGAGCCTGCCCGGCTCCCCCAGATTTATGAGAAGGTCCTCTATCCGTGCCAGGATAATGGGAGAGGACGTCTGTGCAAAACCCTTTTCAAGGAAGGCTATGGCATCTTCCGTGTCCTCTTCCCTGAGCATCGCCTCTGCCAGGCCGAGATATGCCGGCACAAAGTTCATATCCATTCGTAATATGGTCTTAAACGCCTTTTTTGCCTTTTCCAGTTCACCGTTTTCGAGGTGGTAACGACCCTGCTCATACTTGTACCCCAGGAGGTTTATCTGCTCCCGCTCGCGGTCTTTCTCATTGTGCTCACACTTGATGATCGCCCTCTGGAGTGAGATGAGGTCATCCCATTTTTCCTTCCTTTCTAAAAGCGTGCGCTTTCTGTAGAGGGCGGCAAGATTATCGGGGTCCAGTTCGAGAATCTTATCGAGGTACATGAGCGCTTCGGTGGTCCTGCCGGTCTTCCCCATGATCCTTTCAAGGGAAAAGAGCACTTCGAGACTGTGAGGTTGAATCTCGCCGGCTGTTCGGTAATAGTTCATGGCCTTCTGGTGGTCTTCATCGCCTGCCGCGATATCACCGAGTCTCAAGAGGGCATCCATATGTCGCGGTTCTTCCTTGAGGACACTCTCGAGGGCAGAGCGCGCCTCCTCTTCGTTGTCGGCAAGAATGGCGTTCAAGGCCTTGGAGTAAAGTTCCTGGACAATCATATCCTTCTTCTGCTTGCGTTGGTATTGTCTGCCCTCAATGAACCGCTTGGTGTCCCTAATGAAGAATATCAGCAGCATCACTGCAGCGCCCACTGCGGATGAGAGCAGGATAAGGGCGATTTTCGGCATCTCGTATACCGTTTTCGGGGCGAGAGCAAATGTGATAGGCTCTTTGTTGAGTACCGCAAGATAGCCCAATGCGACGAGAATGACTACAAAAAGCAACACTGCGAGCTTACCCATCAGAAATGATACCTCTCACCCGTTAAAGAGGTGTTTTCCCTCTCCAAAGGAATCCTCGGTGCATCGAGCCACAGTTTCTCCAATTCGTAATAGTCCCTTGTCTCATTCTGGAATACGTGCACAACCACATCACCATAGTCTATGAGAATCCAATGGGCATAGCTGGATCCCTCAATCGATAACGGCTTGAGGGAATTTTTCATAAACTCTGCCTCGATATGCTCTGCTATTGCTTTTACCTGAGTGGTACTTTCTCCGGAACAGATTACAAAATAATCCGTAAAGACGACTAATCCTCTGAGATCAAGGATGAGCGTATCCTTTGCCTTTTTTGCGAGCGCCGACGTAGCAGCAGCGATGGCCTTATCTTTTCCCTCTAAAGGTGATCACTCCCTTCTCTATACAGCTTATGAAGAATTATATAGGATTCCACCTGCTCTGGCAATAGATATTTTATGCTCTTCCCGGCTTTTACAAGCGTTCTCACGGCTGTTGCCGATATATCCATAGGGGTGATATTGAGCAGGAGAAGTTCTCTCCCGCCCTCCAGACGCAGGCGATGCATTTCCAGAGCACGGGCATCAAGCGCGAATAGAGTCTCTGGCGCTATCGGGATTTCAGGTGAAAGACCGGAAAAACGGAAACCGGGTCTCGAAACTACTACAAAATTGGCAAGCTCCGTGAGCCTTTCCGGCTGATACCACGCGGGGATGTCAAGGAACGAATCATTTCCTAAAATGAGGAAGAACTCATTCTCGGGGTGCCTTTCCCCCAACGCCGTAAGCGTTTCCACTGTGTATGATTTTCGACTTCCCCTGCATTCAATATCAGAGATATCAAAAAAAGGATTTGTCTCTATGGAGAGTCTCGTCATCTCGTATCGGTGGTTGGCATCTGCAAGGTCTTTCATCTTGAGGGGGGGATTGCCCGAGGGAATAAAGAGGACCTTTTCGAAGCCGAGTTTTATCCTCACCTCTTCTGCGGCCCTGAGATGTCCGTAGTGAATGGGATTAAACGCGCCGCCCATCACGGCAACCTTTTTCTTATTCTGTGGTGTCAATCAAACCGCTTTCCTTCTTCCCGGATCTCATGATCACAAATCCTTAAGAGTATTAGAGTCCCATTTTCTTGAGTGCCTCATCCGCTGAGCTCTTGCCCGACGGGGCGTCTTCAGAGAGGTAGAGCATAACTCCACCCTTAACCGGCCTTATCACGATCTTCCCCTCCTGTGCCAGACCATTGGTCACCTCCACAGGGTTTTCACCGGAAAAATACTTCTTGAACGCCTCATTAAAGCCCGAATAGACGGTATGGATGCCCTTGTACCCTTCCTTCCTCAAACTCACAATCGCCTTCTTCACAAACTCCTCATGACTCATTTTCTCAGACATAGTGCCCTCCTTCTACGGTTTATTTATGCTTCCTGAGATTCCTCAGGCAATAAATTCAGATTTCTTGGTGTCTGGTCTATTTGTTCCAAAACAGAAATCTCTTCTGCAGCAGTCACCCCGAGTTCTCTAAACTTCCTCACAGAAGGCAATACCCGTGCTTCGATGGAGCCCACAGCCTTATTGTATGCCCCGATGGCTTTTTCGAGATTGGAACCGATACTCTCGAAATGTTGAACCAACGTCCCTATTCTTTCATATAATTGGCGGCCTAACTCGCTTATTTCCTGGGCATTTTTTGTGAGCTGCTCTTGCCGCCATCCATACGCTATAGCCCTGAGCAGAGCAATAAAGGTAGTAGGGGTTGCAATGATAACCCGCTTCTCTATGCCATCCTCGATAAGGGAAGTATCGCTTTCAAGGGCTGCACTCAGGAAGGCTTCCCCTGGAATAAAAAGCACAACGAATTCTGGTGACTGTTTAAACTGGCTCCAGTATTCCTTTGACGCGAGTTTTATCATATGCACCCGTACCTGCTGCGCGTGCTTCTCCATTTTTGTTTTTCTTTCGTCCTCCGTCGACGCGGAGATTGAGTCAAGATACGCTTCGAGCGACACTTTTGAATCAACAACAATCTCTCTCTCCATGGGAAGATGTACGACCATATCAGGTCTAATCCTTCCCTTTTCAGTATCTACGGACAGTTGCTCGGTAAAATCGCAATGCATAGACATGCCTGAGAGTTCAGCAACACGCCTTAATTGCATTTCACCCCATCGACCCCTTACCTGTGGTTTCCGCAATGCAGACACAAGATTGCTCGTCTCTCTCTGGAGATTTTCATGGGTTGATGCCAGCGCTCTCAGTTGTTCTTCGAGACTTCCGTAGGCCTTATGCCTGCCTTCCTCAATGGACCGTATCTGTTCTTCATATCTCTTGAGTGTCTCCTGGAGAGGTTTTATCATCCCGTCCATGGCCGCCTGATGCTCTCCCAGTTTCCCTTTGGTGTCCGATACCACTTTGCCGAGGTGCTCGGAGGCAAGCCTCAGGAAATCCTCACTGCTGCTCTTCAGTGCCGCCGAGGAAAGGGCATTAAAGGTGTCGGTCATCTCTTTCTTCATGGCATCAATGAGGGCTTTCTGTTCCTCAAAGCTCCTCTGGGATTCTCTGAGGCTGGTGAGGGCCTCGGTCTTCAGTTGTCCTTCATTCTGGAGTTCTTTCCGCACCTGCTGTATCTCAGAGTCTTTCTGCTGAACCTGCTGCCTTAATTCAT
>DATKOU010000167.1:0-5298 GCA_035524455.1 Thermodesulfovibrionales bacterium | reverse complement strand
TACCATAAAGACAAAGGCCTTCTCAAATGTCACTATTGCGGGCATACCCGTAACGCAGCAGATATATGCGGGAGGTGTAGGAGTTCACGGTTCGAGATGATCGGCGCCGGCACACAGAGAATCGCGGCAGAAATCGAACACCATCTTCACGTAAGACCACTGCTTTTGGATAAGGATGTGCTGAAAGAGGATCCCGTCCACAGAGACCTCCACCATATCTCCCTTGGGGAAAAAATGATGGTAGGAACAAAAGTGATTACAAAGAGACTCCCCAGAAGGAAATCCTTCGGTCTTTGCGCTTTCCTCAACCCTGACATGCAGCTTCACCTTCCTGATTTCAGGTCCGCCGAACTGCTCTTCCAGGAGATTATCAGCACATCAGAGTACGTCGAGGATGCTGGTCTGCTCCTTATCCAGACAAGGATACCGGAGCACTATGTGTTCAGATATGTAAAAACTTACAACCTCAACAGTTTTTATAAGGAAGAACTTTCCGTGAGGAGATCCCTCTCCTATCCGCCCTTTTCCCGCATGGTGCTTTTGACCATTACCGCGAAAGGGGAGATAGAGGAAATGCTCATGAAAGCCCTGGCCGATACAGGAGGGACGGTGGAGATAGTCGGCCCGGTGAGGACCTCCGGGAAAGGCTCAGGTCAATGGAAGCTTTTGTTAAAATCTGCCTCTAAAGAATACCTCCACAACTATGCGAGAAGCATTCTGAAAAGCCTTGAAAAAAGAAGGGGAATAAGGATAACGGCTGACGTTGATCCTATCTCAATGTAGGATATTTTTTCGTTTTCAGTATTTCCCTCGCACGTTCTATATCTCTCTTGATCTGTTCCCGGAGGGCATGGACATCAGGAAACGTCTTCTCATCCCTGATGCGGTCGATGAAATGTACCTTGAGTTTTTTGTGAAGGACATCTTCGGAAAAATCAAGAATGTGTATTTCATGGCTCACTCTGTTTTCTCCGAAAGTGGGGTTTTCCCCTAAGTTTGCCGCGCCGTCGAGTATTTTCCCCTCCAGGTCGACCTTCACCGCATACACGCCTTCCTTTGGCACGAGCTCATTGAGAGTACTTATATTGGCAGTGGGAATAGTAAGAAGCCTCCCTCCCCTTCCCGTGCCCTTTACCACAGTCCCCTCCATCATATAAGGCCTTCCCAGGAGCCATGATGCCTCACAGACCCTCCCCCGGCTCAGAAGGCTTCTGATCCTGCTGCTGCTCACCACATCACCATAGAGCCTCGCGCTCCTGATGACCCTGAAGATGAATCCGTATTTCCTGCTCCTGCTTCTCAAAAGTCCTGTGGTACCCTTTTTCCCTTTTCCGAAGGAATAATTGTGGCCGACGATTACCTCCCTTGCCCCGATCCTACCCACAATCACATCACGTATAAACTCATCCGGTCTTATGCCTGCAAACTCCTTGTCAAAGTGGATACACAGAATTACCTCTATGCCGTGGAGTTCCATCAGCCTCACCTTTTCCTGAAAGGATGTCAAAATCCTCACCCCTTTTTCCGGCGTGACAACCTTTGCAGGATGTGGATCGAACGTTACAGCCATGGCTGTTCCTGCCATGACCCGCGCCCTTTCGGTAACTTTCTTGAGTATCTTCTGGTGACCTATATGCACACCGTCAAAATTCCCTATGGTGAGTGCCACATCCCTATACTTTTCCTTGAGGTTCTCCAGCCCTCTTACGATAATCATTCTCTCCCTAGTCTTCCAGAAGTTTGTGGTAGGTTTCAATTACCTGTGCCCTCGTATGTTCCAAAGAACCACTGTTGTCAATCACAAAGTCTGCCCTTTTAACCTTCTCCTTGATGGGCATCTGTGCGTTCAGCCGCATCATGGCATTATCCCTGGTAATGCCCAACTCCTCAAGACGTTTTAGGGCCGCTTCCTCATCCGCATACACCACGATATTCTTAGAGAACCTTTCGGTATAACCCTTCTCGAACAACAGGGGAATTTCGATAATCACCACACCTTTTCCAGCCACCTTATTGACCAGACCTTTCAGGAACTCTTCGATTCTTTCGAAGACAAGGGGGTGGAGAATCTTCTCAAGTCTGCCCCTCATGCCGCTGTCCCTGAAGACAATGGAAGAAAGCTTTTCCCTGTTGAGATCCCCGTCACCTGAAAATACCCCGTCTCCAAACTCTCTCTTGATCGTCTTCAGGACCCCTGCATCCTTGAGCAATGTATCTACCACTTCGTCAGTCTTCAGAGTGGCTGCACCGAGATCCCTGAACATCTCCAAGGCAGTGGTCTTTCCCATTCCGTAATTTCCTGTCAACGCGACGATGAGCACTGGTTATTATACCTCAGAAAATATAAAAGGGCATAAGTCTTGGGCTCGGCTGATTTGACCATGCTGTTTTGAATAAGTTATTATTGTACAAGTGTGTGATACGGAGGTCCGTGTATGCCGATTTACGAATATCAGTGCTCAGGGTGTGGCAAAAAGCATGAAGTGGTGCAGAGGCACAATGATAAGCCTCTCACCACATGTCCTGATTGTGGTGGACCCATGACAAAACTCATTTCAAGTACCTCCTTCGTCCTGAAAGGAACGGGCTGGTATAAGACCGATTACGCCTCTGGTGGCACAAAAAAGACCGCGGAAGGCGATAAGGAAAAGCCAGCCAAAGAGGAGAAGAAAGCAGACACTCCCTCAGAGAGCAAGGCAACGTCTGCCTTACAGACCACTTCGAAGACAGAGTGAACAAAGTCCATGTCCATGTTCCCTATCCCAAAATAAAGGAATATCTCACCTATATCACGCAGAAGAAGCTGAATCTGGAGATATTTTTCCCCTCATCCTCCCTGGATTCCCTCAAAAAAGAAGATATCAGGATATTAATGGAACGTCTCGATTATAATCCTTCCCTGTCCATCCATGCACCATTTATGGATATGTCTCCCGGTGCGGTGGATTCGAGGATTAGGGACGTCACAGTTGAACGATTTCTCCAGGTAATGGAGATCGCTGAACTCCTTTCACCCCAGATTGTCGTATTTCATTCGGGCTATGAAAAGTGGAAGTATGCACACAGGGTGGATATCTGGCTTGAGGCGAGCCTCACCACATGGAGACCTCTGAGGGAAAGGGCAGCAGCCTTAAATCTTAAGATAGCCATCGAAAACATATTCGAGGATGAACCGTCGAACCTCCTTCTGCTTATGGAGGAGCTTCACTCAGAACACTTTGGGTTATGTTTTGATACAGGACACTTTAACCTCTTCACAAGGCTCCCTCTGGAGGAATGGATCAAAAGCCTCAAACCCTATATTTTTGAAGTCCACCTCCATGACAATGACAAAAGTCGTGACCAGCATCTGCCCATTGGAGAGGGGACCTTCAACTTTGCTGCCCTTTTCTCTGAATTGCAGGGGAATCATTGTGTCTACACAATTGAAACACACACACCAGAACGGGTCTTGAAAAGCATGGAGAGATTGCAGGAATACATTACAGCTTCTCCCCCTGGTTCCTGAGGGTAAATCCCTTTAATTCCGGTTCGCCTTTCCCTTTATACTGGATCATCACTTTGTGGGAATCACCCATACCCTGAGGGAGGATGAGACCCTTAATCTTTGCCACATCAAACACGTCCGGACATCCGCCATACAGCTCGTTCATCACTTCACCGATCCCCAGAGAAACCAGGTAAGCCCCCTGGTGACTGAAACCCACGGTCTTTAATCCCAGTTCATCTCCCCACTTTTTCAGGGAAGAGAAATTCACATGCGCAGTCATGTCCTGTTGCCCTATGTTCCTGTAAGGGTCCTCGCTCACCTGGTGGCGATGGTAACAAAGCAACGTCCCCCTGTTTCTGTCCTCACTGTAGTAGTCCATCGCCGTATACCCATAGTCTATGGTCAGTACAAAACCCTCCGCAAGTCTCTCGTTTACTTTCAGGAGCCATTCTTTGACTCTCAGATTCACCTCTGTCCTATACCCCTTGGGAAGTTCCAGGGAAAACCCCTTAAAATAATCCCCGGTTTCTGCGCTGCAGAGTTTTTTGACTTCAACAAATGTGAGGTTCTCTAAAAGAGCCTCTTCGTTTTCCTTTGATAAAAGATATTGGGAAGAGAGCGCGACATAAATCTCCATCAACTCATGATCCATTTCCACCAACTTTACAGGAAAGGCATCTAGAAGTTCGTTGGAGAGAAAACAGCCCGAAACCGGTCCCATTTGCTTCAAATCAGAAGCCCACTTCACCTTGTACCGAAAGTCCTCGAGTAATCTCTCCTGATGTGCCTTTATTGAAGGGTTCTGTTCAATAATGCGGTATTCGAGATGGGGAAATATTTCCCTTTCAGTGAGAGAGGCCATGAGATCTTTGGCAAGGTACCCCATACCAGCTCCCATCTCTACCACGAAAAATACCGGCGGTCTGCCCATCCATTCCCACATCTCCTCCATCTGCCTGCCCAGCATTGCACCAAATATGGAGTGGAGATGGGGGCTGGTATAGAAGTCCCCTGCTCTGCCTATCATGGCAGAATCCCTCATATAATAGCCAAGGGAGGGTTCATAGAGTGCCATATCCATAAATGTCTCGAAGCTGATGGGGCCTTCTGATTGTATTTTTTTGATGATTTTGTCTCTGAGGATATTCATGAGAATCGCCAAAGGAACATCATTCCTCGCTCAAGGGGCTCTTTTAAGTAAAAACCTGGATTTCTGGCCAAGACTGAGATGCCAAAAGAAGAAACGACACTCACTTTATCGCAAGCATTCTGTCCAGCGC
Organism: Thermodesulfovibrionales bacterium; assembly: GCA_035524455.1. GTDB lineage: Bacteria > Nitrospirota > Thermodesulfovibrionia > Thermodesulfovibrionales > UBA9159 > DASPUA01. The sequence goes on along the minus strand of DATKOU010000167.1, from coordinate 528 downwards.
CCTTTTGGCAGGAATCCGTATCTCCTCAGGAACACTTATCCGATGCGTCATCCCTGTGAGCGCCCTTGCCACGCTTCCCAACGTGGTTTTTTTCATATTTGGACATATCATGTCTTTTCTTAGGGGATGAAACAGCTTATGGGGATTGTCCTTTTTCAGTCGGTGCATAAGCCCAAGCTCTGTCCCGACAATGAACTCCTCTTCGTCTGATGCCTTTGCAAACCTCAGCATCCCTGACGTGCTCGTCACATGGTTCGCCAGTTCAAGCACCTCAGGCCTGCATTCCGGGTGCGCCATCAAAAGGGCTTTCGGATGCTGTCTCTTCGCCTTCAGCACATCTTCCTTTGTGACCCTGTCATGGACATGACAAAAACCATCCCACGCAATTACCTGCTTCTTCGTGTTCTTTTGCGCCCACATGGAGAGATTTCTGTCCGGAATGCAGATGATCCGTTCAGACGGCAAAGATTCTATCACCTTTACCACATTGGCAGATGTGCAGCAGATATCGCTCTCCGCCTTTACCTC
>DATKOU010000166.1:0-5315 GCA_035524455.1 Thermodesulfovibrionales bacterium | reverse complement strand
CACCATACCCGCGGGTTTGTTCACCACCACAACCGCATCATCCTTATAAAGTATTTCGATGGGTATCGGTTCAGGGACAAGACCTTCTGTTTCTTCAAAGGGTATGGTCAGGCTTACCACCACATTGCCCTTTGTCCTGTAGTTCTGGCTGACAGCGGCTCCATTTACCAAGACATCTCCATTTTCAATGAGCTTCTGTATCTGCGAGCGCGTAATCCCGGTTTTTCCGGCAAGAAAGGTATCAAGCCGGTTCCCTGCCTCTGAGATGTCAATCTTTATGTGCCTGGGGTCCTTCATCTGTTTGTTATACAGTAATCACCCTGTTCCTTCCCAGTAAAATGGGAAGGCGAAGCTTACCGGTACATTATACCTCAAGGCAGGCCTTCCCATTCTCCCCTGTTCGTATGAAAACATCTTTAACCTGCTCACCCTTTATGCTAGAATAGGTCAAAATGGCTGATGGGATTACCCTACATATCCTTGGTGACTACGGCCCGTTTTCCAGGATGGGGAAAAGCATCGGGTACCAGGTGACCATAGGACAATCCAGCTTTCTCATTGATTGCGGGGCGCCGCTCTTCCAGCAGATAGGGGGCCACAGACTCAAGGGAATCAAGGGCCTCATCATCACGCACTGCCACGATGACCATAAGAGATGGTTCACTGACCTCGCCCTTTTTAATATGTACGCTCCTGATTTTCCCAACAGGGTCTATCTCCTTACCTCTGAGGACGTGCATGATGAACTCATGAGGGCATCCGCCTCTGCGTTGGACAAAAGCCTCTCAAAGGATTCCAAGACCATTATTGATATCCCCTATGATGAGTATGTGGATTATCAGATGCTGGGGCCGCGTGCGAAGTACAGGATTGTCTCACTGGACGAAGGGAACGGGAAGGCAAGCCTCTTTGTTGCAGACCGGAACGGAAATGTCCTGGGCCCCGACAGGGCGAAGATTGTATTGAACTACAAGACAAAAAGGCCAAGGCTTCTCTTCAAGGACCCACATTACGGGGAATGGATCGAGCCAGAGAGTTTTTATCCCTTTTCCTCTCCCGTCTTCTACGAAGAAAACAAAAACACCCTTAAGGATGAGGAAGGCTTCACCATAGAAGCACTCAAGGCGCCGGTATGGCATGGCGTTACAGGGATAGGGATAAAGATCAGGACAGCCGCAGAGACCCTCGTCTTCAGTTCTGATACTAACCATAACATAGAGCTGTGGAAGCAGCTCTATGAAGAAAAGAGGGACCAGAGACTGCCAGTCTCAAGAGAGGAATTCGGGTCTTCTTCCATTCTCTATGGCGATATCAATGACTATATAGAAAGGATATGGAGTGAGGAGCGGTACAGGGAAGCGGTCAATGCCTTTCGTGATGCTGTTGTTATCCATGATATTTCTTTTGGCAACAGCGTAGTCCATACCAACTACGAGGCTCTGAACAAGACTTCGCTCAGCAAGGATTCGGTTGTATTGACCCACAGTCCTGACAGGATAACCTCGGAATGGGTATTATGCAGGGCAGAAAAGACCTTCAGGATCAAAGGGAACACCTTTTCTGAGAAGGTGGGGAACAGAATGTATCCCATGAATGCGGACGTATACCATAAGGAAGCGGGGAGATACTATGTCGGATATAAGAATGAGCACGGAAGGTACGTTGTGTATGAAAAATCCGGCATTCTCAGGATCGTTTTCGAAGAAGAATCAGAGGTGCCCTCCTCGGGAAAGCCCCTTTATCGTGTTGACCTCTATGAAGACATATCAGGGAAGTATTTCCCAAAGATAGAGCGTAGCGACTGCATATATCTGCAGCGAAAGGACGGCAGGGTTGAATTGATCGAGTTTCATGACAAGGGGAGCAGGGGGAGCATCGTTGAGAACCGTCGCCACAGGCTCCTCTAAGTCCACGCGCAGGCTGAAGACAAGATCTGTGTTGACACGCAGGGGAGACTGTAATAGCCTTAGGAGATAGAGTAGCGCGCATATCCCATTATTATTCGTACAAGGGGTCCAGTGACGCAAACAGCCGATAACCTTGATGCGTATGTGTTAGAAGACGGCGCACATATCGGGGTGGTAGGGGGCGGCCCCACAGGGTCCTTTTTCAGCATCTTTGCGCTCAAGATGGCAAGGATGATAGGAAGACAGATCCAGCTCACGATCTTCGAGCCTAAAGACTTCACCAAGGACGGACCTGCGGGGTGCAACCGCTGCGGGGGGATAATATCAGAACTCCTTGTCCAAGCCCTTGCTGTTGAGGGCATCAATCTCCCTGACTCTGTGGTGAGAAAGGGCATTAATTCCTACAATCTCCACACAAACCACGGCGGTGTGTACTTCGCAACTCCTGACCTTGAAAGGACCATCGCCACAGTGTACCGGGGCGGCGGGCCGAAAGGAATGATCCAGGAGGGGAAGGAGAGTTTTGATTATTTTCTGCTCAAGGACGCGATCAAGGAGGGGGCTACGCTTGATCCGCTCAGGGTTGACCGCATTGAGATCAGGGACAAGAAGCCTGTTCTCTTCTCGAAGGACCGGGAACTGGGGCAGTTTGACCTGGTGGTGGGGGCATTTGGAGTTAACAGCACCACCCCAAAGATGTTTGAAGAGATCGGTTTTGGATACAAGGAACCTCCCACGGTCACCACAGCCATCGCAGAGCTGCTTCTGGGCGAAGAGAACGTTCAAAAGCATTTTGGAAATTCGGTCCATCTCTTCCTCCTCCCGGACAAGGGGATGAAGTTTGCTGCCATGATTCCCAAGGGCGCGTATGTCACCCTCTGTATCCTTGGTAAAGAGATGCACGCAAACACTGTGAGTGAATTTCTGGAAAAACCGGTAGTGAAAAACGTGTTAAAGGACATCCCGTACACCGTGGGATGCCGCTGTTTGCCGAAGATGAACGTAGGGGCGCCCCTGAAACCCTTCACCGACAGGGTAGTCACATGCGGTGATGCGGGCTCCACAAGGCTCTTTAAGGACGGACTCGGGGCTGCATATCTCATGGGAAAGGCTGCTGCCAAAACCGCGCTCTTTCAGGGGGTGAGCGCCAGCCATTTTCAGGAGGATTATTACCCGGTTTACCACAGTATCATCATCGACAACCGTTATGGCCAGTTCCTCTTCACCGTTACGGACGTGTACCGGAAAAACAAGATCCTCACTGAGGGCATGCTCAGGGTCGTCCGGAGAGAGCAACAGGGTCCCGCTGACCGCAGGATCCTCAGCTCAATCCTCTGGAATATGTTTACCGGGAACGAGAGATACAAGAATATATTCCCCAAGGCCCTTGACATCAGGATGCATGGGAATTTCTTGAGGGAATTTTCCCAGGTTCTCACGAGGAGGGCATCATGAAAGAGGGCGAACTGGGGAAGGTGTACGCAAGTGGTGAGACTATTTTCAACGAGGGCAGCACAGGTGAGGTGATGTACGTAATTCAGTCGGGTAAGGTGAAGATCACAAAAAGGACTGATTCGGGGGAGATGACCATTGCGACCCTCGGGGAAGGGGAAATCTTCGGGGAAATGGCAGTTTTCGACCGTATGCCCCGCTCTGCCACTGCCATTGCACTGGGTGATGCGAGGGTACTGAGCGTAGACAAGAAAAAGCTCTTCACCACCATCAACAGGGACCCTACCCTTGTATTCAAGATGCTGGAATCCATGAGCCAGAGGATAAGGAAACTTGATGGGGAGCTTGCGAAGCTCAAAAAGGAGCACACCGAAATGTCGCGCATCTGTGTCGATGTTGACGAGACCTCCACGCTTATATTGAAGGAGGCGAAGCATGTCATCCCTGCTGATAACGGTTCCCTCATGCTCATTGACAATGAGGGAAAATCCCTCGTCATTGCCGCAGCCTTTGGTGAGGAGGCTGACCCTAAGGTGATCCTCTCTGTGGGTGAAGGAATCGCAGGCGATGTGCTGAGGACAGGCAGGGCAGAGCTGGTAAACAATGTCTCTCTTGACTCACGTTTTATTCCCGGCGGCTCCCCCATCACCTCCCTGCTCTGCGCTCCCCTCAGGTGCAGGAATTACAATTTCGGCGTGATCAACATGAGTAACCACTCCGAAAAACCCTTCACCCTTGATGACCTCAAGATGCTGGATGCCCTCGCACTCTATGCGTCCATCGCGATTCAGAATGCAAAGAACTTCTCGCACCTCAGTGACGCGGCAAGCGAAGTGCTCAGACATGCGACCATGCTCCACATGTCCTGACGCATCATCGCTTTTTCTCCCTAGCCGCTTTTTCTCTTGACAAATATTAGATAATCATATATAAATATATCTATATGAGAGATGCCACACAGCTTTTTAAACTGTTGTCTGATGAAACAAGGATGAGGATTCTTATGCTCCTTGCCCACAGGGAGCTCTGTGTCTGCCAGCTCATGGGGATCCTGGGAGTTTCCCAGCCTCTGATTTCAAGGAACCTCTCCCTCCTCAGCAGTGCGGGGCTCCTTAATGAGCGAAGGGAGGGAAAGCTGGTGTTTTACTCAGTGAAGAAAAACTCCACCCCGATGGCGCGGAAAATTCTCGAACTATTAAGAACAGAACTGAAAGATACTGCAAGGTTAAGAGAGGACTTACGCTCTCTGAGCGACTGCCATGAGTTCCAGATAAAAACAGGAAAATGCGACATGAAGACATTTCTCTCGTTCATGGAAAAACAGCGGACAAGGAAATGACGAATCCCTTGCCCTTCTTGCCCGCCGCCTTAATCGCGGAGAAAAAGCCCCTCAGCATCCGTAAAGCACAGGGGATTGCCATGCCGGGTTTGTTATGTTATAATTAAGAAACAATGAAACAATAGAGAACGACGGAGGTTAGTGATGGAGTTGAACACCATGTCATACAACAAATGCATCTGCAGAAAGTGCGGAACCCAGTATGCAACCATGCTGAACAGCGATGCGGAACTGCAGAATGAGCCATGTCCCAAGTGCGGAGAAAAAGAACTGAAACTTTCAGGACCAGTCGGTCTCAACGAGCTTCGCAGCATGTTCGGAGGCGGTGGCTGAAACCCCTACAGTTGCTAGGACCGGTCAGGTCTCTCAAAATCCTGGGCAGTCGACATCTCTTGTTTCGATCAAGAGTTTGTCGGCTGTCTTTTAATACCCTCTCTATCTGCAGATTTCGCTCTAAACTTGACACCCTTCCCCATTGAAACCTAATCCGCCTTTGATGTGGACTTCACCGACGAAGCGACAGTTCTCAAGAGCCGAAACTATCTCAAGGTTACTTCCAGTATATAATGCGTCTCGCGTTCATGGAGCGGCAGATTAGCTGCTACACCAAAAGTCTC
>DATKOU010000165.1:0-4471 GCA_035524455.1 Thermodesulfovibrionales bacterium | reverse complement strand
TCCATGGCCTTTGAAGCAGAAGTTTCATCGGATGAGGCGATATTGATTATCCCTGAATCATTGATGTCTATCTTCACTCCTGTCTGCTCTATTATTCCCCGGATTACTTTCCCCCCGGTTCCGATGACATCCCTTATCTTGTCCTGTTTTATCTGCATGGTGTATATCCTTGGTGCATGGGGGGCGAGACTTTCCCTTGGCGCGGAGAGTGCTTCTTTCAGCTTGCCTATAATGAACACCCTCCCCTGTCTTGCCTGTTCAAGGGCCTTTTCCATCACTCCCTTGCTCACTCCGCCGGTCTTGAGATCCATCTGGAATGCAGTGATCCCGGCCTCGGTGCCGGTCACTTTGAAGTCCATATCGCCCAGGTGGTCCTCAAGTCCCAGGATATCGGTGAGCACAACAGTTTTGTCCCCTTCCTGGACCATACCCATGGCAATGCCCGCAACAGGGGCTGTGATGGGCACACCAGCGTCCATGAGTGCGAGGGTAGCGCCGCACACCGTTGCCATGGATGAAGAACCGTTGGATTCAAGAATGTCAGAGACAATCCTTATGGTATAGGGAAATACCTCCTTGGCGGGAATCACTGTTTTCAGGGATTTCTCCGCAAGGGCCCCGTGCCCTATCTCCCTTCGCCCGGGCGAGCGCAATGGCTTGACCTCTCCCACGCTGAAGGGAGGGAAGTTATAATGGAGCATAAAGGCCTTATATATCTCTCCTTCCAGGGAATCTATCTTCTGCTCATCGTCAGCAGTCCCGAGGGTCACCGCAACGAGGGCCTGGGTTTCGCCCCTTACAAAAAGGGCAGAACCGTGCGCCCTTGGGAGCATACCGACCCTCGAGGTGATCTGTCGTATCTCGTCAGGCCTCCTGCCGTCTGCCCTTATGCCCTCATTGATGATCATCTTCCTGACGAGCTCTTTCTCTATGTCAAAGAATATATTTGCAATTTCCTTGGTCAGCCCTTTTTCTTCTGCATTGAAGTGGTTCAATGCATCTTCCAGAAGCATATCAAGGGCCTCCTGTCTTCTCTGCTTGCCCGGAATGGCGATGTGTTCCTTAATCCGGTCGATCACATACGCCTTGACGCTGTCCTGCAGCTCCACATCCACAGGCTTTTCCACAAGGGGTCTCTTTGGCTTTCCTGCAATGCCCCTCAACTCTTTCTGGACCGCAACAATCCTCTTGATCTCAGAATGTCCATATTCAATGGCATCCAAAAGAATCTTCTCTGATACCTCTGATGCGCCCCCCTCTACCATGATCACCGCATCCTCGGTGCCGGCAACCACGATATTGAGTTCCATGTTTTCTGACTCTATGAGATCAGGGTTGACGATCAACTCACCGTTCAACAGTCCGACCTTCACCGCCGCAACGGGGCCGGAAAAGGGGATATCAGAAATGGTCAATGCTGCGGACATCCCTATGATTCCCAGGACATCAGATACATTCTCCTCGCCGTAGGAAAGCACGGAGACGATCCCCTGTGTCTCGCAATAAAACCCTTCAGGGAAAAGGGGCCTCATGGGCCGGTCGATGAGACGGGAGGTGAGTATTTCCTTCTCGGTGGGCCTCCCTTCCCTCTTAAAATATCCACCAGGGATCTTTCCTGCGGCAAATGCCTTTTCCTGGTAGTCCATGGTCAGCGGAAAAAAATCCAGACCCTCTCTCATCTTCTTGTTCGCAACTGCGGTGGCGAGCAAAACTGTATCGCCATACTTTACCACAACGGCGCCGTCAGACTGCTTGGCAATCTCACCCGTTTCTATGGTTAACAGTTTTCCCCTGACCTCTATCTCCACTTTCTTCATCAATGAATTTCTCCTATCTCCTTAATCCTAACCGTTCCACAACCTTCTCATATCGCCCCTTGTTCTTCGCCTTGAGATAATCCAGGAGGCTCCTCCGCTGACTCACCAGTTTGAGAAGTCCGCGCCGTGAATGATGATCATTCTTGTGTGTCTTGAAATGCTCTGTGAGGTAGGTTATCCGTTCGCTCAGGATCGCGATCTGCACCTCGGGTGACCCCGTGTCTTTTTCGTGGGTCTTATAGGTGCCTATTATGGACTGCTTTTTCTCCTTCTCCAAAGACATCAAATCACCACCTTTCATATTTTTTGGTCCTATACTATACCATATCTCCCCGATTTGTTGTTGAGAATTCCGTTTTTCCCCTGTGTCTGCCCTAATAACATTTCCCGCCCGCACTCTTTATCACCAATGGCTAAAAGGGGAATACTTCATGCTTGCAGAACCCAGTAATCGTTCAATCAGAGGGTTTCAGCATAACTCGCGACTCATGGGAAATTCAAACAGTAGCATGGTTATCTTGCAAATTCCGGACACATCGTCTTGTTTCAGGACAGCTTGTAAGCTATGCTTTATTCTTGCCTGTGCATCTATAAATCTCGTGTGAAATTTGTAAGTCTTTGCAGGACTGAGCTATTTTGTTTTTTTCAGACATCCTCTCATCCTGGACTTACAGTAGGTATGGTATTTGCTACTTGTCAGGTAAAAGACAAGAGACAAATAATGTACGAATATAACAAAATAGCCAGAAAGCTTTTCTTGGCCAGTAGACTTTATGATTACATTTTGAGATAGTGAATCCTTAATAAGGGCAAATAATTATGATTAAAGGTCGATATGGCGGTCCAGAAAAAAGAAGGAGTCCGAGACTTGCGAAGAGGTTTATCGCAACGATAGAATATGAAGAGAAAGTCCATGAAATTAGAACCATTGATATTTCGGAACATGGTGTCCTTATCCCAAAACGCATACCTCCACCTGTAGGGACTCTCGTTAAAGTATGTCTGACAATCAGGGATGAAACATCCTCATTTGAGGGGGTCGTCAAAAGACATACAAAGTGTCTCTTTAACGGAGTAGAAACGGTTGGCATAGGGATCGAGTTTTCTTCACCCGAGTATCAAGAATTTGTTAAGGATAAGATTTTGATCACCTAAGTTTACTGGTAGGAGGTCTCAATTGCTTCTTTGTAAATTGGAGGTAAGTTATGCAGATTAAGAAACAGATGGCGGATTTTTTCAGGGTGGATAAAGAGTTAATAATAATTTTTCTTCTCGTTGCTATTGCAGGATTTGTTTTCTTTTTTGTCTCAAATCAACGTGCGTTTCTTAATTTCTTTTATTTTCCTGTTCTTATCGGTGCCTATTATTTCGGCAAGCGGTATGCTACACACGCGGCACTACTGTCCATTCTATTGATTTTCATAATTGCTTATTTTTATCCCGCAACTTTTGTTTCTTCTTCCGATAACCAGTTATTCAGATGGTTAGACATTGTCACATGGGGCGGATTTCTTCTTACCATGGGGTATTGCATGGGACTCCTGTATGAGAAGAAAGAGAAGGCAGGCAGAGAAATAAAATCAACGTACCAGGGAATAATCGAAATGTTGTCTCTCCTCATCGATTCCGTGGACAAACACACCCAGAGCCACTCCTACAGAGTCTCCCGTGTCGCTGAAAGGATAGCGAGAGAAATGAGATGTCCCGAAGGAGAAGTGGAAAATATTCGTATTGCGGCCCTGCTTCACGACCTGGGGAAACTTGGTATCAGCGCCGAAATCCTTAACAAGATAGGAACATTGTCTGTCGACGAACGGGAGACGATGAAAAATCACACGAGATTCGGCGCAGATGTGCTCGCCCCTGTTGGAGGCAGGGTTCTCCAGATTCTGCCCTATGTTCTGCTTCATCATGAAAAATATGATGGAAGTGGATACCATAGCATAGCAGGTGAGGGCATTCCGCTAGGAGCAAGAATCATCGCAGTTGCGGATTACTATGATGCCTTATTGTCAGACCGGCCATATCGTCAAGGTCTTTCACCCCTCAATGCGAGAAAAGATATCATTGCAAACGCCGGCACACACTTTGATCCCGCTGTGATAAAGGCTTTTGACGCTGTTTTCGATAAACTAGATACTGACATGCCCTTAATGCCTGATTCATTATTTTCACATTAGAAAGAGATTAATGAGCGGCTCAAGGATTACCACAATGAGGAAATTGGATCATGAAAGGAGAAGGCAAAAAAGATTTGTAAAGCGTTGCACCATTGCATTTACCTCGGATGGTCAGACTTATAGAGGAATATGTAGAAATTTGTCTTTGGATGGCCTTTTCATAAAGACAAGAAAACCGCTCGCCCTGGAGAAGACAATTGAAATGATAGTCCATCTGCCCGATGGCTCGACATCAAAATTGACCGGCAGAGTCACAAGAGCGACAAAAGAGCCTTATAGTTTGATCCTGGAAAGAGCGGGAATACCTTCAAAAGATGGGATGGGCATTCAACTGATAGAAAAAGATGCCAATTACCTAAAATTTCTGGAATCATTGATTACCAGGCCTTAAGCATGATAAAGCACCCCAATGGGGAACAGTCCGAGTAAATCCTGCCATAGAATGCAGAGAGAGCTCAGAACCAAATCAGAAGG
>DATKOU010000164.1:0-2790 GCA_035524455.1 Thermodesulfovibrionales bacterium | reverse complement strand
CGGCGCAAACCCACTGATGCCCGATATTGTGTCAGTTAGCCGTTTCAGTTTGGTATCACTGTTTGACCAATTCCACCCGTCGGTTCTTCGCTCTCCTCTTTTACCTTTTTCCCATCTTTGTCAATAATGCAGATATGGGACTTCTTGGCATGCAAATCGATTCCACAGTAAAATGTCATTGCGGCCTCCTTTGAGTGATGATTTGTTGAATGGGAACAATTGTCACATCCAACGGAGGTCGCTCTCAATAATTATCAAACACTTTTGTTTAGATGAAACTATTGTGAAGTTCCGAAAGAAACCTCGACTTTTCCGCTGGAAGCATATTTATAACTGCATAAGACCGCATCGTGCTTTAGGTAAGAGGACACCATTGCAATTCCTCAAAGACAACGGCATTATCCATGATTACAAACCCCTCTTTTTCTCTAATATGTAGTGAACTCTAACAGAAGCTTATCTTTCCGCCATAATTCTGGTATGCTGAAAAGGAGCTTGTAGTTCGAGGCATAAGGAGATTTCGTAAAAAGGAATGGACGAGTAATTCACCATGGAAGAGAAAAGGAAACACGAGAGGTTCATCATTGAGGGAAAGGACAGCCATTGCAAGATGCTCGTTTCTACCGAGCTCAGGCTCCTGAACATAAGTATTAGCGGCGCAGCGCTCAGCGTAAGTGAAAAACTCAACATGGGATGGGAATACACGCTCGAACTCGAGTCCGAAGAGAGAGTTGTTTCGGTCTCTGGTGTGGTTGTGTGGGCAAAAATGACTGAACTCCAAAAGAATGACCGGGGTGAAATGGTCCCGCGATATGAAGTAGGAATGCGTTTTAAAGACGTGTTCAACTACAAAGGACATGAGCTCACCGATTTTATCGAATCCAAAGTCTTCGAGAAAAAGTTCAAGGTGCGTTTGAAACTAGGGTGCTAAGGACCCGCTCAATGTAAGTTTGTATCTTCGGTGCGTCGTAGCCTTGCAAAGTACGGGACGAACTCCTTGGCAACGGAAAAAGGGTGCCGGTGAGAGTTACTATGAGAAGTGAAGATACCTGCGGCGCGGTTAGGCTTTCATGTTGTCAACGGACTTCGCAAGAAAGGGCTGTTTATTTCAAAGCGAACTCTCAGGGCATGAATCAGCCAACCACATCGAGCTTCCTTACCCTGAGCGGAACTCCCAATTCCTCCGTCAATTTTCTGCATTTCTCTATATCCACTCCCGCCGTCTCCACCACAGTGGCCTGCACAGAGGGTACATAGTCCTTCGCCTCCCGTATAAAGGAAACGACTTCCTGAAACGCATTCTTGTAAGTGGGGGCGCAGATCCTCTGGTAGGTCTCGTTGTCCTGGGCATCGAGACTGATGGAAAGGGTGTCCACAATACCGGTAAGTTCTGTGAGGATATTCCTCCCATGAATGAGATTCCCGTGGCCGTTGGTATTGATCCTCACATGCCCGCCCTTTTCCTTTACCCATCGGGCAACGCTTTTCACAATATCCAGCCTCAGGAGCGGTTCGCCGTATCCGCAAAAGACGACCTCACGGTAGTGCGAAGGGTCCCCTATCGCCTCTTTCAGCTCTTCTTCCGTGGGTTCATCAGAAAGTCTGAGGTTATGCCCTTTCACATAATCCTTATGGAACCGGACGCAAAAGGAGCAGCTGTTGGTGCATCTGTTGGTGAGATTAAGGTAGAGACTGTCCCTTATCTTATACGCAATCTCACCCCTCGATACGAGTTTCCCGATCTTGAAGAGCCTCTTGGCATTGAGTGTGGTAATCCTTTCGATATCTTCGGGACTGACTCCCCTCAGCTCAGCCAATCTTCTCACCGTATGGACCATATAGCAAGGTTCGTTTGTCTTCCCCCTTAGAGGCACGGGTGCCAGATAGGGGGCATCTGTCTCGACAAGGAGATAATCATCAGGAATCTCCCTTGCCACCTCCACAAGTTCTTTTGCGTTCTTAAAGGTCACCGGCCCTGCGAGGGAGATAGAGAAGCCCATTTCCATTACCTTCTCGGCCATTTCGAGGTCACCGGAGAAACAGTGGAATACTCCCTTGCTGATTCCCGACTTTTCCAGTATCTCCAGTGTATCGTTTCTTGCCTCACGGCTATGGATCAGAACAGGAAGCCCCGTCTCGCGTGCGAGATCAAGATGTTTCTTAAAAACATCCCTTTGCACATCCCGGGGAGAATGGTCATAGTGGTAGTCAAGTCCTGTCTCGCCGATGGCAATCACTTTTTTCTCTTTTGTCCATTCCCGTATCTTCGCATAGGTCTCATCACTAAAATCCTTTGCGTCATGGGGATGGATGCCCACAGAGGCATACACAGGGTCATTATTGAGGGCGATAACAAGATTTTTGAGGTTGCTCTCGAAATCAGAGCCGATGGTTATGAGGTACTCGATGCCCGCGTCCCCTGCCCTGCGGATAACGGCGTCGCTGTCATCAAACATATCGAGATGGCAGTGGGTATCGATCATGCACCGAACTTCTTCAGTCTTCCCGCATTTGCCAGGGCCAGGGGCATTATGTGGATGGCGGGGAAAATGCCTAACTCACCCTTTACACACTCCCGCTCAGAGAACGAAGAGGACAATCCTCCGAGCACATAAGGCGATTTCAAGAGGAGTGGCACCGGGTGCCAGCTATGGCCCTTCATGCGCGCAGGGGTGGAATGGTCGCCGGTAATGATAAGGACATCCGGATTCAGACGAAGGATTCCGGGAAGGAGTTTGTCAAACTCCTCGATCCTTGCCTTTTTCCCTTCAAAATTACCGTCCTCCCCAA
>DATKOU010000163.1:0-11797 GCA_035524455.1 Thermodesulfovibrionales bacterium | reverse complement strand
TCCCTGGCAGGGGCCATTTTTATCGTGAAGGTGATCAATCTCTTCTACAGGATAATAAAAGAGGTAGGATTGTAACATGGGAATCAGGGACGATTTAAAGAACATTATTCGAGAACTTCTGGGAAAGACCTCCAGCTCTATTTTCCTGGACAAGTCTTTAGCTATCCTGGACGAATCAGCAGACAATAAAGAGAGTCTCATGGCTGCTGCCGATAGGATCAGCAACAGGATTGCATTATTCATTGATGAAGAGTTGGCGAAAAAGGTTTTGGAACAGCTGAAGGCGGAGCTTGGGAGAAGTGCCTCACCTCCCGGAGAAAAAAGGAGACATGTAAGAATTACCTCTTCCACGAAAGCATATGTAACATGCAACGGGTCACCGCACGAATTTTACACTGAAAACCTCTCTGAAGGTGGAATGTACATTAAGACCAATACGCCTTTCCCTATAGGTACAAAACTGGAGATAACATTACACTTGGATGCCGGTACTCAAATTCATTTGAAAGGTGTCGTTATTTATATAAAACGTCCCTTCAGCGACATTTTTGAGCACCCGTCCGGCATGGCGATAGAGTTCAGGGAAATTAACGACAATGACCGCAGGATATTAAGGGACTTTATAAAGAGAGCATCTGCTCAGGACATTCCTGAGAACAAAGAAGAAACGAAATCTAAACCTGCTCCTTAAGACAACTAATGAAGATGAATGGCCCTAGACGTTTTCGACCATCTCCCATACGCCGCAGGGACAGACGCCCGCGCAGAAGCCGCAGCCTATGCAAAGCTCATCATCCACCACATACTCATACGAGCCGTCCTTGTACTCGACCCTGCTGATTGCGCCCCAGTAACAGGTGGCCTCGCACATCTTGCAGTCACGGCAGGTGGCGCAGGACATACACCGGTTTGCCGAAACCTCGGGAGTGACGAAATCTCCCCGGCAGACATCGTAATACTCAGTCTTGATCTTATCATAGGATATCGCCTGCTTGATTTCGGGAAAACGCGGCGCATGCATGAGTTCATAGTGGATATAATCCGCCGTAAGTCTTCCATGGCCGATCGCATGTGTCACGAGCCCGAGACCGGTCACATCACCAATGGCATACACCTTTACATCAGAGGTCTGATACTTATCGTTTACCGTGATCCAGCCCTTCTCTGTGTGGATGCCCGGCGGCAGGAAATCCAGCTTCGGCACATCACCAATGGACATGACCACAAAATCCGCGTCCATTAAGGTCCCGTCCTTAAAGAAAAGTTTCCCCTGGTTTTTGTCAAACCGCTCGGTCAGCCTGGGCCATACCACCTGGGTCCCCTTTGACTTCGCGATCTCCATCTCTGCGCCAAAGGCAGCCGGTTTCTGGATGTCAACAGCCGTCACGGATTCTGCGCCGTGGTTATATGCCTCGGAGGCAACATCCATTCCCACATTGCCTGCTCCGATGACCACCACCTTCTTCCCCTCTAGGTCAGGGGCATTGCCCAGGTTGATGTCCCTCAAAAAGTCATAGGCTGAGATAATGTCTTTAGAACCGGGGAAGGGTATCTTTCTCGGCTCATGGGCGCCGCAGGCCACCACAACGATCTCATGGTTTTTATATATCTCTCCAAATGCTGCCTTGTCCACCGTTGTGTTCAAATGCACATTCACTCCAAGCTCCCTGAACCGTGAAATCTCCTTTTGAAGGATCTTGCGGGGGAGGCGTTCCTTCGGGATGCATAGCTCCAATTTTCCCCCAAGGGAACCGGAGGATTCATAAATATCAACCGTATGTCCCCTTAGGGCAAGCTGCCATGCAGCGCTCATACCCGCAGGGCCACCACCCACCACTGCGATGGTATGTCCTGTGGCAGCTTCCTTCTTGGGAGCGGGCAGGTCGAGGGCCAATGTTCCCATCATGTCTATTTCCAGGGGTTTATCGAGGTGAGCCCTGGTACAGCTCTGCATACAAAGGTTGGGACATATCTCCCCACACACTGTTGCAGGCAGGGGACTGTACTTCAATACCAACTCCAATGCATCATTCAGTCTGCCTTGCCTGATGAGGGAAGCCCTCTTGTGAGAGGGAATTTGCGTCGGGCATGCGTACGCACAGGGCGGAGCATATTTCTCGTTTGACCAAAGGGGCTTATTCCTCCTCTCTTTCCCGGTAGTAATATAGGGCAAAAGTGTAAGGTCATGGTCCAGATATTCTGCAAAGATGCCGCCCTGTCCCACCTCTTTTTCCCACATGTTCTTCCTGAACTCCGGGGTAGAAATCTTGAACCACTTCCTCGCTCTCTTTTCCTGAGGGGTGTATGCCATGAGCTTTTTCCAGTCATCAGAAGAGCGCGTGAGTTCCTTGTAATGGGACATCCTGTCAATGGCATGGAGGAATGGTTTCATGTTCGTCTTGAGCCATTCCCAGTCCTGGGGCGTGAGGTCGAGGAGCTTCACATCTCTCTCGCTGTATCCCTGGATGGGTCCCCTGAAATATATGGTCCCCCCCACCATCCCGACGCAGGGCCGGTAGCCGAGAATATTCTCAGGGTCCCTGGGGTCCACCCCGCAGACGACCGCGATCCCGCCTGCTTTGAATTCGGCAAAGGAATCGCCCACGCCTCTGAAATACCATGACTGGGGAGGATCAAAGCGTGGATTATGTTTTGTCATGGTGTCGCACCTGGCTCCCCCTCCTCCCTGCACATAGAGGATTCCCTGAGCCGCTGCATTAAATGCACCATTGGTTACGTCACCAAGGACAGTAATCTTCGCGCCACAGTTCAGCCAGCCGATATCATCGGAAGCGCTGCCCCTGACAAGGATCTCGGTGCCGGACATGCCCATGCTTCCCAGCCTCTGGCCCACAGGACCTTCAACCGTGATCTTCACTGCCCCTCCGCCTGAGGCGGACCGCGGCCAGATTCGGCCCCCGATCCCATGCTGCCCATCGGCAATGATATGAAGTTCCCTCGCCCCTTCCTCAACCGCATGCTGGATCTCCTCTTCCAGGACGCGGGAAGGGACCCTTTTACCCTTCACATCGCCGTATACAGTCAGCACGGAACTTGAAGCCTGGGGCTTTCTTGCCCCCTGCACTTTGCCCCTTGCTCCCTGCTTCTTCTCTTTCTTAACACGCATAGTTTATCTCTAACCGCTCTGCCATTGCCTTGTCCTCTATGCTCAATCCATCAGACATGCCGATGGGAAGCTCTGTGCTCCTGCCCATAGGCGCGAATATCTTCTTCAACTCCACATCAGCGGCCTTGAAGACCTCCACCACCCGTTCCGCCACCTTATCAGCATCCAATCTCCGGTAGAGCTTCGGATCTTGTGTGGTAATTCCTCTTGGACATTTCCCTGTATTACAGAGATTGCAGCGGTTATATTCGTCTCCAAAGCAGTCTGCCGCAGCCTGCATGATATACTTGCCGATGGAAACCGCGGATGCGCCGAGCATAATAAGGGCCGCTGCATTGGCAGCAAGATTCCCCTTTTTGCCGATACCCCCTGCCGCGATGAGGGGGAGTTCATTCTGCTTCCCCTGTTTGACGAGGTCGAGATAGCAGTCCCTGATATTTGAAGCGATGGGATGCCCCATTTTGTCCATGGATACGTTGTATGCCGCACCCGTCCCGCCGTCTTCACCGTCAATGGAGAGTGCCGCGGCATAAGGGTTCCTCGCGAGGTTATTCAATACTGCCCGTGCGGTTTTTGTCCCTGAAATCTTGGGATACACAGGCACCCTGAAGCCCCATGCCATAGACATTGACTGGATCATTTTTGCCACCGCTTCCTCTATGGAATACTTTGTCTGGTGAGTAGGCGGTGAGGAGAGGTCCACAAACTGGGGAACCCCTCTGATGCTCGCGATGAGCTTCAGGACCTTTTGGGCCATGAGAAGCCCTCCGTCACCTGGTTTCGCACCCTGGCCGTACTTAATCTCTATGGCAGCAGGGTCCTCCACCATGTGCGGGAGCGCATGGATGATCTCATCCCACCCGAAATACCCTGAAGCGATCTGTATGATAAAGTACTTGAGATACTTTGATTTCAAAAGCCTCGGTGGCATACCGCCCTCTCCCGAGCACATCACCACAGGCATTCCCTCTACTTCATTAAGGTATGCTACTCCCATGGCAAGACCTTCCCACATGGAAGGGGAAAGGGCTCCCACTGACATACTGCCGATCATAATGGGGTATATCTCCCGCACAGGAGGGATAAATTTTCCGCCCTTCCTGTTCAGCACCAACTTGCCATCAGCAACGCTTAAAGGCAGCTCCTCAGGGGGTAATATCCTTCCCAGGAGCGTTCTGACACGGAATTCATGTCTTCCGGCATCAAGGGCCGGATCAGTGAGCATCGAGATCCTTGTAAATTTAAGCCTGTCAAGCGTAGATACTGAAGGGTCATTCCTTCTCCCGCCCCTCTTGTAAGGCTCTCCCCCTTTATTCTTGTAATGATAGAATTTGTGCTGCTGGTTGTATTCTGGCTCAATGGCCTCATTGGGGCATACCAAGGTGCAGGTCCCACAGCCCGTACAGTATCGCTCCATGTCGGTCACCTGCTCAACTACCTGGATAATCTTCCTCACTGCAGTGGGAGCGGGCACAGGTCCCTCTGACTGAACAAATCTCTGAACCTTCACCGCAGGCTCGATGGCCTTTACCGGGCATACTGCGGTGCATCTCCCGCATCTCTTGCACCGGTCATCCCTCCAGCGGATGATATAAGGGAATTCCCTCAGAGAGAGCTGGTGGTTATTGTCTAACCGTGCAGCTGGTTCCATACCCTCACCTCCTTTGCCTGGGGCGAGATGATCACCATGTCGTATTTCATGGGAAAAATGTCATTTTGCTTATCCCTCTTCGGAACCGCACTGTCCACTCCGCATTCCTCTGACATCAGAGCAAATTTTCCCTTCGCCCCGCCTACGACACCGGGCCGGAGCTTCTTGGAATCGTGGACCATAAAACAGGTTCCGTCAGGAGTGAACCCGATGACCATGTTCGGCCCATCGATACACAGAGGCCTTAATGACTGTTTCATTATCCTCAGGGCATCCTTGTCTCTTCTCTGCTCGATCTCTGATGTCTTGAGGGGAGTGATCACATCCTTATAGTAATGGAGCGGAAAACCAAGCTGTCTCACCGTGTAGTGGAGGATGTGCGTGAAGACTTCACTGTCACTATTGTATCCCATATATCCGGGGAACCCCCTGCCCATGAGGAATTCCCGTATAGGTACGAATGCGGTGTTTTCTCCGTTCGTCATGGAACAAAAGCCCTGGATGAAAAAGGGATGACAGGCATAAAGGTATATGGCATAATTTGTGTTTTGTCTTCCCTGTGCAAATATGATCTTTGCCTTAATGCCGTCCTTATCAAGCCCGAAGAACTCACCAAGCTGAAGGGGATCTCCCACCTCCTTCAAGGTGATCACATCCGGATAGAAAGAGAAAACAAATATAGACTTATCGGGCTCGCCGATCCTGCGTATGGCGAGACGTGTGTTCATGAGAAGGTCTTCCTTGTCCTTCACAGATTTGTCTCTGAAATGCTCGGGATAGTCGTATACCCTCGCGAAATAGTAATCACGGCCGGCTATCCCTTTCAGTTTTCTTATCCTCGGCGTCCATACATGGTTGAGTTTGAAACCCTGCTTGTCCATGAACTCATCAAGAACCCCGATGCCCCTCTTGGAGCAGATACCGGACATAATGGGATATTCTTTCAGTTCCTTAAATTCATCGCCCAGGTCCTTGAGGGTGAGACCAAGACCGGAACCGTCATGACCTTCCTTCATTGTCTCCAGGGCAAGGATATTCTCCATGGGAGAGAAATATTCCTTTGATGTTATGGCAGCGAGTCTGCACATTCTCTTAACCTCACGAATGATCGATCTGCTATCCCTTTTCAGGCAAAAAAAGCGTCTCTCCCACCCCTGTGGTATAAGACGCCATTAAACGGCAACCGTTCACCGTCTTCTTATAATAAGAATTGCTGGGCTCCTTTGTCAACTTCTTGCCAGAAAAGCTGGAAAATGGAGATCGAGGAAGGTTGATAGATAAAAACATTGACCGCAGAAAAGATAGTCGGCTCTTCGGTCAGTCCCTAAAAAGAATTGCCTGGACGCCTTCTTTGGCGCTGATGCCCTTGACCATCTGGAGAGCCTCTTTCTTGTCGTTAAACTTGCCGATTAATACCCGATAAAAGAGTCCTGTGTCCTTTGTGCCCGTCTTGTAAACGAAGGCTTCATAGCCCTTTTCCTTATATTTCTTCATGAGGGTCTCGGCATTCTTCTCGCTCTTAAAGGCACCCATTTGAGCAGAATACATCCCCTTGGCTGACGGTTTTGCCCCGGACTTCATTGCAGAGGCCTTAGGTTCCGGCTTAGGCACCGCAGCTTTTGCTTCTAGTTTTGTTGCAGCAACTTTCGTTTCTTGCTTCGGCACAGTCGCCTTTACTTCAGGTTTAGGTGCGGCACCCTTTGCCTCAGGTTTAGGCGTAGCGGCCTTGGGTTCGGGGTTAGGCAGAGCAACTTTCGTTTCCGGCTTAGACGCAGCAGCCTTGGGTTCAGAACCTGGTGCGGGAGAAGGTATATCTGCCTTCGGCATTGGCGGCACTGCGCCCTGTCCCCCTGACTGCTCAGGTTTTTGAGGCTCTCGTGCAGGGCCGGCATTCACAGTCTGTTCCTGAGAAGGCTGAACAGGTTTAGTCGCAGCAGGTGGTTGAACTTTCCTGTCAGGTGAAGAGTCTCTTTCATAAAATAAAATTGCTGCCAAAATGAGAATCATAACAGCGGCAACACCAATCACAGGCATAAGCAATGCGTTTTTTGTGCCTCGTGTCCTCATGCTTCTTTTCATGGCGTATGCACTGAGACGCTCCTCGGTTATCTTGCCTTGTCCTGCCGTTTCGTCAGAGACCGATACTTCTTCATGCACTTCCTCCCCCCCCTCTGGCTTTGTCTCTTCTTCCTGCCCGAACTCCTTTGAAGAGAGGTCCGTCTTCCCGACTTCCTTATGGCGAGGCTCGATGATCTCTATACCTTCCCCTTCGACATGTTCTCCGGGTTCGCTCACTACAGACTGCGCCTCAGCAGGCTGCTTCAAAAAAACATCCTCAGTTTTTGAGATAAGCTCTTCGGGGACACAAGGGGTCTTGAGGGAATCAACAATCCCGTACAGAGAAGCGTACCTGGGATCTGTGGCTCCCTCAAAGGTGGAGAGCACGACAATGGGAACCTCCTTAAACTCTTCTTCCTCGTGGATTATGCTGCAAAGCTCCAGCCCCCCGCCTTCGGGCATGACAGGATTTACGAATATCAGCCGGGGACGTACTTTTCTTACCATGGTGAGGGCTGCATCTCTATTGGGAGCGGTAAACACCAGATAATCTCTCGCTTCCAGGGCTTCGATCATACGCCGGGTGTTCTCGGTATCATTGTCGATTATGAGGATTGTTTCAAACATTATGGAATCACTTTAACAACTTTCAAGAAAAATTTCAAATATCCTTTACCCCGTCACACCGTCAATCCTTTTTATACCTTTGTGCTGCGCTTTTCTTACAGCAGACCCATACTCCTCCTTCGTAATCTTCCTGTTGAGGAGGGGTTGTTCGGATGCCTTATAGCATGGGGAATACTGGTCCATAATGTTAAGGTAGGTGTTCTCTGAGATTTCCCCAGCAATAAAAGATACCACTTGCTCAGTCCCCGCAATATCTTCGGGTAGCACAAGGTGCCTCACGAGGAGACCCCTCCGGGCAATCCCCCTCCCATCCATTACGAGGTCCCCCACCTGCATATGCATTTCTTTTAGTGAAGCCTTTGCCCTTTCGGGATAGTCTTTGACTTTCGAATATTTCAATGTCATCTCAGAGTCCGCATACTTGAAATCAGGCATATAGATGTCAACGATTCCCCTGAGGAGCTTCAGTGCTTCAAGAGACTCGTATCCTCCGCAATTGTACACAATAGGAATAGTGAGACCCTTTTCAACCGCAATGGCAAGAGAGTGGAGGATCATGGGCATCTGGTGTGTGGGGGTCACGAGATTTATATTGTGGCACCCCATCCCCTCAAGATCTCCCATGATCTTCGCAAGCCTTGCAAAGGAAATTTCTTCTCCCTCACCCAGATGGCTTATGGTCCAGTTCTGGCAAAATACACATCCCAGATTACAATGGCCGAAGAATATGGTGCCTGATCCGAACCTTCCCACCAAAGGTTTTTCTTCACCGAAATGGGGTCCCCAGCTGGAAACAAAAGGTTTATTCCCGGTCTTGCAGAAGCCGACCTCACCTGAGGTCCTGTCAACCCCGCAATTTCTCGGGCAGAGAGTACATTCCTTGAGTATCCCCTCCGCACAAGATACCCGATCCCAGAGTTCCCTGTGCGACATCCCAAGATAAGCTGCCCGAAACAGCAGTTGATGTATCTGCATCATCTCCCCTCTCACCCGGTAAGTTTTCCGGCTATTCCCTTAGCATATGAACGATGTTTCTCATTGCATCGGACATGATGACAATTTCCTCTGCAGCGTCGCTGACCTCAGCCTTTATGTCCTGTGCCCTCCTTGTAGAAGCATAACAGACTCTTCAGCCGTCTTCAAATGAAGAGGCATTCTCTTCTTTTGGCAGCATGCAGAGTGGATTCCTCATCGTGTTTTCTTGCTTTTTCATCCGCCTTTCCTTTATCCTTAAAAGAAAAGGTCTTCCAAAAACCATGTGGTCTTTGGAAAATCATAAGGAGGTTTGCAGTGGTCACGATATCTGAATTGGCTGCAGAGAAGGGCAAGGAGATACTGAAGGCAGAGGGAAAGGCTGGCTGGGGACTGAGGATATATACGGCAGGGGGCGGGTGCTGCGGTCCATCGTATGGCATGGACATTGATGAAAGCCCTGCGGAAGGAGACGAAGTTCTTGAAACGAATGGCCTCAAGGTCTTCTTGGACCAAAACACCGTAAAGAGCCTGAGCGGAATGCAAATTGATTTCGTTGATGACGGGGAAAGACAGGGGTTTGTGCTCACGGGTGGCAAATCCGCCGCGTGCGACTCTGGATGTAGCAGCTGCGGGTAATCATAGAGGAGGTATGGTGTTTCCGATCAACAGACCTCGCAGGCTGAGGAAAAATGAGGTAATCAGGAGAATGGTGAGGGAGACCTCACTCTCTGCCGATGACTTCATATATCCCCTTTTTGCCATATACGGCAAGGGAGTGAAAAAAGAGATTGCCTCCATGCCAGGATGTTTTCAGGAGTCAATAGATGAACTCGTGAACACAGTGAGGGAGGTCCATTCCCTCGGTATACCTTCGGTAATGCTCTTCGGTATCCCAGAGCATAAGGACGAAAGAGGCTCAGGGGCTTATGATGACAAGGGAATAGTCCAGAACGCCATAAGGGCAATAAAAGACGCAGTTCCCGAATTATATGTGATCACCGATGTCTGCCTGTGCGAGTATACGAGCCATGGCCACTGCGGAATAATAGAGCATGGTGATGTGGCCAACGATCCCACACTGGAACTCCTTGCAAGGGAAGCGGTATCACACGCAGAGGCAGGTGCGGACATGGTTGCACCCTCAGATATGATGGATGGCAGAGTCGAGGCGATTCGCCTTGCCCTGGATGAAGAGGGATATCCTGAGACACCCATAATGTCATATGCGGCAAAGTATGCATCTGCTTTTTATGGCCCTTTTCGCGAGGCGGCTGAATCCACCCCCCAGTTCGGTGACCGGCGCTCTTACCAGATGGACCCGGCGAACAGGAGAGAGGCCCTGAAGGAGGTCTCTCTGGATATCGAGGAAGGGGCAGACATCGTAATGGTGAAGCCCGCTCTTTCTTACCTTGATATCATCTCTGACGTAAGGGACAATTTTGATGTTCCGGTGGCGGCGTATAGTGTGAGCGGTGAATATTCCCTGATAAAGGCTGCAGCGAAGCTTGGATGGATTGACGGAGAGCGTATGATGATGGAAATCCTCACCTCCATGAAAAGGGCAGGGGCTGACCTCATTCTCACTTACTTTGCAAAAGAAGCCGCAAGGATTCTGAACCGCTAGTAAAGCAAAATACGGTCCCCTTTCTGGTTCCCTCTCCCTCACCAAGAATTCAGCAGAGATCTTTCAGCCTATTGGTTATGATGTGAATCATGGAGAGTTTCTCAGGATTTGGGTATAATAGAAAATACTCGTGCGGGAGGTGATAAGGAATGATAGAACGATCAAGGATTGAGGATGCATTGAATCAGATACGGCCTGCGTTGCAGAGAGACGGCGGGAACGTGGAACTCGTGGATGTAACACCTGAAGGTGTGGTAAAGGTGAAACTGGTGGGCGCTTGCGGCACATGCCCCATGTCTATTTTAACCTTGAAGCGAGGCATAGAAGCGACGTTGAAACAAAGAGTGCCCGAGGTTGCATCAGTGGAGTCTGTTTAATCTCTCTTTGTCCTGTGAGATGACCGGTAAAGATGGAACGCGCAGTCAGGGCCTATCAATGCCTTCATGGCCTTGATGGGCAGCCTGACATCGCCCCTAAGGACAATGTTCCGATAGAGAGCCCTGAGGCGTACCTCCTCGGCCTTTGGATTCTCAAAGTTCTTTGTATCAGGGACAGAGGGCGATTGCGCTGAGGGCGGTTTCTTCATCAAAACCCATGATAATGTTCATATTATGCACTGCCTGTCCCGATGCACCCTTTACGAGGTTGTCTATGGAAGTGACCACAACAAGGGTGCTCGTTCTCTTGTTCACTGCAATGCCTACATGGCAGAGATTGGTACCTCTTACGTTCTTCACATTGGGGAACTTTCCCAGGGGAAGAACTTCTGTGAAAGGTTCCTTCCTGTAGAACGACGCATAGGCGTCGTGAATCTCTTTTACCTCCAGGGACTTTACGAGTTTTGCGTAAATAGTCGTAAGTATTCCCCTGTCCAGAGGAACAAGGTGGGGAGTAAAATTTACCCTGATTTCTTTGCCTGCAGCAATCGAGAGTTCCTGTTCGATCTCAGGGGTATGCCTGTGTGAGCCAATACTGTATGCCTTGAATCCTTCGTTCACTTCACAGAACGAAAAAATAACATCTGACTGCCTCCCCGCACCGGAGGTGCCTGACTTAGAGTCGATTACCAGAGTGTCGGGATGGATGAACCCTTTTTTTACCGCCGGGTAAAGGCCGATTACCGCTCCTGTGGGATAACAGCCGGGATTTGCGATAATATGTGCCTTCGCGATCTTCTTCCTGTAGAGTTCCGGAAGACCGTACACTGCCTTCTTGAGCGTTGCGGGAAACCTGTGAGGGACCTTATACCACTCCTCATATGTCTTTGCATCCTTTAACCTGTAGTCGGCAGATAGGTCGATAACCCTCTTCCCCCGCGCTACAAAAAAATCAACCGCCTCCTGGGATGCTGCATGGGGGAGTGCCATAAAAAAAAGGTCCGCCTTTGGAAGTATTCTTTCCCTGTCCAATACCTCGTAGATGAGATGTTTGTATCGGGAAAGATGAGGAAACAGATCGGTAACCCTTTTCCCCGGTGATTTTTCAGAGGTTACAGAGGTTACTTCAACGTGTGGGTGTGCCGCCAATATCCTGAGGAGTTCCGCCCCTGCGTACCCGCTTCCGCCGCATATGGCCACTTTTATCATTTGAATTACCCTCTGCCCCCAGTCCTCTGTCCGGAGTCAGACAGGAGAACTCAGTCTTTGGGTTATTGAGACTGCAGACAGCCGACTGCGGGACTGGTCACAAAATTGTTATCTCTTGGAGAACTGGAATCTCTTCCGTGCGCCCTTCT
>DATKOU010000162.1:0-13230 GCA_035524455.1 Thermodesulfovibrionales bacterium | reverse complement strand
ACGGCGAAGACCGGCGATTACTTCACTCCCTGTGTGGACTATCCGCGATAGCTTCAGGAGTCCGCTTTCCACAAGAAAGACGGCCTCTGCGGGGGTATCCTGCCTGACTATATGGGTACCTGGGGGATATGCCCGGGAAGGTCCCCAGCCGAAGGCATTGGTGTCTTCTTTGCGTTGGGAAAGAATGTCTAAGAAGCCATCGAAACCGCGCCTGCTTTTCCGAGAAGACCTTGTTATCAGCGCATCAAACTGCTCTTTCGGTACGTGGCTGAGATCGATATAAAAATCAATCATTTTTTCGAAAATATCCGATGCATTCGGGGGATATATGTTCTTGTAAGGATATGAATCCCAGAATTTCCTTGCGGCCTCTATGCCATCAAGCTGCATTTTTTGGAAGAAATCGACAAAGCATTTTGTAAAAAGAAAATTATTGTAGAGGTTGAGCATAGATTTATCTATTTCTTCGCTAAACGTAGCTCCCAGGGTATTCAGGGAAAATAATTCAGCTTCTAATAAATAAGTATCACAATATGTCTTGCTTGTCAAATCGGTATACGAGTTGCAAGCATTTTCGACATTCAGGTAAAACGGATACACGAATATAAGAGAGAACTCCTGAACGTGCTTCATATCATCGCGCCCGGCAAGGCGAAGAACTGGGTGCAGACCGTACCTGGCAAGGACTGGAACACGATCCCTCGCCTCTATGGTCCGTTGGAGCCGTGGTTCGACAAGACATTGAGGCCGAGAGAGATCGACTTGGTGAAGTGATATAAAATAGGCTCGTCAGGAGGGAAAGGGCAAAATGCTCTTTTCCTCCTGACTGATCTGCCTTATGTGCTAAGTTCTACACGTACCCTGCATAGATGAGCTATCTGGCAACCATCTATTACCAACAGAAACCTTGTGTTGTGACAAAAAAGTAACACTGTCGGCCTCAGGAAGGAATGTTGCCTATTGAAGCTGAAACAGCTTTGTCGGATTAAGATATTAGGGTATAATTATTCTAGTAAACATAAAAAGGGGGGCTTTCCATGAACACTGAATTCCCGCTATCAGGTGATGTTTCACAGATGTTTAAGCTCTGGGCAAAATACTTGAGCCAGCAAACAGGATTTATTAATGTCAATAATGTTGTATCCACCAATCCGGAAATTGAAAAAAATATAATTGAGGAAGGTGCAAGTTATGGAAAACAACTCGGTTTCATTAGTGAAGCTTTAGGCATGGTCATAAGGAAACTTGAATTGGATAAATTGCCGACGGATCTATCTGAAGAAGATCGTAAGATTGTTGTCAGGTTTACAGATATGATGGAGAACATTCAGAGAATCAAGAAGGAGAAAAGCAAGGAGTAGAGCACAGGTTCTGACCCTTCGACTTTCCCACCAAATTCTGTTAAATCATGTTAAGGTTTTCATGATTGGCTCTTTTCCTGACACGGGCAACCCTGCCTTAACTGCCAGTAAGCCTAGGGAAATTACTGGGCTACCATTTCCACCCTGCGGTTCTTGGCTCGTCCTTCCTCGCTTTTGTTGGAGGCCACGGGAGCCGTGGGGCCGTCGCCGAAAGGGGTAAGGCGGGAGGAGGTGATGCCGTATTTACCGATCAGAACCTTCACCACCGCCGCTGCCCGGTCCTGGGAAAGTTTGATATTGTACTCAAATAGGCCGACATTGTCGGTGTGGCCTACCACATAAAGTTTGAGCTGGGAATCAGAATTGAGCAGCTTGACGATTTCAGCCAGGGCTGGCTCTGACCCCTGCTTGATTTCGGCCTTGCCGGTATCGAAATAGATGCCGTAGACAGCAGCCTTCCCAGTCTCATTGATGTTTCCTGCCAAGCTTTCGGCAGTGGCCACCACATCCTGCTTCATAAGCTGTTTTTCGATGATGTTGACGTTATACATCCCGTTGCTGGCTCCTGAGACCTCTGCCCAGACCTCAGAATTATCCTTGACTACCTTTAGGGTAACATACTGGGTGCCACCGTCTTCCCATTCATAGACTAACGTCCCTCCAATAGCCTTGGCAGCATTGACGTAGTTACGAACAATCTGCAGGCCGCTGGGGATTTTGATGCCCTCGTTGGCATAATAATCCACATAATAATACCGACCCTCGACCGGCTGTTTCTTGTCGCGACCCACCCAAAATTCGCGGCGATCAAACTCGAGCTCCTTATAGTTATAAATGTGAAAACCCGGCATACGGCTGAACAGGGCCGGATCCTTGCCCCCCTCGCGATCGCCAGGGTCGCTTGCAGCCAGGGCTAGATGTAGTGAAACTGCACATAAGATCAGAAGCAGAATTCCTAAGATACGTTTCAACATGGTAAAGCCTCCCTCCAAAATATATTTTTAAGTGCTTTCATAAGTATTATTCTATCCGACAGATATCTTCTCTCGAAGGCCATCATTTTAACATAGCAGAAAGTTCATTTGAATATAGAATAAAAAAATAAAGGCGAGAGGGCCGGGAAGGTTTAGAGTATTCAATCCCTTGACAAAAATTCCTAAATAGTATACAAATGTAAATGTAGTGGTTGATCATGCGGGAACTCACTGATAAGCAGAAAAGGATTGTGGAATTCCTTAAAACCTATGTGGGAGAGCACGGATACCCTCCCACGATGAGGGAGATAGGTGAGCATTTCGGTTTCACGTGGCCTGCTGCCAGGGGGCATCTCGCTGCTATTGAAAAGAAAGGGGCTATCCGCATGAACCCCATGAAATCCAGGGGCATCGAGGTCATCGGTTTGAGGCCAAAGGATGTCTTGTCCCTCCCTGTTGCAGGCAGGATAAG
Source organism: Thermodesulfovibrionales bacterium (assembly GCA_035524455.1). GTDB lineage: Bacteria > Nitrospirota > Thermodesulfovibrionia > Thermodesulfovibrionales > UBA9159 > DASPUA01. The sequence continues at coordinate 10,423 of DATKOU010000162.1, read as the reverse complement.
GGCAGGGAAACCCCTTCTTGCCCTTGAGGAGATAGAGAGCCATATCGTTGTGGACAGGAATCTTTTCAAAGAGAGCAATTCCTTTGTCTTGAGGGTGACAGGGGAAAGCATGGTGGATGCAGGGATATTCCATGGGGATTATGTGGTGGTGAAACCCCAGAAGGAGCTACGGGGCGGGGATATAGGGGTTGTGCTCATCGGCGAAGAGGCTACGGTGAAGAAGGTATACCCAAAGAGAGGCTCCATAACCCTCGTCCCTGCCAACAAGATGATGGAGCCGGTAACGTACCGGACTGACGAGGTGAGCATAATAGGGAAAGTCATAGGTGTCATAAGGAAATTATGATGCATGTGGGAGAGACCATAAGCGTGATCGCCTCCTTCGGTCTTCCCTATAAGATAAGGCCGCTGAGGTTTAAGTGGAGTGGTAAACTCCTTGAAGTAAAGGAGGTAACCTATCTCTGGACAGAAAAAGAGGGCCAGAAGAACATTTACCACTTCTCTGTCTCTGATGGAAGGGCATTATATGAACTGAGCTTTGACGCCGTTGCTCTCCTCTGGAGACTGGAAAAGCTGGAGGCATAAACTGGATATACAGAGCGTATATAAGAAAATTGCTATTGATTTTTATATTACAATTGGTCATACTCTGGTATGAAATAGGTTATACCGGAGGTGATAGTTAATTATGTCAAAGGCTGTGAAACTGGCAATAAGCATAAGCAGTGAGGACTTTAAGACCATTGAGGCGATAAGAGTGAAAGAGGGCACCACGAGGAGCGGCGTTGTGACAGAGGCGATCAGGCTTCTGAGAGACAAGACCGAAAAAGAAAGACTGATAAGATTGTACGAAAAAGGTTACAGAAAACATCCTGAGCATTTGCCTGAAATAAAGGCCAAAGAAAAAGCTGCCCTTGAGGTGTTGTCGCAGGAGGACTGGAATTGAAGCGGGGCGAGGTCTGGTGGGCTGACCTTCCGGCTCCGCTAGGCAGACGTCCGGTAGTGCTCCTTTCAAGGGATGAGGCTTATTCTGTCAGAAATGCGGTGACGGTGGCTGAAGTCACGAGGACAATACGGGGAATCCCCGTAGAAGTGCCGCTCGGAACAGAAGACGGGCTGCCGAGGAAATGCGTGGTGAACCTCGATACAATCATCACTATCCGCAAAGAACTCCTTGTGGAAAGGATTGCCCTGCTCAAGAGCGATAAAATGAAGCAGATTAAAAAGGCTATCCAATTTGCCCTGGATATGGAGTAGGACAAAAGAGCCAAAACGGAGGAGGTTTTGCCAATCAATACTCCAATTGAAACTGATAGGCTTTTGCTGCGACCTTTGTCGGTGACAGATGCTGATTCATACTATGAGATCTAAACGAACGCCGAGATTAAGGAGTTTGTTGGTGGTATATCAAGAAACACTTGTCAGGATGTTCGCGATAGGATTATCAAGTTATCTGGCGGAAACTTCGACCCCTTGGCAGTGGTCGAAAAAAACAGTAATAAATATATTGGACGGTGCGGGTTTATTATGAATAAATTTGTGGGTGAAGTAGAAATCCACATAGTGTTAAAGAAAGAAATGTGGGGAAAGGGCTTGGGGACTGAGATCGCGGAAGCACTTCTATCTCTGGGTTTCAATTCGTTGGGATTTAGAAGGATAATTGGGGTAGTACATCCTGATAATAGTCAGAGCAAACATGTTTTGAAGAAGCTTGGCATGACATACTGTAATGATATATCCAGTGACGACTATACAAATGGGTTCCAAGTCTATTCGGTAGAAACCAAGGCCGGATGTTATCACCTAATGACATGAAGGAGACATTGCATTTGAGTTGATCTCTGAGTCCTGAAAGCTTAAATGACAAACGTGATGAAATGACTGTAAGAGGAGATCTTCAATATCAGCCATGAAAAATAAAAACAACGGGGAAGATGACGACATAGCCCTTCTTTGTACGTCCTGTGGTGTAAAAAATAAACTAAAAGCCTCGAAGCTTCATCTTAATCCGATTTGCGGGAAATGCAAAAAAACCTTAATGAGCCTTGAACCTCCCAGTCCTGATCGATTTGACGTAACCCATGCTCGTATCGAGCATTATAGAAAGGCTACTGAAAAAAAATATGTCACTGCGATTATCCTTGGTATCGTTAGCGCTGTCATTATAGGAGTGGCGGACATAATTCCTCGTTCGATTCCTTTTTTGTTTGCCTTAGCCTTGGCATACATCCCAGGTTACATAATTGGCTACATCATTGAGGAGCGTCGCATATTAAGGGTTAAGAGTGAACCTGCTTATTCCAGATTTCTTGAATACCAGCGTGTTGTGGCTGCACATGAGGAGCGTACACGGGAAATCAGGAGACAGGAGTTCAAGCGGAAAGATGCCGAGTCGAAATCGGAAAGATGGTGGGAGACGATTGACGGCCATAGCTTTGAACTGGAAGTAACCAAGATCCTTTTGAGCAAGGGCTATGACGTAAAACACACTGGTAGCCAATTTGGAGACGAGGGGGTTGACCTTCTGTTGAGACTTGATAATAAGCTAATTATCATCCAGTGTAAGGCATTCAAAGACTATCTGAATGCTGGAGTAGTTCGTGAGCTCTACGGCACATTGATTCATCAAAAGGCTGATGAAGGATGGTTGGTCGTAACCTCCGGGTTTTACGAGGGGGCCTGGGACTTTGCCAAAGATAAGCCTATTCGATTGATGACGATACAGCAGGTGTTGAGATTACCTGTTTTATCCTCTTAGTCGATTTCCCTGTATTTTCAAAAAAAAAGGAAGTTGTTATAAAACAACTAAATTTAAACTTATGGCAGCACTTTAAATGTGAAGGAGAGGAGTGAAACACGTTCCCTCAAATTCTTTTTTGAATGAAATTGATTTTTTGGAAGTTGTGGTCTCAAGAAAGGAAGTTGAGTCTCAAAATGTAGGTATTGTCTTAAAAACTTTGCAGAGGTTGATTGAAAATCCTAAAGTCGCATCAAAATTTCGTGAAAATGTCGATATTGCTTTCCATGGATATGATTCTGATCATGCAGAATTATTCGAAATTCTTGAAGTTAGGGACTTTGTTTATGAACTAGACAAGCATTTTCCTTACTGGTTGTATTTCCTATCAAAATATCATACGGGGTTACAATGTATAATTTATTGTTTTCTCCCTCCCTATTTGACAGAAGAAGCGAAAAAGAAAATATATCCGCAACGATTGCAGGACTACCTTATAAATCGCGGGCTACCTGCAATGAATCACATCTGCGAATTTACAGGCTGTAGTGAAAAAGCAGTAGAACAGATGACTGAAAGGGTTATCAAATATATTCAATTTGGTAGACTTAAATACTAAATTTGAAAACAGGACGACTCATTTTATAGGGAACAAACAGGGACAGCGACAATTATTGAGGTGGAACGTGTTATGAATATCCTTCCGAACCCTCTCCGCACCGCTCTTTAATTGGTGAAATTATGTCACGTATTATCATCTGTGCGGATATGGACGCTTTTTTTGCCTCTGTGGAGCAGAAGGTGAACCCGCGTCTCAGGGGCAAACCCATAGGGGTAATCGGTTCAGGCGCAAGGACGGTCATTACTACGGCATCGTACGAGGCGAGAAAATTCGGTGTCAGGACAGGCATGAACGTGTGGGAAGCCAGAAAGGCCTGTCCCCATCTTATCCTTGTGATCGCCAATAATGCGAGGTACACCTTCACCTGCAGAGGGCTTGAGGAGATATACAGGAAGTTCACCCCTGATATGGAGATATACTCGGTGGACGAGGCTTTCCTTGATGTCACCACCACACATCACCTTTTCGGGGGACCGGAAGAAATAGGGAGATCCATAAAACAAGAGATAAAGGAGAAGTTCGGCATTGCCTGCACTGTAGGAATAGGACCCAATATTCTCCTTGCCAAACTCGCGAGTGATCTCGGAAAGCCTGACGGCCTTAAGTGGATTAAGCCCAGGAATGTGGAGGGCATGCTTAAGGACCTTCCGGTAAAGGAGTTGTGGGGCATCGGCTCGAAGATCACGGAAAGGCTTGCGGTCCTTGGCATAAGGACATGCGGGGAACTCGGCCGGACCCCTGCAGGTCTTTTGAGAACAAAATTCGGGATTTACGGCGAGGCCTTAAAGGCAATGGGGATGGGGGTATGTACCAGGTCTGTGCAGAGGGAGCCCGGAGACGCGAAGTCCATCGGGCATAGTATGACCCTTGTGAGGGATATCGGGGAGATGAGGGAGATAGAGGCTTATCTCCTCAAACTCAGCGAGATGGTGGGAAGGAGGGCGAGAATGCACCGGTATATGGGGAGAAAAATATCCCTTATCATCAGGTATACCGACTTTGAGACATTTTCGAGGCAGACCACGGTGCAGGACCTCACCAATGATACCCATGTGATTTATGAGGCCGCGCTCAGGGTGATGGACGGGGTAAGGCTGAGGGACAGGGTGCGGCTTCTGGGCGTATGCCTCTCTGACCTTACCCGCGATCCCTGTCAGATCCCCCTCATAGAGGAAGAAAGAAAACGCAGGTCCGTCCTCCGCGCCATGGATTCCATGAATGACAAATATGGGGAGTTCACGCTTGCCTGGGGTTCTTATATAATGCAGGAAAGAGATGCCGGGGTCATATCACCCTCCTGGCGGCCATCCGGGGTGAAAAGTGTTGAGCTGAAATGAATGGTGGTGTGATTGCGGGCATTTTATGATATAGTGAATTGTGGGCTGTCACTACGGAAATCGAGGAGGTCATTATGCCGGCATATGAATATGTGTGTAAGGACTGCAGCAAGGATTTTGTCGTTTTTCTTTCCATTAAGGAGTTTGATGCAAAGCCGAAGATTAAATGCCCCCACTGCGGGAGTGATAATGCGCAAAGGAAGATTACAGGCTTTTTTGCCAAGACGAGCAAGAAGTCATAGCACTGTCGAGATGGTGCTGTAATCCTTTACCCCTACACTTCCCCTCACCCTGTAAAATAAAGACCAACGACTAGAGGAGACGAGTATCCTGTGAGAGCGGCCATGATCCAGGTGAATATTGCATGGGAGTCAAAAGAGGCTAATTTTGCTAGGGCAGGGGAGTTTGTCAAAAAAGCCTCAGAGGAAAGGCGCGATATCGTGATTCGTTTTCGAAAGATTCTCTGTTTGTGTCTCATCGAGATCGGTGAGATGAACGGGCAACTGCTTCTTAAAGGTAAGGATGAAGATTGCGGCGCAGATCAAAGAGAATGCGAGATAGACCCACGCGCCGGCAAAAGAGCCGGTCGTATCCTTGATGAAACCGGTAATGTAGGGTCCGACAAATCCGCCCAGGTTGCCGCATGAATTGATCAAGCTGATGGCGCCGGCGGCAGCGGTTCCGGACAGAAATGTCGTCGGATATGACCACCACACACCGAACGGAGCATATGTCCCGATCGCGGCAAGGATCACGAAGAAGAAGGCGATCCATGGGTTTTTTATAAAAACGCCGATTCCCAGACCGATTGCGCCGATAAAGAGACCAATGGCACCGTGCCAGCGAATCTCACTTCTTTTCGATGAAGAATGTCCGATGTAGATCATTACGAAGAGAGAGACAGCCATCGGGATCGCAGCGAGCCAGCCAATCGCAAGGTTGGACCAGCCGGAGATGGATTGTAGCACTTGTGGCATCCAGTAGTTGAAGCCCCAGAACCCGCTGATCCATAAGAAATAGGTTGCACAGAGCTTGAGCACTTCCGGTTCCCTGAATGCTTGTAAAACCGTGTAATGTCTGGCCGAAGTTTTTGCTGCAACCTCTTTTTCAAACTGCCCTGTCAGGAATTCCTTCTCGTCTTTAGTCAGCCATCTTGCCTCACCCGGACAGTCCGCCATCCAATAGACAATAACAAAGGTGAATATGATCGCTGGGATAGCCTCGATAATGAACAGTCCCTGCCAGCCTTTTAATCCGAAGATCGATACGCCGAGCAGCCAGCCCGCAAGGGGCGCGCCGATAATTCCGGATATCTGGAGGGATGTCAGGAGGAGGGCAATCACACGTGCGCGGTCTTTTGCGCTGAACCACCGAGGTATGCAGGAAGCATAGATCACGGGATACAAACTGGCTTCTGCGGCACCGAGCAGAAACCGCAGGAGATAGAAGTGCCATGTCTGCGTCATGAACGCCATGAGCCCCGACACGACTCCCCAGGTCAGCATGATACGCGCAAGCCACATTTTGGGGCTGTACTTTTCCGCGATCAGCGCTCCGGGTATCTCGAACAATATGTAGCCGAAAAAGAAGACGCCTGCGCCTATGCCGAACATCTGTGCAGTGAGACCAAGGTCTTTGTTCATCGTCAACGCCGCATACCCGATATTCACCCGGTCGAGATAGGCTATGACCGAGGCAAAGAACAGCGGCAGCACAATATTTATGTGCGCTTTTCGTTTCGCGCTTGCCGCAACCGCAGAAGTGTCCATCTACAATCTCCTGAAAAGATTATAATTAAAATTTATCCTCTCGTCAGCAAAAGGATAGTATCACAATCATTGAAATATCTCTTATGCGACGCACCGAGAGTTCTCAAAAGCCGAAACAGTTTGACACGTATAATTATGATACGAGGACTGGTTTCAGGAGGTAGTAATTATGTCAACAACAACTAGCGTAAAATAATCGCTATGCTGCGGCGTAGTGACGCCCACTAAGGTGGTGCCCCTGAGGAAAAGAGTGAGTGAAAGGATGGACGGACAAGAGTCAGCAGATAGGATATTTTCCCTTGCTGAGCTTGATGCAGAATTTGTTGATATTCGCCAGTTCCCGTTCGATGATAGCGGTAATTGTTCTTGAGATATCTTTAACTTTCAGTTTCCCCTCGGTCAATACATGGGCTGACGCCATCTGTGGATTATCGATGGGGGTTCCTATCCTGCTGAGGAGGAGGATATAGACTTCCTTGAGGCCCTCGACTTCCTGGTAGACCATGCGTGCGATTTCGTGGGCCAGCACGTTGTAGATCTTTCCCACATGGCTCACCGGGTTTTTCCCCGCAGCTGCCTCGGTTCCCATAGGCCTGTTCATGGAGATGAGACCGTTTACCCTGTTGCCGCGCCCCACCTGGCCTGAATCCGCATCCTCTGCAGATGTGCCCAGGAGCGTGAGGTAGATGCCTCCTAGTCCTCTGCCTCTTTGGTCAAGGGTATTGAGATGGAGTCCTATCTTCCTGAAACCGTCATATTTTTTGAGGAATGTCATCATATCACCCTGCACGCGCTCTTTCCTTTCAAAGTAGACCTTCTCTGAATGAATGTAACGCGCAATGAGGGGCATTGCGACGGTGAGGTCAAGGATGTCGCTCCTCCTTAATCCCATGACTTTTATGTCTTCCCCGGTCTCGGGATAATTACCCTTGAACCTCTTTGAGTTGAGATATCTCTCCAGTTCAAGCACAACCTCTTCTGTGGGACTCAAGGGATAATATCCCACCGCAGCAGAGGTGTCATTTGCAGCCATCGTCTTTCCAGGTCTTGCGAAAATATCGGTGAGCTCTTCAGAGCCTGGCGCGAGGACAACTCTGTAGGTGAAATGTTTTTGAGGATCCACAAATCTAAGATTCCTATTGAGCCACTTTTTTGCAGCATCGATAGCGATATCAACGACAGGTATTTCTTTTCCCAAAACCCTGAATGTTGCCCTGTCCCCTATGGTGAGTTCCATACGTTTTGTGAGCCTTCCTCCGCCAAAGGTTTTCACCGTCTTGCCGGCAGCGAGGAGTCCCTTGTCGATGTTATGGTGGAGAATTGTGCCGAAGGTCTTTGTATATTCCCTGCATAACGCTATGGATACGGCCTCCATTATGGAGTCGCACATAAAGTCAGGATGGCCCCTCCCTTTTCTCTCCACTATTTCGACCCGGTGTTCGGTCACCGCTGTTCCTTTATACGTTTCGATCTCGATCATACATACATCTTAGCAGAACATGACTCTGTTGTGGACTCCATGAACACGTGCAAGAGCGAGGAGCGCACACTTTTTTCTGCAGGCTCGCGTCATTACGGCCTCAGGGAAGCTTCTTACAAGAACGTTTTACCCTTTACAATTTTGTCTTGCTTCATTAAACTGAACTTATGATACGTAACTACAATAAGCAGGTGGAGATTACCGCACTTTATGAGATCAGCAAACTTCTTGGTGTGTCCCTGAATCTGAAGTCGAACATCAGGGGCGTAATGAAGGTCCTCTCTGAGTACCTGGAGATGAAGCGGGGGACCGTTGCGCTCCGGAGTAATAACGAGGTTTCGGTCATCGCTGCCCACGGTATGTCGGAGGAGGAGATCAGGAAGGGCAGATACAGGCTGGGGGAGGGTATCATCGGAAGGGTGGCGAAGCTTGGTTCGCCCATTGTAATTCCCAATATCGGTGATGAACCACTGTTCCTCAACAAGACGGGTGCGAGGAAGATGATTAAGAAGGAGAATATCGCCTTCCTGTGCGTGCCCATAAAATTCAAGGACGAAATATTAGGGGTATTGAGCGTTGACCGGCTCTTTGGTTCCAAAGGGATATCTTTTGAAGAGGATTTGAGGTTATTGAAGATCATTGCCTCCCTTATTGCACAATCAGTAAAGCTCCACAGAGAGGTTGAGAGGGAGAGGGAGGCATTTCTTGAGGAGAAAGAAAAACTCACGCGACAGCTGAAGGGGAAATACAGGGTGGAGAACATCATCGGGCTGTCAGACAGGATGCAGGAGGTCTTTGAAGCCATTCATCATGTAGCTCCCTCAAAGGCCAATGTGCTGTTAAGGGGTGAGAGCGGAACGGGGAAGGAACTGGTTGCAAAGGCGGTCCATTTTATGAGTCAGAGAGCGAAGGGTCCCTTCATAAAATTCAACTGCGCCTCTATCCCTGAAGGGCTTCTGGAATCAGAGCTCTTCGGCCATGAGAAGGGGGCATTTACCGGTGCCATGACCGCACGGAAGGGCCGTTTTGAGCTTGCAGAAGGAGGGACCATATTCCTGGATGAGATTGGTGACCTTCCCCTCACCCTCCAGCCCAAGATATTGAGGGTTTTGCAGGAAAGGGAATTCGAGAGGGTTGGTGGCGAAAGGACCGTGAAGGTCGATGTGAGGCTCATCACGGCTACAAGCAGAAATCTTGAAGAGCTCGTGTCAGAAGGGAAGTTCAGGGAGGATATCTACTACCGTCTGAATGTGGTTCCCCTGTTCCTCCCCTCCCTCCGCGAAAGGAAGGAGGACATCCCTCTTCTTGCGGAATACTTTATGAAGAAATATAACCAGGAGAACCAGAAATCGGTTACCATTGGCCCGGACGTTCTTGATCTCTTCACAAAGTATGACTGGCCCGGGAATGTGAGGGAACTCGAAAATACCATAGAGAGAATGGTGGTAATGGCGAGAGGGAAGGTCGTTGCTGCAAATGAGCTGCCGTTACACATAAGGGATTATTCCGTGAGGACACACTATGCGGGTACCTTCAAAGAGGCGCTCCCCTCAGCTGTTGAGGATATCGAGAAGACGAGTATTCTTGATGCTCTTGAAAAGACCGGGGGGGTTCAGGCAAAGGCAGCCCGTGTCCTTGGTATCACGTCAAGACAGATAGGATATAAAATGAAAAAGTATAATCTTCAGAGGCCCGGCTAAGGGAATAGAGGGTGCATTTAGAGAATGGTATTAGAGATCCTGATCCGCCACCAGCCCCTTCCATTCCTTCAGTTTAGAGATGATGAAGGATATGACCTCGTTGTGTTCTTCGGTACCGCGATCCTTTACCCATAGGGGTTTCCCAAAGGCGAAGTGGACCTTTTTCGAGGGATAGACCCTGCCAAAGTCTTTAATATGCTTTCCTTCAGCCCACGCGTCGGTCTTTAACGCAATGGGGATTACAGGAACATTCGCCCTTTTGGCCAATTTTATCCCCATACTGTTGAATACTTTGGGATCAAATGTTGAGTATCTCGTTGACTGGGGGAAAATGATTAAAGACCACCCTGCCTTAAGTTTTTCAGCACCTCCCTCCAGCACAGCTCTCAAATCATCCCGGGGGTTCTCCCGACGAACGGTGATGGGATCCCGTGAGCGCATTACATATTTGAAAACAGGATAGTCCACAAGGCCCTGCTTTACGACAAAGGTGAGACTCTTGAAAGGTCCGATGATGCTGGGAAGGACAAAGGTTTCGAGTGTGCTCATATGGTTGGCCACGAATACGCAGGGGCCATCAAGTGTGAGGAAGTTATCTGCGCCTGTGATTTCGATGTTCACTCCCACATATTCCAGGGCCCGAAGAACTTCCAGGCTGCTCGCGCACCATGCTCCACTGTCGTAGAGGGATCGTTTTGCCTTGGCGCTTGACCTGAACACAATGGCAAGGAGATAACGATAAAAGACTACGGAAGGGAAGTGCCTTGCGAATAAGGAA
>DATKOU010000161.1:0-11115 GCA_035524455.1 Thermodesulfovibrionales bacterium | reverse complement strand
CCCGATACCGCCATGTTCATCTTTGATGGGATACGAGGTAAGTTCTGCATAGTTCAGGCCGCTCATCTGGGTGATCGTGTTAATCTCTCCTGTCTCAAAGGTTAGCTGCGCTACGCAATGGGGACATACCCCTTTGTTTTCATGGACCAATTCAACACAGTCTTTCCCTACAATCTCATCCACAGGTCTTCCAATCCACGTCTCCATATACCGGTTCGCAGAGAGAATCGTATAATCCTTTCCCAAAGTTATTATCCCTCCCTGGACGCTTTCAAAAAGGACATCCAGTCTCTTTTTTGCCACCAGGGCCTCTCTCTCTCTCTTCAGCTCCTGTTCAAACGTTTTTGCCTTTTCAATGGCTACGGCGGAAAGCGAGGCAAACCCTTCTGCCATGGTTAGGTCTTCCCCTGAAAAGGAAATTGTTTCTCCGCTGGGCCCGATTTTGTCATAGAGGGCCCAGGTGCCGATAACCCTCTCACCTACCTTCAAAGGCACATTGAGCACGGACCGTGCATCGAGATACGGTATCTTCCACTCAGCGGGCATCTTTGACAAATCTTCCACAAGGATAGGCCTTCCCTCGGCGGCAACCTTTCCGGGAAGTCCCTCGCCAACAGCAAGGGTCATCATGCCCTCCAGCTCCTTCGACACACCAAAGGATGCCCTTACCATCAATTTATCATCCTCAAGGAGCCGGATTACACAGCCCCTTGCATGAAAACTCTCGGTGGCATCTTCTGCAATATTTTTCAAAAGTGCATCGAGATCAAGGGTAGAGGTAATGGCCCTGGCAAGTTCATGCATTGCCTTCAGCTTCTGCAATTGATCCCTCGTAGAAAGATAGAGCTCAGCATTCTCTTCACTCGTCTTCTGAAGCTCGTCCACCATCTGGTCAAATCTATTAGCGATGATACCGAATTCATCGCTCCTTTTCGAAGCGATCCGATACCCAATTTCTCCTGAGGTGATTCTACTTGTTGCGGTCAAGATATCATTAAAAGGAACCGCGATCATCTTCCTCATGAAAAGGACGAGGAGCAGAAAGGTCAAGGAACTTCCGATAAAGAGGGTGGTAAAATAGAATTCCATCTCGCTCTTGACACGTTCGGCCTGGCCAATGCGAATGGATAACTCTCTTAATGAATTGAGATACAATGCATCGAGTTCCGCTATGAGTGTTTCACTCCCGTTATGCAGCATGAGCACTTCACGGGAGACCGCAGCATTGCCCACAGGATTTTCAAAAGACATGATGGCATCTGCATGACGCTTCATCTCATCAAAATCCCTCCCTATGGCGCTGATCATCTCCCTTTCTTTGGTAAACCTATCGAGATTTCCAAAGGATTCGTACACTTCGGCAAGTCGCTCACGATATTTCGCCCTTAACCTCCTGTCTCCGCTCATAAACCACCCATCGGGGATATTCAGATACATGACAATGGATGACCTCAGTCCTCTATGAAGATTGTACTCCTCGACAGATCTCTTCATTATCTCAAAGTTGCTGCTTAGCCGCTCAAAGATAAGAAAGCTCACAGTAACAGAGGCTGCGACCACAAGGAGCAAGCCGATGGCAAAGACCGTGAGTTTTGAACGCAAACTCATGAGATCCCTACCCCCTTTTCCTTTGTATTGCATCGGCATAAAGAGTAATATACTCTTTCGCTGAGCGCTCCCATGAGAAATCCTGTGCCATTGCGCCTGAAATTAATTTCCTCCATCGCTGTTTATCCATGTAAGCACACAGGGCACGTCCAAGGCAGTCCTCAAGGGATGAAGCCCTGTAATCGTCAAACAGAAATCCGGTACCGGAGCCCCTTAAGGGCTTGTAATCTGTTATCGTATCTTCAAGACCGCCCGTCCTCCTTGCCACAGGGATCGTCCCGTATCTCATGGCAATGAGCTGGCCCAGTCCGCACGGCTCATATCGTGAAGGCATCACGAAAAGGTCACTCCCCGCATACACCCGATGGGCGAATGCCTCGTCATATCCTATCTTCACAAACATTCTCCCCTTATGCCTCCTGGCAAGGCTCAGGATGTTATCCTGGATTTCCTCATCACCCTTACCGAGGATAATTACATTTACGCCTGCAGCCATGATATCATCAGCAGCTTCAATAAGAATATCCAGTCCTTTCTGCGCCGAAAGCCTTCCTATGAACGACAGGAGCGGGATATCCCTGCCATGAACAGAAAGAGAGCACTCCCTCATAAGGTCGTTCTTGCACACCTTCTTTCCGGAAAAGTCAGTAGCACCATACTTTGCAGTGATAAAGGTATCCTTAAAAGGGTCCCACTCATCAGTGTCTATCCCGTTAATGATTCCGTGGATTACAGACGCACGTTTTCTTAGGAAGCCATCCAGGCCATACCCGTATTCAGGGGTAAGGATCTCTTTCGCATAGGTGTTGCTCACCGTGGTGATGCTGTCTGAAGCAACGAGTCCTGCCTTGAGAAAGTTGATCTTTCCGTAGAACTCGATGCCCTCAGGATTAAACCATTCTGCGGGGAGACCGGTGAGAGGGAGGGAGGACACATCGAACAACCCCTGATATCCGAGATTGTGAATGGTCATAAGAGTCGCTGTCCTGCTGAAGAGGTTACTGCGGTAAAGCGTTTTCATATAGAGAGGGATGAGGCCTGTCTGCCAGTCATTACAGTGTATCACATCAGGTTCCAGCCTCAATGCAATGCACGCCTCCAGTGCAGCCCTCGCAAAGAAGGTAAATCTTGCGGCATTGTCGGGGTAATCCCCTCCTGGTGTTCCGTAGAGATCACTCCTGTCAAAGAATTCATCGCACTCCAGGAAGTATGCGGACCGACCATGGGAAAGTATGCTCCCGCTTACTGTACGATTTCCCATTGGGACAGCCACACGGTGCCCTGTATCGGCAAGCTTAAAATGCTCCCGTATCTGCCGGTAGAGGGGGAGAACAATGGAGGGTTGAAGGTCCATCTTTGTGTACTCCTTAAGGAGCGCACCGGTGACATCCGCAAGCCCTCCTGTTTTTATATAGGGAGTTGCCTCTGGGGTCGCGATGAGTATCTTCATGGGAACTTCTTGTCCTTGCGCCTGATGTTCAATCCTTATACAGCATCCTGAATGCTATACCTTTGCCTCCCTCATAAAGCGTGCTGCCTCCTCAGGAAGCGTGGGGTTTATGTAAAAGCCCGACCCCCACTCAAATCCCGCAATGTTCGTAAGCTTCGGCATCAATTCGATATGCCAGTGATAATATTCATTTATCTCCTCAGTAAAGGGCGACGTATGAATAACAAAATTGTAGGGTGGGGTATCCAGTATCCTGTCCATCTGTTTGAGAACCCTCTGCAGGGTATCTGCAAGGGCTGAAAAACTTTTATTGGGCGGGTTGAACACCGATTCGTGTTTTTTGGGAAGTATCCATGTCTCGAAGGGCGCCCGGGGAGCGAAGGGTGCAATGGCGATATACCCGGAATTTTCGTAGATCACCCGTTTCCCATCGTCCATCTCCTGATTAATCACATCGCAGAATATGCATCGTTCCTTAAATTCAAAATAGTGTCTGGAGGAATCCACCTCTTCCTTTACGAGTTTTGGCACGATGGGCAAGGCGATGAGCTGGGAGTGGGAGTGTTCAAGGGACGCACCTGCCGCATCACCCTCATTCTTGAATATGAGCACATACTTAAAGCGTGAATCCTTCTTCAGGTCACTCAGTCTCAGATAATATGCCCAGAGCACATCCTCCAGCGCCTTAAGGGTCATGGATGCAAGGGAGAGCTGGTGGTCGGGTGTCTCTATAATGACTTCATGGGCACCCACTCCGTTCATCTTATCGAACATCCCCTCCCCGCTCCTGCCCAGATCACCGTAGATCTGGAGTGCGGGAAACTTGTTCGGCATCACCCGTAATGTCCAGCCGGCAGTATTCGGTTGGGTGGAAGAGGGCCTGAAGGCCATGATCTCGGAGGGTGTCGTGTACTCGTTGCCCGGACAGAAAGGACAAAAGCCCCCTTTTTTCCTCTGCACAGGAGGAGAAGCAAAATCGGTTGGTCTCTTACCCCTCTCCACCGCGATGATGACCCAGCCCCCGGAAATAGGGTCCTTCCTCAATTCAGGCATACACCCTCCCGTACTTCGAAAAAATCATACTTAAAAACTTTACTGCGTGCTTTGAATAAATGATTTCTGCTTTTGATCTTTTGCCTTGAAATTTCACTATTATATCACAATAGTATATAATCTCTTAGTCATCCGGTATGAAACCCACTTTTCATCACAGACTGGTAAACAGCCAGTATGAAGATCCCTGTCTTTTTGTTCGGCTGCTCCGGGAGCGGCGCGCATTTCTCTTTGACGCCGGCCACATTGACCGTTTAAGCTCCGGTGACCTGCTGAAGATCACCGACGTATTCGTGACCCACATGCACATTGACCATTTCGTGGGTTTTGATACGATTCTCCGGGCACTGCTCCGAAGAGAGACCCCCTTGAAGGTATACGGGCCGAAAGACATTATAGAGTGTGTTGAAGGGAAATTGAGGGGGTACACGTGGAATCTTATAGAAGAGTACCCCTTGAAACTTGAGGTATTCAGTATTACTGACAGGGAAATCAGCCATTCCAGTTTCTACGCAGAAAATAGGTTTAAGAGAATCGACCGGGATGTGGCAGCCTTCAGCGGCATCGTCTTCCAGGAACCTCCATTCAGCGTAAAGGCAGCTGTCCTCTCCCATGGGATCCCCTGTCTTGGGTTCGCTCTGGAAGAAGAGTTCCATATCAACATTGATAAGGCTGCACTGCACTCAATGGGCCTCCCGGTGGGCCCATGGCTGAGTGAATTAAAAAGAATGATCCGTAATCAGGCGAGTTCCGACACCCTTTTGACCATAAATGGAAGGGAATATCCCCTGTCTGACCTTATCACTGTTGCCATGGTCACCTCAGGGCAGAAGGTCTCTTACATAACCGATATTTCCCCTGATGAGAATAACCTCAACAAAGTAGTTGAGCTTGTCAGGGATTCAGATACCCTTTACTGTGAGGCATATTTTCTCCATGGAGATCTCGAAAGGGCATTTGAAAGGCACCATCTCACCGCAAAGATCACGGGAGAGATCGCTCGCAAGTCTAAGGTGAAAGACCTCGTGCTTATTCATTTTTCGCCAAAATATTTTGATAATCCTGATGCCATTCAGACAGAGGCCATTGGGGAATATAGAACTCCTCAAGAATAAGCGCACGGTAAGTGCTTCTTCGCCTTTCGGCACTCAAGAGTTCCCATACGAGTCAATTAAAAAGCGTGAAGTGTGCTATTGCCTTACGATCTTCATGCTGATGTCAGCTGCGGGAGCAGAATGGGTAATGGCGCCAATGGATATGAGATCAACCCCGGTTTCCGCCACTGCCCTGACTTTGTCTATTGTGATATTTCCGGACGCCTCAATAATCACCTTGCCCTGCGCGCGCTTCACCGCCTCTTTCATATCCGTAAGAGACATGTTATCCAGCATCACCACATCAGCACCGGCAGCCAGGGCTTCCATAAGATCATTAAGATTCTCTACCTCCACCTCAATCCTCAGGAGATGGTGGGCCTTGCGGGCATCGCGTACAGCGCTGGTGATACTGCCCGCAGCTTCTATGTGATTATCTTTTATCAGTATCCCGTCGTAAAGACCGAAACGGTGATTGCCGCCACCCCCTACCCTGACAGCGTATTTTTCCATAAACCTCAGGCCGGGAGCCGTTTTTCTCGTATCTACAATCATCGCACCCGTTCCCTTCACCTCATTGACAAACGCATTGGTGAGGGTTGCGATTCCTGAAAGGCACTGGAGTATATTAAGGGCCACCCTCTCGTATGAGAGAAGAGTCCTTGTGTTCCCATTAAGCTCGGCGATAATTTCACCTCTTTTTACCTTATCCCCTTCATCACAGAAAATCTTGAACCCCACATTCGGGCTGCCTAGAGTAAACACCTCTCTCACAAATGGCATCCCGGCAACAATAAAACTACCCTTTGCGATCAGCAGTGCCCGAGATTCCTGCTCCTCAGGGATAAGGAGTGTCGTAGTGAGGTCGCCGTTTCCCAGGTCTTCTTCCAGGGCAAGGCGGAGAATATTCGTCACACTAAAAGGAATGTGCATCAGCGCTCGCTACCTCTTTCTGAACAGAGAGAGAAAACCCAGTGCTCCCCCCACCACCGCGCCCAGGGCAAGGGCCGATCGCCAGTCAAGGATAGTGGTAACCTCCCCTTCCACCTTATTGGCGATGAGCATGATTGCCGAGGTGTGCTCTGCATGCACCTCACGGGCGCCGATCAAGCCTATTGCGCTCCGGTTCACCGTAGCGAAATCCCTCGCAAGCGAAAACGAAGAGAAGGAATAGTTGAGGCTGGTGGTGTTTCCCGCTGTGATGAAGCTTACACTCTGGTTAATATCCACATCACCTCCATGGGTGATGGCAGACGCACTCTGTGTCACTTCAACGCGCTCCCCATCAATGCTCAGTGCGCCCACCTGCTGCAACTCCACGTGGCCCCCTTCGACCGACCTGATACTGCTCTGTTTGATGTTTACAAATTCCGCCTCTATAAACTCCAGATCCTCACCCTCAATCTCTTTTGCCTTGGACTCAATCATGTTTTCCCCCCATTTCCTTTAAGCGTTGAATGGTTCCCTCGATCCTCTCGTCTTTAAGGACGAGTTCCTGATACCTCGCCCTTTCCTTTTCCACTACCTCTTTCGGAGCCCGTTTTATGAAGTCTTCGCTTGTCAGTTTTTTGTCTAGGAAACTCAGTGACTCAACAACCTTTGTTTTCTCTTTCATCATCCTTCCGACCTCTTCCTCTATATTCAATACTCCTTCCAGAGGAACATAGACCTCAAAGGAGGCCCTCACTCCGGTTGCACTTCCCTTTGGTTTGTCTATATCCTTTCCTATGGTTATCTCGTTCGCCTTTGTGAGCTTCTGGATAAGGTGCAGGTTTCTCTCAAGTATTCCCCCCACTTCGTCCCTGAAGGTCTTAAACAGGGCCTTCACTTCTGTAGCAGGGGAGATATTCAATTCCCCCCTGATATTTCTAATGCCTGTGATTGCTTCCATAACAAGAGACATCTCCTCTTCAGCCCGGAGGTCTCGAGGCAGGGATTCGGGATAGGGAGAAATCACGATACTTTCAGCTCCTTCAGGAAGGTAGGTCCTTAGGGTCTGCCATATCTCCTCGGTTACAAAGGGCATAAACGGGTGGAGAAGCCGCAGCGCGTGGTCAAGAACAGAGACAAGGCAGGCGATGGTAGAAGGTTTATCTCTTCCCCCCTCGTAGAGTGCATGCTTTGACATCTCTATATACCAGTCACAGAATTCATGCCATATGAACTGGTAAATAGCGCTTGACGCATCATTAAACCGGTATTCCTTAAGCGAGTCGTTGATCTCTTGAACAGCCACGGAAAGCCTGCTTAGGATCCATCTGCCGGGAAGATCCAGAGAGACACTCTCCGAGGTAAGCAAAGGACCCCCCTGCCCCTTGATAATCTGCAGGTCCCGGGCATCCATGTCTTTGAGGTTCATGGTGATAAAACGTGCCGCATTCCATAGCTTGTTCACAAAATGGCGGTATCCCTCGACCCGCTCCTCGGAGAACCGGATGTCCCTTCCCTGGGCTGCGAAAGCTGCTAGGGTAAACCGGAAAGCATCTGTGCCGAATTTATCGACCATAATGAGGGGATCAATGACATTCCCCTTTGATTTAGACATTTTCTCTCCTTGTGGATCCCTCACAATAGCATGAATGTAAACCTCCCTGAATGGCCCCTCACCCATAAATTTCAGCCCCATCATGATCATCCTCGCAACCCAGAAGAAGAGGATATCAAAGGCGGTGACGAGCACACTGGTGGGGTAAAAGGTAGTGAGGTCCTGGGTCTTGTCAGGCCAGCCGAGGGTAGAGAAGGGCCAGAGTGCGGAAGAGAACCATGTATCCAGCACATCCTCATCCTGCCTGAGAGCGGCACCCTTGCATGCTCTGCATCCCTTAGGAGTTTCCCTGGAAACAATCACTTCACCGCATTCATCACAGTACCATACAGGGATCCTGTGTCCCCACCATATCTGCCTGGATATACACCAGTCCTTGATATTCTCCATCCAGGCAAAATAGGTATTTTCCCAGGATGAGGGAATTATCCGTATCTTTCCTCTCCTCACTACGTCCATGGCTTCTTTCGCAAGAGATTGCGTGTTCACGTACCACTGCAGCGTGGGTAACGGTTCTATGATCGTCTTGCAGCGGTAACAGTGGCCTACCGAGTGTCTGTACCGCTCTTCTTTTTCTATAAGGTCCGACGCCTTAAGGTCTTCCACGACCTTCTTCCTGCATTCGTATCGGTCCAAGCCCGCGTATCTCTTCCCCGCCTCCGGCATCATCCTTCCCTCATCGCCAATTACGGTAACAAAAGGCAGTGCCGGCTTCTGGCGTTTAGCCATGGCCTCATCATTAAAATCATGGGAGGGCGTAACCTTCACTGCACCTGTTCCGAATGCCGGGTCCACGGCTGCGTCAACGATTATGGGTATCTTTCTGTCGGTCAAGGGCAGCGTAACATTTTTCCCTATGACCCCTTGATATCGCTCGTCGTCCGGATTTACTGCAACGGCAGTATCCCCAAGCATCGTCTCCGGCCTCGTCGTCGCAACTACCACATTCCCTTTCCCGCCAAAGAGCGGATAACGGATAAAGGTGAGGGTACCCTCAATCTCTTCATGCTCAACCTCAAGGTCCGAAAGCGCGGTATGGCACCTGGGACACCAGTTGATGAGCCTGTTGTCTCTGTAAATGAGCCCTTCCTCATACAGACTCACAAAAACCTCTCTCACTGCCCTGGAAAGACCTTCATCAAGGGTGAACCTCTCCCTTGACCAGTCACACGACGCTCCAAGCCTTTTCAGCTGATGGCTTATCCTGCCGCCATATTCAGCCTTCCATTTCCATACCCTTTCAATAAATACTTCCCGTCCCAGCGCATGACGGTCACTCCCCTCGCGGGCGATTTCCCTTTCCACAACATTCTGCGTGGCAATCCCTGCATGGTCGGTCCCGGGTATCCAGAGGGCCTTGTACCCCAGCATCCTCTTCCATCTGACAAGCACGTCCTGTAATGTGGCATTCAGGGCATGGCCCATATGCAATGAGCCTGTCACATTCGGGGGGGGGATTACTATGGAATACGGGGCACTTCCTTCAGGGCTGGGACTGAAATATCCCCTTTCAAGCCAAAGGGCATACCACTTTTCTTCTAGTCCTTGGGGGCTGTAATGCTTTTCTAAAGTTGTCATACGAGGGGAAAGAATCACTCAGCAATGTTGGAGGAGAAAGACCGTGCTAAATGCCGGATTTGATCTTCTCTATCTCCTTGGCAATCATGCTCTCTGCGAGGTCGGGAACGGTTTCCCAGATCACTTTTTCCACTTCCTTGGTGAGGGACGCAAGGGCGCCCTGGAGCATCTCCTTAAGCAACTTTTCTGCAAGGTCCGGAGCAACCTCCCACAAGACTTTCTCTGCGGAATCCTTTAATGAGGGGATAAGGGATGAAAGTACTATATCCTTCATATCAACAGAGAGCATTGAAGAGACCTTCTCAGCAACCTCCCTTCTGACGATATTGGCGACCTCTTCCTTGGACAGATACTCGACCCGGGGGGGCGCGACCTCCACCCTCTCCGGAGACCGTGCTGGAGCAGGCTTTTGAAGAAACTCTTTTTCAGCCCCCACCTCAGCCTCCTCCGCAAACCCAAAGGCCTCCTCTATGCTCACTTCCTCGACAGGAGTCTCTTCCTTAAGTGCCTCTGTAGCGAGGGGCTCTGAGACAACCTCTTCCATTGTCCAGAGATCCTCCTCTGGCTCTATTCCCTCCATAACTTCCGAAACAGCCACTTCCTCCTCTGCAATGCCCTTTACTGCCGTTTCCCCGGAAAGGACCGCATGGATTTTGTCAATCAGTTCCTGGGATTCAAAGGGCTTCACAATAAAATCTTCTGCACGCACGTTCCTCGCCAGTTCGTCGTCCAGAGGTTCAAAGGCACCTGCCAGGAGGATAACAGGGATATTCCTCGTTGCGGGATTCGTTTTTATTTTCTCGCACAGCTGGTATCCGTTCATCTTGGGCATATCAATGTCAGCGAGGACGACATCGGGTTTAAAGGAAGAAAGGGCAGAGAGTGCATCCTCGCCGTTACCCGTGGTCTTGATATCATATCCCTCTTCAGCGAGAACAAGTTCAACCACCTTCTGGATTGTGATACTGTCATCAGCAAGGAGAAGTCTGCGTGCCATATTCCCTTCCCTCTGGGGGATGCCACCCCTCTAACACGATATAGTCAAGGGACAACGTCCCTTGCATGCTCCACAGCCAATTGTATTGTTATAGGGGGGGAAATGTCAAGATTTTTTCTTATTTAGGTATTTACGTATGATTCCCTGAACCAACGGTTCAGCAGGAGGAGACGCCTCAACCGCCTCCGGTAAAGCGGGGGGCTGAAGAGGATGGAGATGACGTACCTCCAGGGGAACAGCAAAATGCGGAAACTTTTTTCTTCACATTATGAGAACCACACTCCGGACATTGAGTGTCTTTTTCCGTGCAACCTACTCTTTGCAAAGCAGAGAAGTCCTTGTTACACTTTATACAGGTATACTCATATATCGGCATCTTAACCCTCCATTGTTTCACTTATTTTACAATAATCGTCGAGGTTGAGTCAACGAAATGAACACCCGTAACGGCAACCAAGGATTGTGCATTTCCTCAGACCTTATCCCTATCCCACAAGCATCACTCCCAGGGTGTCACCCACCTTGATATTGAATTCTGAAGATGCATCCCCCCGGTAGATGAAGAGCTCAAGGTAATTCATGCTGTTGATGAGGGCATAAAGACCTTTATCTTCCGCCTCACTGTAGTATTGCTTGAAGGGAATCTGTTTCCCCTTTGCCACGATTCTCAGCACCCCTTTCTCACTGGCGCTGCGGAGGAGTTTCAGGTCCGACACCTTGATGTTCGTGATTGCATTGCCGAAGTGATCTATGTGGATTACCTCGCCCTCCAGTGCCGTCTTTGTGGGCA
>DATKOU010000160.1:0-3434 GCA_035524455.1 Thermodesulfovibrionales bacterium | reverse complement strand
AGGATTCCTTGTACTGTTTGATCCGGTCAAATCAGGCATCGCCGAGACTATTGCAGATCTCCATCGCCTTGGCGTTTCACTGAAGATCATCACCGGCGATAATCGTCTGGTTGCCGCCCATGTCGGACAACAGGTTGGGCTATTGGACTCAGAAATCCTCACGGGACCGGATCTCCGGCTGATGAGCGATGAAGCGCTGCTTAAAAAGGTGAATGAAGTGGATGTTTTCTCAGAGGTCGAACCTAACCAGAAAGAACGGATCATCCTTGCCCTGAAAAAGGCAAAAAACGTCGTGGGCTATATGGGAGACGGCATCAACGACGCCTCGGCCCTCCATACTGCTGATGTCGGCATATCTGTGGACAGCGCCGTTGATGTTGCCAAGGATGCGGCCGATATTGTACTGCTCGAAAAAGACCTTGGAGTTCTTGCGCAGGGAGTGCGGGAAGGGAGGACGACTTTTGCCAACACCCTCAAGTATGTATTCATGGCGACAAGCGCCAATTTCGGCAACATGTTCAGTATGGCAGGGGCATCTCTTTTTCTCACGTTTCTTCCTCTCCTGCCCAAGCAAATTCTGCTCACCAATTTACTGACAGATTTTCCGGAGATGGCTATTGCCACAGACAATGTGGATAAAGAGTTGGTTGAGAGCCCCCGACGGTGGAACATGAGATTTATACGGAACTTTATGATGACCTTCGGTCTCTTAAGTTCTCTGTTTGACTATCTCACCTTTGGCGTATTGTTATTTATTCTCCACGCCTCTCCGGAGGAATTCAGGACCGGCTGGTTTGCGGAGTCTGTCGTCTCAGCATCGCTGGTTGTGCTCGTCGTCCGCACAAGGGGCCCTTTTTTCAAAAGCAGACCCGGGGAAATCTCTGTTCAGCGCAACACTGCTGATCGTCAGCGTTGCGCTGATTTTGCCTTTCATTCCAATTGGAGGAAGGCTCTTTGGATTTACCCCATTGCCACTCTCTTTTCTTGTTCTCATGGGAATAATTGTGGCGATCTACATCTCTGCAGCTGAAGCGGCAAAAAAGGTATTTTACAAAAAAGTCCAATTTTGAAAAATAAGAACTCCCAAGAACAATATGGCATGGGGTTCCGAAGCTTAATAATAACTACGCAAACCAAAGGCAGAGCACCAGTGATTAGAACATTCCTCTGTCTAGCGTCCTGTACTGGATCGCCTCGGCGATATGATGCGAATGGATATCTTCTTCTGCTTCCAAATCTGCTATGGTGCGTGACAGCTTCAGAATCCGCGCATATGCCCTTGCCGATAGCCCAAGCTTCTGCATCGCTGTCTCAAGGAGGCCTTGCGCATCATCCTTGAGTTTGCAGTATTTCCTGATATGCCGCGTTTTCATCTGGCCATTACAATAGATCTTATCACCCCTGAACCGTTCGAGCTGGAGCATCCGTGCTCGGACGACCCTTTCCCTTATAATTTCGGACCTCTCTCCTGAAATTTCAGTGGACAGCTCCTTATAAGGAACTGCGGGCACCTCAATGTGAATATCGATCCTGTCCATCAACGGACCCGAAACCCTTCTCCGGTAACGGTGGATCTGCCCGGGGCTGCAGGTGCACTGGTGCTTGGGATCGCTCAGGTATCCGCAGGGACAGGGGTTCATGGCAGCCACGAGCATAAAGGACGCGGGATAGGTCACCGAAGCCACTGCCCTGGACACCGTCACCTCTCCGTTTTCCAGCGGCTGCCTCAGAACTTCCAGGGCGTTCCTCTTGAACTCGGGGAGTTCGTCCAGAAACAGGACGCCGTTGTGTGCGAGGCTCACCTCGCCCGGCTTCGGGATCTGACCACCCCCGATCAGGGCAACATCAGAGATGGTGTGGTGCGGCGATCTGAAGGGCCGCATTGCGAGCAATGCCTGCCCCTCCCTTAAAAGTCCCGCAACACTATGAATCCTTGTGCTTTCCAAAGCCTCTTCAAAGGTCATGCCGGGGAGTATGGTGGGGAGCCTTTTTGAGAGCATGGTCTTTCCTGAACCGGGCGGGCCGATGGTCAGCACATTATGCCCCCCTGCTGCCGCAACCTCCAGTGCCCTCTTCGCATGTTCCTGGCCTTTTACCTCGGAGAAGTCCTCTTCATAGAGGGAATTCTCCTCAAGGGCCTTCTCGGGGTCTATGTTTAGGGGGACCTTTTCCCCTTCTCTGGTCAGGAATTCCATTACCCCGGGAAGGCTCTCCAGGCCAAAGACATTCACCCCCTTCACCACCGCAGCCTCAGGGGCATTTTCCCTGGGGAGGATTAATCCCTTCAGTCCCGTCTCCTTTGCGAGGATCGCCATGGAAAGCGCACCCCTCACAGGCTTGATCCTTCCATCAAGGGAAAGTTCACCGGTAAAGAGATATCCATCCATGAGCCCTGATTCAATCGCCCCCTCCGCAGCGATGATCCCTATGGCAATGGGAAGGTCAAAGGAAGATCCCTCTTTCTTCAGGTCCGCAGGGGCGAGATTCACTGTGATCTGTTTCAGCGGAAAATTAAACCCGATATTCTTAAGCGCCGGCCTCACCCTGTCACGGCTCTCCTTTACCGCAACATCGGGCAGACCCACCATGGAGAAGTGGGGCAGACCCCTGGAAGTGATATCGACCTCAACCTCCACAGGGTGGGCATCGATGCCCACCACACTGGCACTTCGTATCTTTGCGAGCATTGCCATATTATATTTTTTAGAAGAAGGCAAATGCAACTCAGCTTCTTGGTGAAACCCGCTAAGCAGTTGAGCCACTAAATCGTGAAATAGTCAGCTATTACCCGCCTACTCAACCACCTGACTATTTCACGGCTCACCCGCAAGTGGCGAGATTGACAATAAATTCCCCTTGCGTGTATCCTAAATGATTCAGAGGGCCGCTAGCTCAGTTGGCAGAGCAACGCCCTTTTAAGGCGTGGGTCGATGGTTCGAATCCATCGCGGCTCATTGATTGAGTGTTCAGTGAAAAGTGGAGAGTGACAGGTAATAGGTAGAGGTTTTCTTTCCGTCTTTGCTGATCACTTTTCTTACATGTCCCTATCGTCTAGCCCGGCCTAGGACATCGCCCTTTCAAGGCGGTAACGCGGGTTCGAATCCCGCTGGGGACGCCAACGAATTCAAGGGGCTACACTCGTAGCCCCTTTTCATTTTCTAAGACTACCGTAGAATTGCCGCAATTCCCCTGCCCTTGATAATACTCGCCATATTCTGATTATCAGGCAGCTGGTCCGCATGGCGCTGAGCCATGCGGGGTCAGCAGGCCCCAGGCTGGCCCGCACCTGAAAGAGCGTAGCCCTATTGTTAACTCTCCCGGCGCACCAATAATAGGGTCAGCACCTGCCTAAGGCCTCATTCTTGGCATGCCGGCCTGAGGCTTCCCTAACACGGGCCAGTGGCATGCAATGGTCTTAAAGGTTAAGCTGTTGA
>DATKOU010000159.1:0-19027 GCA_035524455.1 Thermodesulfovibrionales bacterium | reverse complement strand
CCCGAAAATCCCTATGCAGTAAGGTAATTGAATTCATATTGAGATTGGACACATTTTCCTTCAGCTGTGGCATTCTTGCCTCATCAATTTCCAGGGCGAGTATCTCTCCCCTGTCCTCCATCATCTGAGCAATATGCGTGGTTTTTCCTCCCGGGGACGCACACGCATCCAGTATCCTTTCCCCGGGTCTTGGCTCAAGGAGGTAGGTAATAAGCTGTGCTGCCTCATCCTGGACTATGAAAGAATCCCTCAGGCTGGAGAGTTCTTTAATCACAGGGAAGCCTGTTAGCCTTATGCCTTCGGGCGAACATGGCGTGGGTTCTCCAGTGATGCCCATGGCGGAAAGCCTTTCCAGGAGTTGTTCCCTTGTGGAGCGGAGGGTATTTGCCCTTAGGGTGAGGGGAGGGATCCTGTTGTTGGCCTCTGCCAGTTCCCGGGCCCCTTTTTCCCCGAACCGTTTCACCCACCTTTTTATGAGCCATGAGGGATGAGAGGTGACGAGGGCGATATAAGGGACGGCGCCTTTTCTTTCCATAGGGGTAAGGTTTATTCTTTCGGTGGCTGGCTTTCGGAGAAGACTCCTCAATACGCCATTCACCACCTCCGGCCTCCCTTTGGGCTTTTCCAATTCCACCGCTTCATTCACCGCAGCCCAATCCTGCACCCGCATGAAGAGTATCTGGTAGGCTGCAAGCCGTAAATTGTTCCGGGTGTCCTGGCTCAATCCCAAAGGTTTCCTGAGAAATCCGTGGAGTGCCCAGTCAAGGGTATCCCGGTACCTCAAAACACCATAGACCAACTCCATGAGAAAGGACCTTTCCCTCTTGTCCAGAGAGCCCGAGAGTTCCTCAATCATCCCTTTGGGTTTCTTGCCTTGTTCGCATATCTTGCGGAGAGCTGCGAGGGCCAGTGCTCTGGTGGTGGGCATGGATTTTATGACTGGCATTGCTTTCCCGATGACTACTTCTTGCAGAAAAACTCTATGGCGCCTTTGACCTTCTCCAGATTCACCCTTGTATTTACGCAGGGACCGAAGGGCCGCTCGTTGGGAATCCCCAGAACCGGAAGAGGATAGGAATCAGCGATGCCGCTGCTCAGGTCCCTTTCACACGCAACCGCAACAATGGCCTCAGGAAGGACATCCTTGACTATCTTCCTCGCAAGGTTTCCTCCTGTGGCAATAAAGAGCGTCAGATTATTGTCATCAGCGATCTGAATCAGGTCCTTGATTTCACACTTTCCGCAGCGTTTGCAGTTATAAATGTTATAGGTAAGGCGTATATCACACTCGTTTATCTGGAGACAGTGGGGCAGGAGGAGGAGTATCCGTTTTGCCCTTGGCCTTTCCATGCCTAGAAGTTTGTTATTCAGGGAGATTATGAGACCCTGGAGCCGCTCTTTTTTCTCAGCAGAAAAGGACCCCAGGAGCATAAAAAGTGGGAAAAGAACTTTAAGGGTCAGGCCTCTCATCAGACGCATCATTTCAACACCATTCCTTCCATGAGTTTTCTCCCCAGGAGAAAGGCTGATGCAGGCATGGGTCTCTTACCGGAGGGCTGGAGTTCCAATAGGGAAATACGACCTTTGCCCGTGCCTATAACCAACTCACCCTTACTGCTCCTTATGACGGTCCCTGACAAGCCGGACCCCTCCAGGGGCTCTGCCTTCAGGATAGTGACCCTTGCACCTTCGAGCGTACAGTATGCGGAAGGCCAAGGCTGCATGCCCCTCACAAAATTGCTGATTTCCACAGCGCTCCTTGACCAGTCGATCAATCCATCCTCCTTTCTCAGAGGTGGCGCATAACTTGCCTCACCGGACTGGACCCTCGGTTTTACAGAACCATCACGGATTCCTTTGAGCGTTTCAATTAATAAGGAAGCACCCAAGCGGGCCAGTTTTACGCTCAGGCTTCCCGCAGTATCATCGCGGGAGATATCCGTTTCCTGTTGTAAAAGGATAGGGCCTGTGTCCAACCCTTCATCCATGAGCATGGTGGTAATCCCTGTTCTTTCATCGCCACGGAGTATCGCCCATGCGATAGGCGCAGCACCTCTGTAGTTCGGCAGAAGGGATGCGTGCACATTTAAGCAACCATGTTCGGGCGTTTCGAGGATTGCGTCCGGGAGTATCTTACCATAGGCGATTACCACAATAAATTCAGGCTTGAGGAACCGCAATGCCTCAATGAATTTGTCATCTCTCAATGTGCCAGGCTGAGCGACTCTTATCCCTGCCTCTAATGCAGCGGTCTTCACCGGTGGAGGGGAGAGTTTATGTCCCCTTCCTTTGAGCTTATCGGTCTGGGTTACCACGAGGCTGATCTCTTCCCCCGAATTGATCAAAGACCAGAAAGAGGGAAGGGCGAA
The DNA here is from genome assembly GCA_035524455.1 of Thermodesulfovibrionales bacterium. Taxonomy (GTDB): domain Bacteria; phylum Nitrospirota; class Thermodesulfovibrionia; order Thermodesulfovibrionales; family UBA9159; genus DASPUA01. The sequence continues at coordinate 16,658 of DATKOU010000159.1, read as the reverse complement.
TTCGGGTGTGCCAAAAAATATGATCGACAAATCAGCTCCTGTAAAACGAATGCTGGGCAGGCCGGCGAAAAACTTTTATACGGCACCTTTCAAAAAAGAGCCTTATGAAAGATCCGGAAATGTCCATGGTATTAAATAGATGAAGATGTGCCATATAAATATTTTGTCGATTATAAAAGTTCTGAAACGGTTTGGCCAGCATAAGTGTGACGTTACTCTGCATCTTTTCGGTTAAACCTTTGACAATGCCTTATTGAACTTCTTCTTGAAAAACTCCCTTTTTATTCTGCTTATCCGGTCGATGAGCAATGTGCCGTTGAGGTGGTCGATCTCGTGCTGCAAGGCCCTGGAGAGAAGACCCTCACCCTCAATCTTCACAGGCTTACCTGTCCTGTCCAGACCGCACACCTCTATCCTCTCTGAGCGCTTCACCTGGGTTACATATCCGGGAAGACTCAGACATCCCTCTTCGCTTTCCATCTCTCCCTCAACGTGCTTTATCTCAGGGTTTATAAGGACAATCAGGGGCCTTTTTTCTTCTTCCCGGAGACTCACATCAATCACCATTAACTGTTTGGAAATACCCACCTGGGGGGCGGCGAGCCCTATGCCCGGAGCAGCATACATGGTCTCCACCATATCATCAATAAGGCGCTGGAGCTTCCCGTCAATCTTCTCAACAAGAGAGGCCTTTTGCTTCAGCACCTTCTCCGGATATGTTTTGATTTCAAGCAATGCCATACAGTATTATATCACAAAATCATGGGTAATTTTGATTCAATGGGAGGGAATAAATGGGTGCGGAAGCGGTTGTATTAAAGACGGAAATGCCGGATATCGGCATGCCAAAGCGGGGAAAAGTGAGGGACATTTATGACCTGGGTGAGCACCTCCTCCTTATTGCGTCCGACAGGATTTCCGCCTTTGACGTGGTTCTTCCCAACGGCATTCCGGGAAAGGGCAAGGTGCTGACCCAGATATCAATTTTCTGGTTTAGACAGACGGAGGATATAGTGAGGAACCATCTTGTGGCGACTGACGTGGATGAGTTTCCTCCGGAACTCAGGAAATACAGGGACATGATCGAGGGCAGGAGCATGCTGGTAAAGAAGGCAAGGCCTATGGCTGTGGAATGCATAGTGAGAGGCTATCTGTCAGGGAGCGGATGGAAGGAATATCAGGAAAAAGGCACCATCTGCGGAATCAGAATACCCCATGGACTTGTGGAATCGTCAAGGCTCGACCAGCCCATCTTTACCCCCTCCACAAAGGCTGAAGAGGGGCATGACATCAACATATCCTTTGAGGAGACAGAGAAGATTGTGGGCAAGGAGAGTGCAGAAAAGCTGAAGCAGACGAGCTTAAGGATATATTCAAAGGCAAGGGATATTGCCGAGAAGAAAGGCATCATCATCGCCGATACGAAATTCGAGTTCGGTATGCACCACAACGAACTCATGCTCATTGACGAGGTACTCACCCCGGACTCCTCAAGGTTCTGGTCTGCCAAGGGGTATAAGCCGGGAAAGGGCCAGGACAGTTATGACAAACAGATCGTGCGTGACTATCTCCTCACCCTGGACTGGGACAAGACTTCGCCAGGGCCGGTACTTCCTCCTGATATAGTTTCGAAGACAGTCGAAAGATACAGGGAGATAATGAAGATACTCACCAAGTAATGTTATCCGCTGGTGAATGAGACCCTAGTGCTGGACATAGTAGAGTACTCCTATGCCGCCCCACTGTCCCCAGCCGCGATCATCCCTTCTGTCGAGGAATTCCCTGTGGGTATAATGAAGTTTAAGTTCCTTCCATAGTCTATCAACTTTGCATTGAGGAACCTTTGGATGAGCAAGGATATCATGCAACACTATGAGTCCATTCTGTTTCACCAGGGGAGAATACAATTCCCAGTCTTTCTTTACCCCTGAGTACCGGTGATCTCCATCAATGAACAGAAAATCTATCTTGCGGCCATTGAGTATCCTTATCAACTCATTCTTCGTAGCGTTTCTGTGTGAATCCTTTCTCATGAAATACATCTTCTGATTCTCTTTTTTGTACGTTTTAAACTTCCGAATATCCCGTGCCGAATAGCCACCTCCGAAGGGGTCCCCTGGCATATCGATACTGACGATCTGCGCATCAGGTTCAGCTATTTTGCACCAGGCATATAACGTACCTCCTCTTGCCGTTCCAATTTCCACAAGAGTGTTCAATTTCCTTCTCTTCAAAAGACTGATGAATGGGGATAATTCTGTTATCTTCTGGACAGCTCCTTTAATGATTGCTTTTTGGGCAAGCCTTTTGAGTGCATTGAGAAAGTATGTAATCAAGCCGAGGTATTTTTCAAGAGACCCGGATCAGGATTTTACCCCGGGCATGACCTTTCTCGCTATAGGCATGGGCCTGATTGATCTCCTCAAGAGTGTACTCACGGTCAATGAGGGGCATTATCTTCCCTTCTTTAACCAAAAGGCTCAGTGAATGCAAATCATCGCCATTTGGCCGGACACTAATAAAGGTTGACCGCTTGGAGAGCCCCAAAAATGATAAAGGGAAAGTGAGGACAAAACTCAGGATATCGGCCGGTTTGTTCGGGAGTGTGGTGACATAGTAACCGCCACCCCTCAGATTCTTGCTCACCTCAAAGAAAGAATGTTTAGCCACTACATCAAAAATAATATCGTACGTATCAGAGAATTGTCTGAAATCGTGCTTTGTATAATCTATTACACTATCTGCTCCAAGTTTTTTCACAAGTTCAGTAGTGTGGGTGCCGCATATGGCGGTAACCGCAGCGCCGGAAGCCTTCGCGATCTGGACTGCGAATGAACCGACGCCTCCTGAAGCACCATTGATAAGAACAGTTTTGCCGTTTTTTATCCTGCCTTTATAGTGCAACGCCTGATATGCAGTCAGTGCAGCGAGGGGAATGGCAGCAGCTTCTTTGAAATCCAGGGTTTCAGGGATGAGGGCAAGGCCAGCCTCATTGGCACAGGCATATTCGGCATAGGCCCCACGATGCCTGAAGTCAAGCATGCCAAAAACCCTGTCGCCCTTCTTAAATCTCGTCACAGCGGACCCGGTATCGACCACCTCTCCCGCAATGTCAAAGCCGAGCATCATGGGAAATCTTGAACCGCTGATAAGTCTTAATGAACCATTCCTTATCTTCCAGTCCACCGGATTCACGCTGGAATAGAAAATGCGAACGAGTAGCCGGTCTCTGGATATGACAGGCTTCTCAACCTCTTCGATCTTCATTACCCCAGGCGGACCAAATTGCCTGATGAGAACAGCCTTCATGCGCTCTGTTCCACTCCTTTTCACTCAATAATATATTGTATGCAAGGACTGTGAATCAATCAATACAAGTGGATTTTAAGGATGGTATTTGTTTAGAATCCAGGGGTATCCTTTAAGAACTCTCATTACAGGAGGAAACCATTAAGTTTTACATCATCAAAAGATTTTTTCTCCTGATACCTCTCCTGTTAGGTATCACCATTCTTACCTTCTCCCTCACAAAGGCGCTTCCTGGTGATCCCGTGTTCAGCCTTGTGGGAGAAAGGGCAAGCCCTGAGGTGATAGAGAGCATACGACGGGAATTGCAGACAGACAGGAGCTTCTTTGTTCAGTATTTCGGTTACGTTAAATTGCTTCTGAAGGGGGAGTTCGGCCGTTCGTATTACACGAACAGGAAAGTTCTGGATGACCTGTTAGACAAATTCCCCAATACATTGCTCCTCGCATTGGGTGCGATGCTTATCGCGGTGCCTGCCGGTATAAGCCTCGGCTTTCTATCCGCAGTGAGAAGGGGAACGGCTGTTGACAAGGGCATCTCTTCTCTGTCAGTAATAGGGTTGAGTCTTCCGGTTTTTTGGTCAGGACTCCTGATTATGCTCTTTCTCAGTCTGAAACTCAGACTATTTCCTCCGTCAGGTATGGGGGACTGGAGATTCCTCATCATGCCAGCGATTACCCTTTCCCTTCCCGCCCTTGCCACACTGACCAGGGTTTCGAGAACTACCCTCATGGATTTGCTGGGCATGCCGTATGTGAGGACGGCGAGGGCAATGGGGATTAAGGAATACAAGGTCAAGGGTGTCCATATCTTCAAGAATGCCCTTATCCCTCTCGTGACGGTTGTGGGACTGGATTTCGGGAGTTACCTGAACGGCGCAGTGCTTACGGAGACCATATTCGGATGGGACGGTATCGGAAGGTTTGCCATGGAAGGGATAATAAAACGGGATTATCCCGTAATCATGGGATGCATTATAGTGGGTACAGTTGTGTATGTCCTGATTAATCTTTGTGTGGACATTCTCTACCATTATCTCGATCCCAGGGTGAGGCTCTACGAGGAAAATGATTAAGATTATTCTTTCTGCACTCATTGTGATAATCCTTTCGTCGATCCTGGCGCCTCTCATATCACCCTTTAATCCTGAAGAGATAAACCTTGATGAGCTGAGACAATCTCCCAGTCTGCGTCATCCCTTAGGAACGGACAACAAGGGAAGGGATATTCTTTCCAGGGTCCTTTACGGCGGGAGGATCTCCGTTTCTGTGGCCATAATGGCGGCTGCCTTATCCATGGGTATCGGCCTTATTGTAGGCTTAATCTCGGGCTATATTGGGGGAAAGATTGATACCTCGATAATGCTCGCCGTAGATCTTATCCTCGCCTTTCCTTCCCTCCTTCTCGCCATCGGCATATCGGTGATCCTTCCTCCCGGCATCTATACAGTCATGATCGCTATTGCTTCGGTGGGATGGGCTTCCTTTGCCAGGCTCATTAGGGGGCATGTGTTATCGTGCAGGGAGGCGCCCTTTATCGAGGCGGCACAGGCAATGGGTTGCAGCCACAGAAGAATACTCCTGGTACATCTCCTTCCCCAATGTCTTCCCCTCGTGGTGGTGATGATGGGATTGCGGCTTGGAGGGTATATCCTCACCGAGGCGTCATTGAGCTTTCTCGGGCTGGGCGCCCAGCCCCCTATGCCGACCTGGGGTTCCATGGTGAGTGCGTACAGGGTATTCATCGTCTCAGCGCCTTGGATGGTGATCTTTCCGGGGCTTGCCATTGCAGTGACCTCCCTCTGCTTCAATATGCTGGGAGATGCACTGAGAGATAAGTATGGGTTAAGGGTAGCGGGATAGGGAAGGGTTAGGCTCCCCTCAGTTTTTCCTCTTCCTCCTGCTCGGTCTTGCAGAAGATGCACATATTGGTCACAGGCCGCGCCTCAAGCCTCTTGATGTTTATCTCTTCTCCACACGCCTCGCAGATACCGAACGTTCCATTGTCGATCTTGTCAATGGCCGCCTCTATCTTTTTGAGCAGTCTCTGCTCTCTTCCCCTCAGGCGCAGCATGAAGCTCCGGTCAATCTCCGCGCTTGCCTGATCACCCATATCAGGGAAGATGGTCTGGCCAGGCAACAGATTGAGCGCTTCTTCTGCCTCGTTGAGCAGGATGTTGCGTTGCATCATGAGGGTCTGCTTTACGTTTTGAAGCAGTTTTTCCCTTGGCGTGAGTTTCTTGCTTGGAGAGATTTTCTTGTTCTTGGAGGCAAGTATCTTTTTCACCGCCCTAACTGCAGGTCTCTTCTCTGTCTTTTTCCCCTTTGTTTTCGCCTTAGGCACCTTTGGGGCAACCTTTTTTGTGACTTTGGCGTTTGTAGGCGTTTTTTTCACTTTTTTTGTGATTTTCTTTTTCGCAGGTTTCAGGGACTTCTTTTGAGTCACCTTGGATTTCTTTGTTGCCATGTCTTCTCCTCAGAACGTAATTTTCAAAATTACCACAAACCGTAAATGTTAGTCAACCACAGAAGATAATAAAATCTATTTATGATAAAATAAAAAAATATGCATATTTGTTCTTGCAGTGGTAAATCAGGCATTACGTCACTATGAAAATTATCATAAGGGACCTGAAGGAAAAAGAGTGCATGTGCGATGCCCTTATTTTACCCTTGCATGAGGGAGAAGGGGTCACCGCGTATCGTGAGATCGAGTCCGCTTTGAACGGTCTTCTCAGCAAGGTCATATCCTCCCGGGAGTTTCTGGGGAAACATACTCAAACCAGCCTCATTCATACAATGAACAGAATAGGACCACGCAGAATTCTGCTCATTGGTCTGGGGAAGAGGGAAGAAGTGAGTGCTGAAAAGCTGAGACAGGCAGGGGGAAAGGCCCTTTCATATCTCCATGGGCTCGGGCTGAAAGAGGTTGCATTTTCTCCAAAACACATTCCCTCTGTCAAACACTCACCCATGCCTTTTGTCGAAGGTGGGCTCCTCTCCCTTTATCAATTCAAGAAGTATAAAAAGGAAGACGATACCACAAAAGGGGTAGAGAAGTTCACGCTCATAGGAAAACCTGGGCCGTCGCTTAAAGAGTCTTTGCGCTGGACAGTCGCCTCGTCTTCTGCGGTAAATTTTGCACGGGACCTCATTAATGCTCCTTCAAACGACATGACGCCCACCATGCTCGCGAAGACAGCCAGGTCTCTTGCGGGTGGCAGGGTCGCGGTAAAGGTCTTCGAAAAGAGAGACGCAGAGCGCCTGGGAATGGGAGCCTACCTCTCTGTGGCAAGGGGCTCCATGGAACCCCCTAAATTCATTGTGGTGAAATACAACGGAGGTAAGGGGGCACCAGTCGCCCTTATCGGAAAATCCATTACCTTTGACAGCGGGGGTATTTCGATAAAGCCCAGCGAAGGGATGGAGAAGATGAAGTATGACATGGCAGGAGGGGCAGTGGTGCTTGGCGTGCTAAAGGCCGCCTCTGAGATGGGGCTTCCGGTGAATCTTGTGGGCATTCTTCCCGCAACAGAAAATCTTCCCGGAGGGACAGCGACAAAACCGGGTGATATCGTCACCTCTTTGTCAGGCAAAACCATTGAAATCGTGAATACCGATGCCGAAGGGAGGATGGTCCTCGCGGACGGTATCGGATACGTGAAAAAATTTAAGCCAAAGGTTATAATAGACATTGCGACCCTGACAGGCGCATGCGGGGTTGCCCTGGGTAACGAAGCAATAGCAATGATGGGAAATGACAGCAAAGTGATGGAGAAGTTAAAGACGATTGGTGATGAGGTGTACGAGCGGGTGTGGCAGATGCCCCTGTATGAAGAATACCTCGAGTATATAAGAAGTGATGTTGCGGAACTCAAGAATTCCGGAGGGAAGACAGGGTCTCTCGTCACCGCAGCATATTTCCTGAAGGAGTTTGCCGGAGACACCCCGTGGGTGCATCTTGACATCGCCGGCACAGCCTGGACAGAAAAAGACAAACCTTATGTTCCCAAGGGTGCTACAGGTATCGGCGTCAGGCTCCTGCTGAATTTATTAAAGGAGATGAAATGAAGACATTTAAGTTACTGGTTGTCGTCTCTTTTCTCTTATTACCGTCGCTGGCCTTTGCGTGGGGACCTCTCACCCACATCTATCTCGGCAGCGAGATAGTCTCTCTTGGTTCTTTGCTGCCTGCAGGGGTGTATGCCCTGATAAGGAAATACAGGCACGATTTCCTTTACGGAAATCTCATGGCGGATATTATCATCGGAAAAAAATTTCTCCCTGAAGACAAAAACCCCCATAGCTGGGACGTGGCGTTAAGCCTTCTCGATTCTGCGAAGACCCAGCAGCAGAAGGCATTCGTCTACGGGTATATGAGCCACCTCGCAGCGGATACCGTGGCCCACGGAAGTTTCACCAACACCAAGAAGAACATAGGGCATACCCTTGTGGAGCTCAGGGCTGACAGTATGATCGACAAGAGATACTGGCTCCAGGCAGTAAGAATAGACAGGAGGGTCCAGATGAGGAACGACAGCTTCCTGGAAAACTCGCTTGAACGCGCCTTGTTCTCTTTCAAGACAAACAAGAGGATCTTCAAGGGAATGCTCCTGCTCTCCTGCTTTAACAAGGAGCGGGTGGGCGAATTTATCCAGAAAAATGCCGTCAATCCCTCTGTGCTCACCAGAGGCAACATCCTCCAGCTCCACACCGAGTCCCTGGACCGCATGGTGGATATTTTGTGCAATGGGAAATCTTCTGAAGTGATTAATGAGAGTCCCATGGTCTGCGTCAGATACCGCAAGGCCTCATGAGTGGTGGGTGACCCCCGCGCGGAGAGGCTTCATTCCGGATTCCTGATTATACCCCCGAGTTAATCTATGCGTGACATGCTTGGAAGAGAGGATGCGATTTCTGTGGAGGAAGCGCAGAAACGCATAGCAGCGCACCTCATTGCCAAAGAACCTCCGCGGATTGCACTGCCAATAGAGGAATCCTACAAGAGGGTTCTCGCAGAAGATATCTTTTCCCCTGAAGACCTGCCCTCCTTTTCACGTTCTACGGTAGACGGATTTGCAGTACTCTCAAGCGACACCTTCGGTGCGACCGAGGGTCTTCCCGCATACCTGAATGTCACGAACGAAATTTCGATGGGCGAGGAGCCTCAATTCATTCTAAAAAAGGGAGGGGCGGCAAAGATCCCCACAGGGGGGATGCTCCCTCAAGGCAGTGACGCAGTGGTGATGCTGGAGCATGCCCAGTGCGCAGATGAGGGACTGATGGAGGTATTCAGACCAGTGGCCCCTGGTGAAAATGTAATTTCTGCCGGTGAGGATGTACGAAAGGGCGAAAGGATATTGACAAAAGGACGTATGCTCAGGCCTCAGGATGTGGCGGCCCTTGCAGGCATAGGGATTACTGATGTGATGGTGTATGAAAAACCGAAGGTCTCGATCATCTCCACCGGAGATGAGATCGTCCCTGCAAAGAGAGCCCTCAGACCAGGTCAGGTCCGGGATATCAACTCATACAATCTTGCCGGTCTTATCACTGAACATGGCGGTCTGGCAGTGAAAAAGGGCATAGTGAAAGATGTTTTCGACGGGATACAGCGTGTGGTAAAGGAGTCTCTGGATACATGCCAGATGGTCATCATCACAGGGGGGAGTTCTGTGGGTATCATGGACATGACCTCAAAGGTTATTGACAGCCTTGGTTCACCAGGGGTCATCTTTCACGGTGTTACGCTCAAACCGGGGAAGCCTACCATTGGCGGGGTGGTGAATGGTATTCCAGTGTTCGGGCTTCCCGGCCATCCCGCAGCAGTCACTGTCTGTTTTGACCTCTTCATAAAGCCTGTTCTCAGAATCCTCACCGGTGTTCACGAGAAGGAACATATGAAAAAGAAGAGGGTACTAACCGCTCGTATCGCAAAGAATGTGTCCTCAACTCCAGGAAGAGAAGAGCATGTAAGGGTTGTCCTGGAACCAAGAGGGGACGAGGTATGGGCAGTTCCGGTGCTGGGCAAATCAGGGCTCATAAGGACCCTTGTCATGGCCGATGGCACTGTGGTAATTCCTGCGCAGGTAAGGGGACTGCAGGAGGGCGATACCGTGGAAGTCCTGCTCTTCTAGTCAAACACTAATCACTTACAATCTATTCTCCATAAGACGTAGTCGCCATACGGTTGAGGTCGTTTGTTATGCCCTAACTATTTTCCATTCTTATTCCAGGGGAGTAAACGCCGGACAGCATACTTCGCCTCAGCCAACATTTTTTCGTAACCCTGGGTACGGTTTAGGTCTTATGATCGATCCGGATTGGGGATACGGGGGATTTTTCTGTCACGGCGGCGATGGGCCAGGATTCACAACAATGGCCATTTACCTTCCGGATTTTCACGGCAGACACGTAGCATTGGTAGTATTTACAAACACCAGCATGGGAGGACCGCCGTTTTATCTAACGAAGGACTTGCTGAGAGTTAAAGTGGTTTGGATGGCTTGAAGAAATCCACCGCGATATGGTTGGTTAATCTCTCTTCAATGGTTATTCTATTTAAGCCTTCCCGTCCCGGGAATCCTGCTGGGTCACCTCTTTCTTGATCTCTGTAACTGCATCCTTTTCATCACCAGTCATAGCCTTCTTAAATTCTTTTATGCCCTTCCCAATACTTGAGCCCAACTCCGGCAATTTCCCGGGGCCAAAGATGACCAGCGCAATCACCAAGATTACCAGCAGATGCATTGGCTGAAACAATCCTCCCATGTCTTTCACCTCCCTTTAAGTATATATTTTATACTTTAGCACATTGTCATATTGTTTCTCTATACTTATGAAAGATCCATGGAATAAGCACAGGGCGGTATTTGCATTAATCTATAGAGTTGAAGGTTATAATAAGAAAGGTATAATTTATAATAAGAAAAGCAGGAAAGAACAAGAAGAGATTTGTCAGAGGCGCTAAAATGTGCTGCTTGGTACTCTGGCCAAAACTCACCAGGAGGAAACACTTGAAACCTGTAAAACCATTTTCTTTTGCCGTAGCCGTAACTTTTGTTGTTTTGTTTCTTGGGCATGGTATGCTGCCAGACCTCATCATTTTCCGTAATGCGTGTGCAGAAACGGTCAAGATACCGCAAGAGGCCATTGATGCACTCTCGAAAACAGGCCAGGCAATGGCAGAAATTGCCGCTGCAGCAAGACCCACTATTGTAAATGTGGCATCGACAGATACTACAAAAATAAGGGAGACGCAAGACCCTTCCTCCCAAAATGAGTATGGGCAACCTGAAAAACCAAAGGAACGCAAACAACTGAGCCTTGGCTCAGGCGTTATCGTGGACGAGAACGGCTATATACTCACCAATAAACATATTATCGAGAATCCAGACAGTATAAAGGTGCGGCTTTTTGACAAAAGAGAGTTCAAGGGCCTCTTAATCGGTGCTGATCCAAAAACAGACCTCGCGGTTATTAAGATAGACGCCAAACATCTTCCGGTTTTGAAAATAGGTGATTCTGACAGACTGAGAGTGGGCGAAACAGTTATGGCGATCGGGAATCCTTATGGATTAAGTCAGACGGTTACATCGGGTATTGTGAGCGCAACAGGAAGGGCGGACGTCGGTATTGCGGAATATGAGGATTTTATCCAGACTGATGCTGCGATCAACCCCGGCAACTCAGGCGGCGCCCTGGTGAACATGAGAGGAGAACTCATTGGCATCAATACCGCCATATTCAGCACTACGGGCGGACATCAGGGGATTGGCTTTGCCATACCAAGCAATATGGCAAAAGTGGTTATGAAAAGTCTCATGTTAAATGGGAAGGTCATCAGAGGCTGGTTTGGCGCATCAATACAGGCGTTAACCCCGGAACTTGCAAGAATATTCAACTTGAAAGATGAGAGAGGAGCCCTTGTTGCGGATGTATTTGAAGGAAGTCCCGCTGAAAAAGCCGGTTTAAAAAGAGGGGATGTCATCATAGAGCTTAACAACAAGGAGATTGACGAGCCATTAAACCTCAGAAATATGGTGGCCAATACATTGCCAAAAACTGAGGTGACTTTAAAAATTATACGTAAAGGGAAAGTAGATGTGGTAAGGGGTACTATTGAGGAACTGCCTACAGAGACAGTAAAGTCATCAACTGCAGTTGATAATTATCTCAAGGGTATCTATGTCCAGAACCTTACTCCTGAATTGAAAAAGACCTTCGACATACCTAAACGCATTGCCGGTGTGGCCATAATCGACATAGAAGATGGCACCCCTGCTGATGGAGTTTTAATGAAAGGTGATGTCATTATGGAGGTGAATAACAAACTGATAAATAATGTGAAAGACTTTGGCACTTCAGTTTCAGAAATTATGCCAAAACAGACTGTGCTCCTGCTGATATACAGAAGCGATTCCACAACGTATATAACACTCTCAGGAGAACAATGAGAGGTCTTCCTAAAACTAGTGAATTAAAGCAGATGCAATCTATGAGGGCTGGTGAATGATACGTAGATCTAAGGAGGTGTGTGTTATGAAGAAGGTAATAGGGATTGTTGTATTCGCACTATTGGTATTTGTCTTTGCCTCGACGTTCTCCGAAATAGGAGCACGTGAGGCAGTCGCCCAGACCACTGGCAAGAAGAGCAGTGCGAAGCTTTTAATGCGAGTTTCAGGCCAGGTAACCGCAGTTGATAGAGAAAAGAACTCTCTAACGTTAGAGGGTATTACAATAGTGGCAGATGAGGCGATGCTCGCCAACATAAAAGAGGGCGACACGGTGACGGTAGATTACTACACAAGAGATGTGCATAGAGCGATCTCCATAGTGCCAGAAGTTAAATGAGTTAAGTTCAAGAAACTTGTTTTAGTATCGCTTTATACTTACGTCAACTTTACTTTGCAAGTGCATTGAAGTCTGATAGACTGAAGTTGTTCGCTTAATAAATTTTTGGACGCTTCTCATATTGGCAGTAATTTATTGTATGTTTTATCACACAGCTAGCGGAGGTGCAGATATGGCAGACATCCTTCTCGGTCTTGAAGAATACAAAACCCTTGTTGAGCAAGCTCCAATCATGATATGGCGCTCGGATACAAAGGCCTCATGCGACTATTTTAATGAAAGGTGGCTGGCATTCACTGGGCGCTCGATGGAGCAAGAGTACGGTAACGGGTGGGCGGAAGGGGTCCACCTTGAGGACTTTCAGAGGTGCCTGAAGATTTATTTGGAAGCCTTTAAAAAACGAGAAATATTTGAGATGCAGTACCGCCTTCGTAGGCACGACGGCGTGTATCGGTGGATATTTGATCGTGGCGTGCCCTTTTTTGATCCGCGGGGCGACTTCGCCGGTTACATTGGGAGTTGTGTCGACGTGACCGAGAAGGTAGAAGCTCAGGAGGCGCTACACAGAGCGCAGATGGCCGAGATGAACCAATTGAGAGGTCTTTTACCGATCTGCACGTCGTGTAAACAAATCCGCGATGACAAGGGCTATTGGAATCAGATTGAAGTGTACATCAGGGAGCACTCCGAAGCAGAGTTCACTCACAGTATCTGCCCCAAATGTGCGAAGGAACTGTACCCGGAAATCTATGCAAAGCTATACCCGGATCGAAGTTGAATCCCGAAGAATCAAATTGCTTAGATGAGGTTGGTACATTTCTGAAGCAAATAAATGTCAACCTTCCTAAAAAAATATCTGCAGCTTCATTGAGTCATCACTCTAAGTTACTATTTAAAGCGTTTTCATTAAGAGGGGTTCTTGTACACAGGATTACCGACCTGACTGAGGTCGCCATTGACCTTTACGAAGCCGACAAAGTAGTTCCGGCAATAATAATGACACGCTCTGTATTCGAAACAACTGCTGTCTTATATTTGCTATACAAAAAAATAAAGAAAGCTGCGATGACGAAGATGCTTGGAGATATTGATGACTTCCTAATGAAATCTTTATTTGGCGGTAGAGTCAAGAACGCTCCAATTGAAAGCTATAATATTCTTACTGCTATTAATCACGCAGATAAAGACTTTAGCTCTTATAGAGAATCGTATGATAGGCTCTCTGAATTTGTGCACCCTAACTGGTCAGGTGTCAGTGGGGCATATAGCAAACTGAATCGAAGCACAATGGAACTCTATTTAGGCAAGGAATTTGGCAAAGTGCCAATCATGATTTCTCTTCCGCTACTAGCTGGCGCACTTGAACTATTTATTCACTATTACGATGAATTAGATCATTACCTCCTCAAGTTTAATAAATTCTGTGACCAATTGCACAGAAAATAGTGACCCAACGTATCACTCGTGCGGACTTCATTTCACTGCGCTGCACAGTTTAGCCGTTATCTCTTATCTGTACGTAACACCATGTTTTAAGGTTGTGAGCTTGAGCAAGGGATCAAGATAAAGACCTTGCTCATTATTTTTACCCATAAGATGTGGCACGAAATATTTTTGTTTACAGTTGTTGTAAACGCTTCTTATAACTATAGATATTCTGTTTTGCTCATGCACTCTTGATAACTGCTAATTATCTACACCTCAAAGAGGCAGATGAAAAATGAGTCGTTCTACCTGTTGCCCATACCTAAGGAACATGATATAATTGCGGGTAGTACAACCGGAATTATTGAAGGCAACGAGGCTGAGGGCTTGCCATTCTGGTTCTCAAGGAAAAGCAAAAAAGGGGAGAAGTGACGAATTCGAACGGAGACTAATGAAACGGTATCGCACAATGAATTGGCCGGAGTTGGTTGTGATCTTATCTTTATTGCTCCATGGGTGCGGCGGGTATACATTCTACGAGGATATAAACCAAGGCAAAGTGAGCGGAACCTGGGATATGTCCCTTACCCAGTCCAACGTGTCTGTACGCGAGACAAAGCTTTCTATCACACAGGACAAAAGATTCGATCCCTTTTCCGGAACCACATCGGATAACGCCACACTTACTGGTACTTTCGACGGGAACAATTTCGTTATTACTCTTAATAACTCAGATGGGACTACGACAACCTTACCTGGTAGCGCAAGCAAAGATTGGAACACGCTCTCAGGGACATACACGAGCACAGGTTCGGACGGGTCTGGCACTTGGCAGGCCAATAGGGAGATTGCTCCTAGCGGGATTTCCGTAACACCCTCAGCGGCTACGTTAAGTTGTTCATTAGGACAAACCGCGTCATTTCTCGTAACGGGCGGAACTCCTGCATCTTACAGTGTAACCGCATCTTCAAATGGGAGTCTCGTTACTATTTCTACCGATACTCTAACGACCAATGGCCAATTTACAGTAACAGCCACTGCGTGCGCCGGGGCAAATGGCACAATTGTCAATTTGAAGGTTACAGATAATGCTAGTTCGGTTACCGTTCCGGTAACGATTTCGAATCCGTAGCTTTCAAACGCACCAACCTGTTAAACGTACAGTGCGGTCAGGCTTAGTGCGCTTTCGCCCCGAAACATGCACGGAGATGCCCTTCCTGAATTAAACACTTCATAGTCATCCTCAAAGGGCGCATATTTCATGTCTTATCGCCAGAAGAGTACGGAGCGTAACACAACAACTGGCGTGCCGATATTGGCCACCATCATCCCTATTGGTTGGAACAGCATCTAATCTGATGAGGATAGCGCAACTCCTTTGGAAGGTAGTCATAGCGGTATGATAAGAGAGACTCAAATAGGCTTTCTTTCGTTTTGTTACTTTGCTCCGAACATGGTAAAATACAAATAGCGTACAGGTTTCAAATAGGGAGGACGTTGTGATCGCAAGAATTTCCGTGACCGTGTTCTTTTTCCTTTCCTCTTTATTGCCCGCGTTGATCATCGGCGAGAACGTCCTGGCTGATGAAGCCATTCCTTTTACTGAGCGGGGCAGTCTGAAGTATGTCACCGTGCAAATAAATGGAGTGCCTGTGGAACTCGTCTTCGATACCGGGTCTAATAGCATTGTTCTTAACAGTGCTGCACTGCAGAGCCTCGGCATCATAGAGTTCAGCGACGCCAGGAAGATTCAGGCACACACTGCCGGCGGCATTGTTGAGGGCTATGTCCTCACGCTTAATTCCATTGTGATCGGAAGTATCCGAGGATATAATTATGACGTTGCCTATGTCCCTTCATCCAGTGAAAACCTTTTGGGTTCTTCTTTCTTCGCAAGCTATAATTATTACATCGACGAAGACTATAAGGTGATACGGCTGATTCCGAAGGGCAGCTTTATTTTCGATAGCCCCTGGCAACCCCCGCCCTCTGTCGAGCTCCAACGCACCGGCTCCGGACGTATCGAAGTGGAGATGGACGGTAAAAAGTTTATCTTTGGTGAGGGCTGGCAAGACAGTGAAGGACCGGCGAAATAATCCTCAGGCTTGCCCTTTGGACATTTAGAAAAAGGGCCCGGGTAACCAGGCCTTTTTTTGTTAGTTTTCCTCAAACGCCGGAATATGCACTTGATGAACGACTTATATAAGATTATATTTTGCAGGGTCAGCGTGGGGCATAAAGACAACCTAACCATAAAATCCAGCTGCTGCGGCGTAAACACCCCATTTTGTGGCAAAGGTAGCTTCCCGCGCCGACACTCAGGCGTTAGGGACAGAAGGCATTATCAACGCCTACCTCCTTGAAAAATGATTAGGTAATTCAGCTCTCTATACGGATCCCCATCTCCTGCCCGAATCTGCTCCACATGCACAATGGTCCATCCATTCTGTACCATCGCTTTCAAGGTTGGGGCCTTTGCAACGCGATCTCTAAATTTTTCGTAGTTTGCCACGGTCTGATTAAATTCCTCAGTTGTCACAAGCCTCGCATTTTCACCGTAGTCCAAAAGTCCAATGGCGTACATCACCTTTACATCTGCAGCGGTGCTTATTGATGATCCTAAATGGGACATAGTTACACAAATAATGAATATTCTGAGAATCCTTCTTTTCATAAGTGACCTCCTATGTATTTGAGCAATCTATAACGTCTTTTGAGATAGCTACTATATCTCTTGAGCAAGCCTCTATCTGTTCGCTTATGCCTCTAAACATTAGACGACAAAGATATACAAAATGTTTAAACGCTGATCAAAAAGGGAAGGGGGGAGAAAAGACTTTGTTTCGCAGCGACTATCTGTAGTTCGTGGACTGGAGATGTATCCCGAAGTCTTCTTCCTTCAGTTTGGCCATAATCGTCTGGAGATCGTCTATTTTTTTTCGCCCTTACCCTGACCTGGTCCTTTTGTATCTCTGCATTCACTTTCAGCTTCAGGTCCTTGATGAGCTTTACCATCTCCACTTGACCGCCAAACATACCAAAAGCACCTGCAGTTACGTTATAATCTTTTCAGG
>DATKOU010000158.1:0-7296 GCA_035524455.1 Thermodesulfovibrionales bacterium | reverse complement strand
TTCTGAATCACCGATGCAATGCTTATATTGTAATTGCCGAGAATCCCTGATATCTTTGACAGAACCCCCGGCTTATCCAAGGCAGAGAACCTGAAGTAGTACATACTCTCCACATCCTCCATCTTCTTGATTTTCCTTTTCTTGGCCCCCTTTGTCCACACTCCCGGAATTCCCGCGGCCCTCTGGGAGCCGCCTGAGGTTATGGTTCTCCCTATATCAACTATGTCGGCCACAACCGCACTCCCTGTGGGCATATCTCCTGCCCCCCTTCCGTAATAGAGGGTCGAACCCACTGCGTCTCCCTCAACATACACTGCATTAAAGACACCGTCAACCTTTGAGATGAGATATTCGCTGGGTATCATGGTAGGGTGTATCCTCATCTCTATCCCTCCATCAGAGGCCTTTGTGATGGCAAGGAGCTTCACCTTATATCCCAGTTCCGAGGCAAATTCAATGTCCTGGGAAGTTATCTTTGTAATCCCTTCTTTGTACACCTCTTCAAACGAAAGGGGGATTCCATATGCGAGAGATGAGAGGATGGTTAATTTATGTGCTGAATCAATGCCTTCGATATCAAAGGTAGGATCAGCCTCGGCATAGCCGAGCCTCTGGGCTTCCCTTAATGCCTCTGAGAATTCCACCTTCTCATTGGTCATCTTTGTGAGGATGTAATTGGAGGTCCCGTTTATAATCCCGTATATTGCAACCACGTTATTGGCAACTAGCCCTTCCCTGAGTACCTTTATGATCGGTATCCCTCCAGCGACTGATGCCTCAAACCCCACCCCGACTCCAGCCTTATCTGCCTCGCTGAATATCTCGTTTCCCTCAGTGGCAAGGAGTGCCTTGTTGGCAGTCACCGCATGCTTCTTACGCTGTATCGCCCCTAATATAAACTCCTTTGCAGGATGTATTCCCCCTATAAGCTCTACCACAATGTCTATTTCAGGATCGTTGAGTATTTCCTCGGCATTTTGGGTGAGCATGCCCTTGGGAAGTACAATCCCCCTGTCCCTATGGACATCCTTGTCCGCAATTCTTTTGAGAACAATATCAAAGCCAATCCTTTCAGAGATAATGGCTTTATTATCCAGCAGTATCCTTACTGTTCCAGTACCTACAGTACCCAAACCGATGATTCCGACCGTAATCTTATCTTTTCCCATTCCGATCTATCTCCTCGCTCTGTCCTATGTAAGAATTTTATATATTATGCTTGAAACGCTCATGCTTCTTCAATACACGCTGCCACTTCTCCTTTCATCATCATACTTGCGGTATAATAAAAATAATGCCAGAATCAGAGAATATCCGTGACCAGCGAACGCACCCCCAAAGGGAAATGGGGGGCTCACGGACTCCGGATCCCTTTCTGCGAAAGACCTATCGTTCGAGACGTTTCAGATTGCTACTCGTCCTCCTCGGCTCCTTATCCATTCTCTTTGGAGTCTCCGGAGGCTTCCTGTACTGGAGCCTTTCTGACCTCCCGGCAGTTAAATCTCTGGAGGGCTATTCCCCTGTACAATCATCCCTGGTATATTCCTCGGATGGCAAACTCCTTGCAGAACTCTACATCGAGAGAAGGACATTTATTCCCTATTACAAGATACCCGGCCATGTGAAAAAGGCGTTTGTTGCTGTGGAAGACGTGAGATTTTACAGCCATCCCGGAGTCGATGTCATCGGGATCATGCGAGCGCTCTACCAGGACATCAGGACAATGAGTATCGCCCAGGGAGGAAGCACCATTACCCAGCAGCTCGCAAAGATGCTTTTTCTCAAACCGGAGAGGAGCATCATGAGGAAGCTGAAGGAGGCTGCAATCTCGATCCAGATAGAGAAGCACTATACCAAGGATGAGATTCTCGGACTGTATCTGAACCAGGCGTATTTTGGCACCAGGGCATACGGGATAGAGGCGGCAGCGCAGACCTATTTCGGAAAACCGGTGAGCGCCCTCACGGTAGGTGAGGCTGCCCTTCTGGCCTCTCTTCCCAAAGCCCCCTCCCTCTATTCTCCTTTCAAGTATCCGGAAAAGGCACTTGAAAGAAGATCTACGGTACTTAAAATGATGCTGCACAGCAAATTTATCACAGAGGCACAGTATGAGGCTGCGGAGAAGGAACCGATTCCTGTGACTCCTCATTTCCGCAAATACGAGGCCCCCTACTTCATCGAGATGCTGCGGCAGGATCTGGAGACGCACTACGGCAATGAACTTTATACCGCAGGGTACAGGATTTACTCCACTATTGACTTTACTATGCAGAAGGCAGCAGAGGAGGCGGTGCACAATGGAATCATTTCTCTGGAGAAGAGGGCAAAGAAGGGGGTACAGGCTGCACTCATTGCAATGGAGATCTCCACAGGCCGTATCAAAGCCTTGGTGGGAGGTTCAGACTTCTGGACAAACCAGTTTAACCGCGCAACTCACGCGCTGAGGCAGCCAGGCTCTGCATTCAAACCCTTCGTGTACTTGACCGCGATAGAACACGGCATGAGCGCCGATGATCTGGTGGTGGATGCCCCCATTACATTGAAAGGCGCAAGACCAGGCCACCCCTGGGTTCCCAAAAATTACGACGGAAAATACTATGGGACCGTTACCCTCAAGACAGCCCTCGCAAAATCCCTCAATGCGGCAACAATACGGCTTGCGGAAAGGACCGGCGTGGGCAACATCATAGAGACGGCCCAGAGGCTCGGCATAAAGAGTAATCTCCAGCCGTATCTCCCCATTGCTCTGGGCGCGTCGGATGTGATCCTGATGGATATGGTCTCAGCATACGGGACTTTCGCCACAGGACAGTACGTGAAACCCCTCCTCTATGACCGGATCATCAGCAAAGACGGCCTTGTCCTTAATGAACTCACGACTGAAACGACAGATCTTGTATCCTCCGAAGATGTGGAGCAGATGAGGAGACTGCTCCATGCGGTGGTGGAAGAGGGAACCGCCCAAAAGGCAAAAGAGCTTAAGAGGACGCTTTATGGGAAAACAGGCACCACGAATGACTACACCGACGCATGGTTTATGGGCTTTGATGACAGGCTCGTGGTGGGCGTCTGGGTGGGAAGGGATGACCATACTCCCTTAGGTGCAAAGGAAACGGGTGCCCGCGCAGCCCTCCCCATCTGGATGGAATTTATGAAAAAAGCGCCTCTACAAACTCCTTTGAATCAAAATCCCTGAGGTCCTCAACTCCCTCACCCACGCCGATGAGCCGTATGGGAATCCCAAGCTCTCTCCTGATGGCAAACACTATCCCTCCTTTTGCAGTACCATCAAGCTTTGTGAGCGCGATACCGGTCACCCCCACGACATTGTGAAACATCTCTGCCTGTCTTAAGGCGTTTTGCCCTGTGGTGGCATCCACCACAAGGAGGGTTTCATGGGGAGCACCGGGAAGGGCCTTATCGATCACCCGCCTTATCTTCTTCAACTCCTCCATGAGAGGGCTTTTTGTATGCAGCCTGCCTGCGGTGTCTATGATCACCACATCCACATTCCTGCTCTGTGAGGCCTCTATGGAATCAAAGGCAACCGCAGCAGGATCAGAACCGCTTTGATGTTTCACAATCTGTGAGTCTGTCCTCTTTGCCCAGATCTCGAGCTGCTCTATGGCAGCAGCCCTGAAGGTATCCGCTGCGGCAAGGAGGACGGTTTTTCCCTCTGACACAAACCTGCTTGCGAGTTTTCCGATAGTGGTCGTTTTGCCAACCCCGTTCACTCCTACCGTCAGAATGACAAAGGGTTTTTCTCCTGTGATGACAAGGGGCTGGGAATTCCCCAGAAGAATTGCCATCTCCTCCTTGAGAAAATCCCTCACATTATGAGAATCCTTTATCTCACCTTTCTTTGCTTTGTCCCTGAGAAACTCCACAATCTCCGTAGTTGCCTTTACCCCGATATCAGAGGAGATGAGCGTCTCTTCCAGTTCCTCAAGGGTCTCTTCATCGATCTTTCTCCCAGTGAATATGGACTCTACTTTCCCAATGAATCCCTTTCTGGTCTTGGTGAGTCCTTCCTTCAGCCTGTCAAAAAATCCCATCATTTCTCCTTTTAATGGAAAATTAATTCTTTCTGAAAGTACTTCTTGACGTTTCTTATTTCATCCTGGGCGGGTTTTAGGAAGTGGACCTTCATCCGGAGCGATGCTTGGCCATCACCTGATCATATGGCACTGTCTTCAATTTGCCCTTTTTATATGCATCCCAGCGTTTGCGTGCCTCATCCGCCCAGATGCGGTCCATTTCGGGATCAGGCTTGTCAAGTTGCGTTAAGATAGAATCTATCAGTTCCATCTTTTCGCTGTCAGGCAAAGATTTAATCTTTGCTGCAAGTTCATCGCTGATAGTTCCCATAATGTTCCTCCTTTGTTATATGTTACCACTTATGCTTACTCGTTATCCTGTCCCCTGCCCACCGGATAAGGTGCTTTTCGTCCACCTTCTTTCTGCGACTTATGATTTCCCCCCTCCACAATCTCAATCTCCTCATCAGTCAAACCATATAATCTATAAACTATCTCATCTATCAGATTATCGGTGCTCTTAAGTTTTTCTTTTAACGGCTCCAGAACCAACATGCTTTTTGAAAAATTATTTTCGAGAAGTTCCTGTTTCTTGCGGTCTGAAGCGTCTATGGAAATCTTCTTCTTGTTTCTTTTGAGGACTTCAAGAAACTGCTCAAAGTTATTTGAATGATATTCCTTGATCACAGTTTTGTTTGATAACGTGTCGATCTCTACGCCGGTCTCATGTGCCAGCCATTTGAGAAAGCCCTTGATTTCTTCATTCTTCGTCTTGTTCATCTCAATCATTTGCTCGGCAAGATAGGCAAGAAAATCTTGGACGGTGTCGTTCCTGCCAGCCTTTAATTCCTCTTCAACCCACTTTGCTGTTTCCTGAAAACTCACTTTTCTTCGCTCTCCTTTATTGCGTCCGAAAGTCTTTCTATCCATATCTCGTTCAAATACGATAAATCCCCTGCATCAGCCTCATGGAGCGCCTTCAGGTACCGTTTCTTCCCTTGAGAGTCAACTGACGCAGTCTCAGCGGTCGGAAGTCTTAGCTTGAAAAGTATTGCGGATAATAGAATCCTGCCGACACGTCCATTGAAATCCTTAAATGGATGAATCCACTGAAACCGCCAGTCTGCATAGGCAAGGGTCTCTGAGAATTTTTTAAATATCCCGCTTTTGTGAGACCCCGGAGAGTCGAACGGCAAGATCTTCACAATACAAGCGCATGTGAACAGGGACTTCGAAATATGGCGGAGGGACATGTGAGCCTACCTGGACATTTACATCTCTGAACCTCCCTGCCCAGTCAGGGAACAATGAGCCTGCTATGTCGCTATGAATTTTGCATATCCACTCTGGGGTAATGTGAATATCTTCAGGAATCCCATCAGTAATTAGTTCTATGCTTTTTGCGACTGATACGGCAAGGATTTCCGCTACTTCAGAATATGTCTTTATACCCTGCGCCGTTTCAAAATAGCGGGTTGCATCTAACGGACGTGTGCTGCCTTCTCTCTTTCGAGGAGTTCCTTCAGGCGGCTCATACTCACCGGCTCCTTCTCGAACTCCATGGACTTCACCACCCAGTCCAGTATCTTCTCTCGATATGCCTTCCTGAGCAAGTTTATATCTGCGTGACTTTCCTGCCACTTTTCCAGCCCTTGCTGGACTTTTTTTATCTCTGCCTTTGTCATTTTCTCCTTCCTTCTTTTTATTTTGACATTTATTAGTTTTCATTGCAATAGTTTCGCTTTTTCTTTTCCCTCCACAATCTCAATCTCCCAATATCATATCTTCAGTTCTCTTTTTGGCTTCCTCAATAATCCTGCTTGCCTCTGCTCGATAGATAATGTACCCGCCCCCTTTTTTGCTTTGCATACTTTCTGGATATCCTTTCTATTTCGCAAGACGTCCAGGGATGATAAAGTCATTGGTCGGCACAAATTGCTTCACCGCATCTATCAATTTTGAACGTTCATCTGAACAGACAAAAATCATATCAGGGTATTCTTGTTTCGCAATCAAGTAAGCTGAAAGCTGTGCAAAATCAAAAATATTAGGGACCCAGACTCTTTCAAGAATAGAATCCGTTTGTGCAATCATTTCTTCTGTAAATACGATTCTCTGCATCTGAAGGAGATCCGTAGCAAACCTGCTGACGAGGGCTTTATATTCATTTTCGCTAATTTGATCGTCCTGATGAAGAGGGTATTTCCATAACCGATAAAAAACCTTGCGGATCTCAACAATCGCAAGGTTTAAGTAAAATAAATCGTGGTTATTATTAAAAAGGCTGTTTACTACATCAGAACCTATTTCAGATTTGTAACGCTTAATAAAGGCGCTTGACTCAAGAAAGTATTTTGGCATTTATTCATTATCTCTTTCCTCTGAGAGGAGTCTCGATAATGACGGCAATCTTTTTGTTATTTCCCATACTTGTTCTACGGAGGGAGCGCCGGTGGCCATTTCTTGTAATTTATGATTTAGCTCTTCGCGGCCGTATAGTGGATCAGTAAGCCGCAAAGGCAGAACCATTTTCACATCAACTTTAGGCTGACTGTGCTCCCAGGAGGGAAATATTAATATCATATTCCCCCATTCATCTAACCGTTTAAATCTTGATATATTCACAGGTGTTAGACTTATCTCGTCTACGCCTAAAGTTCCCAACAATACAGATGACGTGTCCGTCAGCATTTCCTTATTATATAATGTCGTTTCCATAACTTTATTCTATCTTAACCCATGACTGAGAATCAATATTCATGTCAACCACTGGTTGATTATTACGAATAGTTTTTTGTACTTTCCCGGTAAAAGTAAACTGATGAGATAATTCCGCACTCTCTATAAATGCTCCAACATGCCGTATCTCAGCCATTTCCTTGCCGGCGAGGAGCTCGGCAGGATGAAATGGCTGACCGAGTTTCATAGGCGTAGCATACTCCTCATACAATTGCCACAGAAGTTGCTCAACAGAGTCTTTTGGAATATCTACTTTTAGTCCGAGTTCTTTTGCCTCGTCCCGATCAATAGGATATGCATGTATAGTAATATCTCCTGTAATTTCTTTTATGATTCTTTCCATTTTTTCACTGTCTTTTTTCTTGTCCATATGAAGAGATAGAAGCCTCTCAGTCAAAAGCTTAGCCATCCGATATGCACGGTATGCATTCCCGATAGACAATGGATGCAGTTTTTCAACCAGCATTTTATAAACATCTGCCATTTGTTCGACTTTTACGCCGGCTTTCTCTTTCGCAAA
>DATKOU010000157.1:0-11708 GCA_035524455.1 Thermodesulfovibrionales bacterium | reverse complement strand
TAGTATTGACGGACGTTACGATCTGAGCAAGTCTTGGCGAGCTTGCACGCTTGGATGCTTTTAAAAAGATCTTCGAACGACTTAATATTGCTCATTCTATTTTTCCCCATGCATAACATTATTTTTTATGCCGCATGCGTCTTTTTGTAAGGATTTTAGAGGAATTCAAGTGATGTGTCAATAATAATGGCAATGAGAGATTGCTTATAATACATTATGCACGACAACACCTTAGCTGCCATGCAGGCAAGGCTGGTAGCAGATCAGGCGGCTTTCGTTTTCCCCAAATTTTCGAGCACCCACATCCTCACCAGTTCCAGATAGCCGATGCCTTTCTTCTGTGCGAGTTTCTTCAGTTCCTTGATGGTCTTTTCATCAAGTCTGAGCGAGACCAGTTTCTTTTTGGGCCGCACAAACTTAACCTTGACCTCTTTGGTTTCATCGAGGAAGTCTGTACTGTCATGGGACGCCCAAAACTCAGCCTCTTCCTTTTCTGATTTGAATTTTGGTATTTTTTTCATTTTCTTCTCCTTCTGTAAAGAGATCTTTCCCTCTCGGTCATCTCTCTTCCCGTTATTGCCCTGAAAAATTCCGCGTTCCTTTTTGATGCCAACAATGAAAAGATACCTGCCGGAATCGGTCGTGCCATATATCAGATAGCGGTCCTCAAGAGTCTTCCTGACATATGGTTTGTTGATACAGGCTTCCTCAACTTCGAATGGAACCACATTGTGCCGCAGTATATGCTCAATGTTTGCTTCATCCCAGTCAAAGTCCTTAAAGATCAAAAACAGCCTCGCCATCTATTAGATGTCTATAAGATAGCTCTTATATCAGCCTGTGTCAAGAGATTACCCTTCTTGGGTATAATACTTTATGTTCGACGACACCATAGCAGCTATCTCTACTCCCCTGGGAGAGGGAGGCATTGGCATTGTGAGATTAAGCGGCAGGGATGCCATCCCTATAGCGGAGAAACTTTTTTCATCTCCAAAAAATAAAAAACTCTCAGGATCTGAATCACACACACTCACTTATGGATTCATACATGACCCTGCAGCCAATACGACCATCGACGAAGTCCTTGTCTCAATAATGAAGGCACCGAACACCTATACAAAGGAAGATGTGGTGGAGATAAACTGCCATGGCGGTCTTCTTCCTCTAAGGAAGACCCTTGAACTGGTACTAAGAAACGGCGCCCGGCTGGCAGAACCGGGAGAATTCACGAAGCGCGCATTTCTCAACGGCAGGATAGACCTGTCGCAGGCAGAGGCAGTCATAGACCTTATACGGGCAAAGACCGACGAGTCGAGGGAAGCAGCACTGGAACAGCTCTCGGGAGGTCTTTCCGAGAAAATTGTCGGATTAAGGGAAAGGATCGCATCCCTCTGCGCTCATATCGAGGCATACATAGATTTCCCTGATGAGGAGATCGAGCCAGCATCAATGGAGAGCATCCAGAACGAGCTCCGCGATATTCTCAATGCCCTCATGCTCCTCTCAAAGAGCTTTGAAGAGGGCCGTTTCTTCAGGGAAGGGCTTAAGGTCGCCATAGTGGGAAGACCGAATGTGGGAAAGTCTTCACTCCTGAATGCGCTTCTCAACCGTGAGAGGGCAATCGTGACCGAGATCCCCGGAACCACGAGGGATGTCCTTGAGGAGTATCTCAACATTACTGGTCTTCCTGTAAGGATAATGGACACTGCAGGGATCAGGGAGACCCATGAGATGGCAGAAAAGGAAGGAGTTGCGAGAAGCCTCAGGGCAATTGGTGATGCAGATTTGGTAATAGGCATCATTGACGGAACAAATGCCCTGAATGAAGAAGACTTCGTGGTTCTCGAAAAAATCAAAGAGAAAAAAAGCATTGTTGCACTCAACAAGTCTGACCTGCCCGCTGCTGAAGATGATCTTGAAAAGAGTCTTGCTCCCTACTCCGAGACCGTAGTGAGGATTTCTGCAAAGACGGGTGACGGACTTGACCTCCTCAAAGAAGCGATCATCGATGTGGGCATTGGACATCCTGTCAAGGCAAGCGGGGAGCGAAGCGCTATTGGTCAATTGGAGGGGAACAATGGGGTCATAGTCACCAACCTCAGGCACAAAGTTGCCATTGACAATGCCTTCAATGCCCTTACTAATGCCTCTGCTGCGATTCAATCATCTCTTCCTCTGGAAATCGTTGCCATGGAAATGCGTGATGGTCTCGATAGGGTGGGAGAGGTCGTTGGTGCGGTCACCACAGAAGATATCCTGAACAGGATATTCAGCGAATTCTGTATCGGGAAGTAAGTATCCCCTGATCAGGGCCCGTGGACAAGTTCGATGGCTGCAACCTCAGGCGGTGACAAAAAGCGGATGGGAGGTCCCCACGTGCCCGCACCCCTGCTCACATACAAAAACGCGTTATCCGTGAGATTCATTCTTCCTGAATTGACCGGATAATAGAGCCATGTGATGATGCTGAAGGGGAATATCTGCCCCTTATGAATGTGCCCTGAGAGCTGAAGATCGAAAAGTCCCTTTGCATCCTGGTCCACAATGGGTCTGTGTTTCAAAAAAAGCGTAAACTTGTCCTGCGGGAGCCCTGAGAGCAAAATCTTCTCTGAAATCTCTTTTGCGAGTCCGTATCTCTTTCCTGAGGGATCATCAACTCCCGCAATGTTGAGAATTCCCTGAACCGTAATTCCTTCTCCCCTCAGAAGGGTGAAGCCCGCATTTTCTGTAAAGCACTTTGCGTTTTCAAACCCTGCAAAAAATTCATGATTCCCGGTTACCGCAAATTTCCCGTATCTCGGCTTGATCTCCTTGAGCAGGTCCTCAAGTCCGTTGAGTCTGCATACTTCTCCGTCCACAAGGTCGCCGGTGGAAACCAGGATATCAGGGTTTTCTGCTTTCACCAGCCGGAGTATCCTCTTCAATCTCTCTTCTCTCACGATCAGACCGAGATGCACATCAGAGATCTGGACAATTTTCAGCTTTCCTATCTCCTGAGGGATCTTGGGGCTTTTGAGTGTCCATCTCTCTGTGCGGATGTCCCTCGCCTCAAAATAACCGTAGAGTGAGGTAACCAGTGAGAGAAAAAGGGGAAGAAAGAACGCATATCTGGGGGAGAGGCTCAGGCCGGACAAGTCCCTGCTGAAAATCGCCCCGCCTAAAAATATGAGAAAGCGATAGATTTCAGCTGCGAGGGAATAGGAGAAGAAAAGGAAAAGCACTCCCATCCATGTATAGCCGATGTATGCCATGACCCGCGCGAATAATTCCAGCCCGGTCCTCTCCAATGCACGCACAATGAGGGGGGCCAATCCCATCACAAGCATGAATAGGACAAGAAAGACACCGGTTGCAGCACTAAACTCTAAGGCAGCCTTTGCCTTCAGGAATGCGTAGAGATGCACGCTCCCATAAATGAGGAGAAAGGTGAGCAGAAAAAGGGTCATGAAAAACTCCCGTTGATTATCCCAGCCACGTTTTATGATTTTTCCTTAAAGAAGCCTTACGCATGAGAAAATTATACCAGATAGGAGAGCATGTTTATTCTTATGGTCTGACGATATGTCAATCGTGAGATGGGACCCTGTTTGTTGCCGGCGAGATCCCGGTATGCGAATCGTCATTAGAACTGTTCGAATGACGTCATAGAATACTTGTCCATGTTCTTAGGAATGGCATAGTAATAGGGGACCCTTTTTGGGTAAAATATAAAATCCTTTTCAACGCCCGAAAAAATGACTGAGTCAAACGTCAACCCATTAGTTTCCATAATCGTAAGGACAAAGGACAGGCCGAAGCTCCTGATGAGGGCGCTCCGGAGCATTGCTGCCCAGACCTACCGGCCGATAGAGGTCGTGGTGGTGAATGACGGGGGCTGCCCCCTGGGCGCAGCAGAGCTGAGAAGCGTCCTGGGCGATGTATCCCTGAATTACCTGCCGCTGGAGCAGAACACGGGGAGGGCGCATGCAGGGAACGTGGGCATCGGAAACGCCAAAGGGGAATATGTCGGGTTCCTGGACGATGACGACGAGTTCTATCCTGAGCATCTGGGAACCCTTGTCGCTTCCTTGAGTGGATCAGAGTGTAATGTTGCCTATGCCGCAGTCGAGTTTGTGGATGAAGTACTGAACAGTGAGGGGACCCGTGTAAGCAGTCACCTGAAAGGAACATTTGCGACACCGTTTTCATTCGACGATCTTCTCATAGGAAACTACATACCGCTTATCTCCCTGTTATTCAGGGCAGCCACCCTCAGGAGCTTCATGCTCGATGAGTCCTTTGAGCTCTACGAGGATTGGGATATGCTCATAAGGGCCGGAGAGGCAGCGCCCTTCCATTTTGTTGACAAAATTACGTCAATATATTATCAGAGGAACGATTCGCAGATAGCGTTCAAGAGCCCTCCTGAAGTATTGAGGGAGGCGACCGTGAAACTCTACGAGAAACACCGGGCAAAACTTCCTCTCGGCACCGTGTTCACCATGAGGGAGAAACTCTATAGAAAGGATGGCGGGACTGCGCAAAAAGAAGATCGTCTAAGAGAGCTTGAGGTCCGCGTCGCCGGCCTCGAAAGTGTCGCACATGATCTCAGGAACATTTTGCAAGAAAGAGATTCGTATATACAGAGCATCCATGCCAGGCGGGGCTGGAGACTTTTGACCAGGTATTATAGAATAAAACAGTGGCTTCTTCGGCTGATACGGTAGGCGCTCATCGAAGTGTGAACGCTCATGAAAGCAAATGTCCTATAAAGAGGGGGCAAGACGATTGCTCAATTTGCAGGAGGCTCAAAGAAGTATTGAGGCGGCACATCTGCTATTAACGGAAACCGAGCGAAGAGTCTCTGAATCTGATTAAGAAAAGAAAAAAATCTCAATTACTGGAGAGGCTATCATCATTCGTGGCAGAATTCACTTCCTGCGGTCGAAGGGGGGATGCAGATGAGTGACACCGGATCGATCACAGATGGTCGCACCGTTTCCTTCATCATCGCCAATTGGAACCACCGGCAATTGCTCCACGAGTGCATATCTTCAATATACGAAACTGCCGCCTCTCTCTCTCTTGAGATAATCGTGGTGGACAATGCGTCGGCAGACAACAGCGCCGAGCATATCAAGAAAACCTTTCCTGGGCTGGTGTGGGTACAGAACGATATCAATCGCGGATATGCGGAGGCAGTCAACCAGGGGGTCAAATTGTCAACAGGGGATTTTATCTTTCTTCTGAACAACGATGTCACCCTGGCTGAACACAGCGTGAAGATGCTTGTCTCCTTTCTTGCCGCCAATCCTGACGCTGGAGCGGTTGCACCCAGGTTATATTACCCCGACGGGAGAAAACAGATATCATGCAGACGTTTCCCGACACTCCCGACGCTCTTGATGGAATATTTCGGTATCGACAAGATGGGGCATTATCGGCGGTGGGAATTGAAGGAAGAGGAACATCTTAGTACGAGGATTATACAGCAGCCTATGGCGTCGGCCCTAATGGTCAAGAGGAAATGCTGGGATTCGGTGGGACCTATGGACGAAGGCTTTCCCATTCTTTTCAATGACGTCGACTGGTGCTACAGGCTTTATGCGAATACTCCCTATAGGATCTATCTTTTCCCCGAAGCAAAAGCGGTCCATCATAAGAGCGCTTCGGTGAACCGGTTGGGATATAAAAAGATAGTAATATTCTATCGGGGGCTCATGAGGTTCTATCGGAAGCACTTTCCCTTTCGTTCCGTCTGGTAACTGCTTGTTGCGGGAACACCCCGGAAGGACTTGTTAGCCCCGCAGCCTTGCCTTGATCTTCCTCACTAGGTTCCTGAGGGTATAACCAAAATGGAATATGGGGAAGAACCGGTGCGCTGCTAAAGCAATTGCCCACTCGAAGAGTCGTGGAGAAAAAAGAGGATGCCCACGTCTGATCCTGAACGTTACCCGATGAACCAAGGCAACAAGCAGGACAGAAGGAAGACCGCATCGGCGAATATCCAGGTCCTTCTTTAAATAGGAATTGTTCACAGTTCTCAGGGCCTCCACAACAGATCATACAGTCTCACGCCCAGGTTGATTCCCGGGATGCCGGACGACCTTGCCGTTCCGTACGGCCAGTTCGAATGTTTGATCTTGTTCACGAATTTGCCCGGATGGAGGATGGTTTTAAGACTGTTTATTCTGTCCGAAGTGAAGTCCATGACATTTTCATAACCGAAATCCTCTGAATGCTTCAGGTCCATCAGGATTTTTGTCTCTTCGCTTCGCGGGAACGCGATACACCGCTCGATGAGGGTCAGGAGAAAAGGCCTGATGTCTTCAAAGGAATACCCGGTAAGGTGGACAGCCCTGATGAATTCCATCGAGAAACTGAGAGCCCCACTCTGGATCTGCGCTATCTTTCCGTTATGCAGAAGTTCTACTGTTCTGTCATATGCCCGATCGTTCTTGAAAACGGGTTCAACCAGTCCCGTCCCCGGATTATGTCTATACCCGATCGTCGTGGGGTGCATGGCGCGCGCTCCCTCCTCAAATATCTCCGCAAATCTGCTGAGTATCTTTTCGGCAGGGTCATTACGGAGATCATCATAGAAGAAGCCCTGAATCGTGTTTTTTTGCGGCTCGAAGGCATGCTTGATCCCATCAATGAAGCCCAGGTAGAGGCCGTAGATGTGAGGGTAATCAGCTCTTTCGATAAAAGCGTCCTGGACGAATTTCTGGATCGTTGCATTCCATCCTACGTCCACGAAAGCCACAGGGCTGTCATTGAAAAATCCGATTTGTTCGAGATAACGTGCGAGAAGTTCCCTGTCTGCGCCGGCATGTCTCCTGACGATATCCTGTAACCTCCCGTCCATCAACAGCTTCTTGAAGCGCTCGTCATGCCAGTCATATAGGGGTCTTCTCATGTCGGTGAGGCCATACTGTCCGGCGATGTCCCTGAACTCCCCGGAGGGCAACCCGAAGACGTCGCATATGGATTGCAGTCCCTGCTGCTTTGGATTGTAGAGCGCGATAATCGCCTTTTGGTGAGAAAGCCCCTGATAGGCAGATGCAAGTGCGGTGGATTTTCTTGTGAGGTAGACGTATTCCGTATCCGGTGCAGCTCCCTTTTCAAAGAAATGGCTTTCAAACGTGTTGAAGAGGCGGAGGAAAAGCTCGCCTTCCCTCGCGAGGAAATAGACTTTCCTGATGTTCTGTTTCTTTATTGTTTCGATGACCCCGTAAACGAACGCCGAGTAGACAGGTCCGAGGAAAGAGAAACCATAGGAGTAAAAGAAGTCTTCTCTTCCCTTGAAAGGACGAACCAACTGAAGAAGATGTCTTCCCTTCCAGTAGGAATTCTTCGCTGCCAGTCTGTTGTATGTTTTTAAAACATATTTCCTTTTGAGGTGTGACGCGTCTTTGAGATAGATCGTGTGAATTCCGAGCCTCATGGGAACACGATGGTCGGATATTCTGTTGTCGCCTATGTGGACCATCTGACCGGGCAGGACCCTCTCGCGTAACAGGACGTGCCTGAAGAGATTGCCGGAGTACTTGCAGATCCCCGACTCGGATGAGACGTAGATATCACGAAAAAAAAAGTCCAGGGACTTAAGCTGCAGGATCCTCCTGACATGCTCTTTATCCAGATACATGTCCGATATCGCGATTATCCTTTTCCCTCTGTCCCGCAGTTCCTCCAAGAGTTCTCGCATCCCCTCCTTTACATAGAGGACCTCATCCTCGACCTTGATTTCTTCCTCTATCATTTCGTTATAGAGCTTTTCGTCATACTCGCCGAGAAGTACGGTAACCATCTCCTTCACGATATCGCTGTAACGGCATTCATAGTCACTCCCGTTTTTCAACGCATCCCGTCTCAGCTTCAACTCTATGGAGTCCCTCAGCCTGAGAAGCTCAAGAGGCGAGCGGGTGATGTGGTAGGCCTCCTTAAGAATCGCGGCGACACGCCGAGCAACTATTTCCTTTACCTTGTCCGGAGGGTCGATATCCCGTTCAAAGATGGTGTCAAAAATGTCAAAGGAGATGACGTCGACGTGCCGGACAATGGGGTCCAGCTTCGTACGAAGGTCGCGGATGTCTCGCGCCTCTGCCTTCATCGGCTTCAGGGGGTTCCTTCTAAGCGTCCGCAAAGGCAGGGTGAAGAGCCTTCCGATCTTAAAGCTAAAGGAATTCTTTATAAAATAGAACTCAGTCAGCAGCCTCTGGTTGAAGCCCTCTTCGTCACTGAGCCTCCTACCCTGCTCCCGGAGTTCCTGGACAGTCCTCGTCACCTCTTGCGAGGCAAACTCGAGTTCAGTGGACTTCTGTGCAAGTTCTGCAGACCTTTCCGCCAGTTCTGCGGACTTGAGTTCAAGCGCGCCCGTCAGGTCACTCCTGACTGCGGCAATATCGTTTTTCCGTCTGAGCGTCAGCTCCTTTACCAGATACCGCCTTATCTTGTTGAGATGCTCCACGGGTATCTCCATATCCGGGCCGAACACGTCCTTGATCGCATTCACCAGGAAATAGAACGTCTCGTAATTCGCGACGAGCGGGTTCTTGAGAATGGTATTCTGGCCGTGCAACCTGTAGGAGAGCAGTTTCCTGTCATCGAGGAACACGAAACTTCCCGGACGGTTCCGGGCTGCCCTGAAGGCAAAGTCATAATCGAGGATATACGTATAGGGTTTGAATGCCCCGATCTCTTGAACGAGCCGGGAATTGAAGAAAAAATTAGAAGTCGTAATCGTGAAATTCCCTGAGAGTAAGGCCTTGTCTGGTGAATCTGATGTCCTGTATGCCAACTTGAGGTGCTCATACCATTTGATCCACCAGTGATCCGGATCGTCAATTATTGCAGAGTGCTGATCGATCAGGTTCAGATCGGTGATCAGAAAGTCAAGATCGCCGTTCTTCGCAGTATCAAGAAGGACAGAAAGCCGTTCAGGATGATAGACATCATCGGAATCTATTATAGAGATATACTTTCCCCCGGCAAGCTGTATGCCTCGGGTGTGAGCGTGGCAGGAACCCTTGTTCTCCTGATGATAATACCGGATTCGCGGGTCGCCATATCTTTTTATCACGGATTCAGTCTTGTCGGTGGAACCGTCATTGATGATTATCAATTCAAAGTTCTCAAACGTTTGGGAAAGGACGCTTTCAATAGCCTCACCGACGAATTGCTCGTGGTTATAGGCGGGCATTATGATAGTGATCTCAGGGGCTTTCATTGGGAAGTATCTGTTCAACGTTTTTTCTTGCTATGGGCTCTATTGTAACAAAACATCGCCAGCAATGTCTGCCGAGATGAACGATGCGGACAGGGTGTTCACCTCAGCAAAAAAAGGGAATCTCCTCATTCCACTTCTCATAAAAGCTCTTATAAAATTCATCTGCCTTTTCCTTTAAGGATGCCCGAGGCAAAACTCCTTCCTGAAAACCACACTTGAAAGCCCAGCCCCAAAGGTGTATAGTGCAAACAGAAGCAGAGAAGGGATTTAAGTGGAGATCGTTCTGACTCTCGCAGTGGGGGCAAGAAAAGGGATGTGTCCCCGACACTGCTAGGAGGTATGTCGTATGAAGCATATGATAGTAATTATTGTATTGTCACTTTTAGTATTTGGCGTAACCCCGATATGTTCTGGAGCGGGACCAGGTGAGGAATGCGCTACTCAATTTGGAGGAAAATGCAGGACAGTCTGTGCATCCAATGAAAGGTCGATGCAAGGCGCGTTCCTCGACTGCACAGAAGAGGAGAAATGTTGCGTCCCCGGGAAGACCAGTGCGAAGCATTTAAAGCGAGTTGCAGGTCAGGTAACAGCAATTGATAGGGGAGAAAAGTCAATAACGCTAGAGGGGATTACGATAATGGCAGATGAGGGGATGCTCTCCAACATAAAAGAGGGCGACAGGGTGACCGTAGATTACTACTCAAGAGGTGTGCATAGAGCGATCTTCATATTGCGAGAAGTTAAATGAGTTAAGTTCAAGAAACTTGTTTTGATATCGGCTCTTTTGTCAATTATTCTCAGAGTCGCCTGTGCGCAATATCTTATGCTTATTCCTATTGGAAACCGTTAAGAGCTTCGCTTTCCAAATAGCGGTGACTTCGCCGGTGGAAACCGCAAAAACCCTCTGTTTCTCTCAAGGCGTCTTTAGGCCTTATTTTGTTTCATTACGAGTTTTTGGAAACCTCATTTAATCAACAAGGCTTGTTGACGGTTTCCTTATCTGACCTTCAATTGGCAAATAACTCTACCCGAAATGACATTTAAAACAAAGTTCTGCTGGCCTTGCTCTCAGCAGCATGGGATATCCTCCAGTGTCATGAGGGTCATGGCATGTGGCACAGGTGATCTTCCCCTCCTTGCTCAAAGGAAGTCCCACAACCTTCATGAAAGGCACAAGATCAACCTTATGTTCATTCGGGCTCCTTCTGTCTGGATGACACTCGGCACATAATTAAGATAAGGGTGCTTTGAGTTGCTGCCGAACAGTCTTATCAGAAGTGACATGACAATAACTGCATTCATGCTTCTGCGCGGAAAAGACATTTGTTGTCACTAAAATACCCGCCACGAGAATAAAAAGCGATCTTTTCAATCTCCACCTCATCGTGTGATCTCTGATACTAACTCCCCTACTTCCTGAATATGGCATGGCATCTGACACATGCATCGAGGAGTCTGTGTGTCTGCTTCTGGACCACCCCCATCTTATTTTTCTTTGCTGCCTTTAAAAGGGTTTGAAGTTCATGATGGAATTTATTATCCAACCTGACAAACTCTTTGAAGCGCTTCTGGTTCCTGGGCAGTGTGATCCTAACCTTGTGCTCGACCGCATATTCGACCTGCTCCCTTATCTTGTCCACCTCATCAAAGGCCGGCCCGATCCTGCCCGGTTCGTCCAAGACCAGGGAATCGATTGTGGTCTTGAGGGCACTGTCGAGGGCAATCATCTCCCTCTGAATGAGATTCCTTGATTCCTGATTTTCCTCAGCAATTCCGATGCTGATAAAAGAGACAAGCAAGAATAAAACCCCAAAAAGAATTCTTAGCTGCATGGATATGTCTCCTCGCCAAGCTGGTTTGCCAATAGTATGCCTAGAAATGTCCGCCGTGTCCTGTCCATACCCCGATAAACACTGCGGCAAGGCTCAATCCGAGGACCAACCAATGGAAGGTATTCAATCTCACAAAGATTTTTGCCGCATCGAGCTTTTCTGGTTGACTGAAGAAGAGTGCAAATATCTTTTTTTCAAATGTCAGCACAAGGGTATAGACCAGCCAGACCATGAGCATGACCGTTGCTCCCAATCCATTCAGGGTGAACAATGCCCTGTGCTGTCCTGTGAGGTAGAGCAAAATGGCCCCTGTGATTCCTGCTGTCCATGCGTATGCCCTCGCCTGTTTCGCAAACCTGTTCTCCACACGCTGAAAAAGGAGAACCTTTTCAAAGGAGTCTTCCATTTTCAAAAGCATGGGAAAGATAATTATGGTGACAAAGGCCACGCCCCCAATCCAGAGGACTACAACAGTGACATGTAGTGCGGTGAGAAGAGGGACAAACATGGTATCTCCTTTCCCGGGGTATTTCCCTCATTATATCAGGAAAGAAACGGTAACGCTGTGCAGCACGCTAGTCCAGCATAGAACGTGCGAGGGTTATCGCAACCACTTCTTTTGCTCCTGCCTTTACAAGGGTCTTCGCACATTCTTTTACCGTCGC
>DATKOU010000156.1:0-4280 GCA_035524455.1 Thermodesulfovibrionales bacterium | reverse complement strand
AGGCCTTCTCAACCACCATAACCTTTGTCCGTGTGGACGAGCGCGGAAAGAAGAGGAGTCTGCCTCTAAAAGACTTAAGAAGCCCCTCTGTTAGTTAATTCCGGCTGCCCCTTCCTTCCACAAGGACCGTCTCCGGCAGATTCTTTACCACAATATCCCTGAACCCCGTCTCTGCCAGCCACTGCTTCATCTCTCTGGGTGGATAACACCGGCCGCTCTCGGTACCCACAAGCATGTTCACCGAGAAGAGCGCGCTGTGGGGGGGGAACGTCCGTGCATCGTTGATGGGGAATTCCTGCACCACCACCCTTCCCCCTGGGTTCAGGGCATTCCTGCACTTACTAAGAAGGGCCTTGTTTTCTTCAATAGAAAAGGCATGGAATATCTGGCTCAACAAAATGAGGTCATACCCTGAGCCGATAGAATCAGCGTGAAAGTCACCGGTAATGTAATTAAGGCCCTTTACTCCCTCGCGGCGGGCAACCTTCCTGGCGATTGCGATGGTCTCGGGAAGGTCGAAGATGGTGGCCTTCACACCTTTTTTTGCCATTGCCATGGCATTGGTACCCGGGCCACCGCCAAGGTCAAGCATGGTCCTGACCGCACTAAGCCCGATTGCCTTGATAAGGCCTTCTGTGCGGAGAACGGTCAGATTATGCATGCCCATGATGAATGATTCGTGGTCAAAGCCCTGTCTGGCGGGTCTTCCGGTCCTCACCACCTTATCCAGACAGGAAAAGTTCTGCCACATGGTGGATGCGTGGCTCACAATGTCTCCCTGGTAGAGGCGCATGCCCTTCACAAGATAGCGGTTGCTCACTACCGCGTTCCGGTACCTGCCATCCTTACTTTTGACAACCAGTCCTAAGCCGGCCAGTGCATCGAGCAATATTTCCGTGGCGCGTTCATCCGTCTTCAGCTTTTTTGCCGTATCGGCTGCATTCGCCGCCTTCTTCAGGCAATCAAAAAACCCCAGATTATTTGCGGTAATCACCACGCGG
The DNA here is from genome assembly GCA_035524455.1 of Thermodesulfovibrionales bacterium. Lineage (GTDB taxonomy): Bacteria > Nitrospirota > Thermodesulfovibrionia > Thermodesulfovibrionales > UBA9159 > DASPUA01. The sequence goes on along the minus strand of DATKOU010000156.1, from coordinate 3,279 downwards.
GCTGAGGTGAATCCCATATAGAGTTTTCTCAGTTCTGCCAGATCTTCGGGCATCATACTATTACCTCCTTCAGATAATGTTTTCTTCTACTATACCAAGAAGACATGAAGCCTGTGTCAGAGAGTGTGGGATATGGGTGAGAGCTATTTCGCCAATGGATCTTTGCTTTATCAACCATGGTACTTCTGCCCACCTTTCACGATTCTCCAATTACTATTCACACTCACGATTCACGTTTATTTGTTACGCGGGATCCTGCGTTGTCTGAAGAAGGAGTATTGAAGAGATGACAAGGCCTGCGCCCATGATCTGCCACGGCTCCATCATCTCACCAAAAAACCCATACGCAATCACCCCTGCCATGACAGGCTCTAAGGTTGCAGTGATGCTTGCGCGCGCTGAACGGATACGCTTGATTCCCTCATTATAAAGACCAAAAGGCAGCACTGTCCCGAACAGACCTATGAACAGAATCCATTGCCATGCAGAGGCATTGTAACGCGCGTGGAACGCTGAAAAGGGTGGATACAGCAGATTCCAGATAACTGCCGCAAAAACCAGTGCGTAAAAGAACACGGTCCAAGGTGCATAGGTACGCATACCATACTCGCTCCTCACAGAATAAAGGGCAAAGGCAACCGCTGAGGCCAGTCCTGAAATGATGCCTACCCTGTTCATATGGAGGAGGTTCAGATTATACGCCCCTACCATAAGATAACAGCCGTGACTGCGCCAAAAAGCGAGACAAGGGTACCAACGGAAAGCCTTTTCCTATTGATGAAGATTGCATACGCGGCGATGAACGCCGGCGCCTGGTACTGAAGCAGCACTGCCGCAGCAACTTGAATCCTGCTTATGGAATACAGGTACGTAAACTGCATGGTTGCAAGCGTGACGCCGAGCAAGGGAAAATAAAGATAATCCTTTCGTGCGATACTGAGGAGATCCCGCTTCCATACCACCAGCCACACAAATAGCATGGCCGCAGAGATTGTGGTGCGGAGCTGCACAAGCTCGAAGGGTGACATTCCACCTTGAAAGAGATACTTCGCGGCAGGGCCTGATAAGGCCCACAACCCCGCGGCAAGGAGAACATACACATATCCGAGCCTGGAAAGTCGAGGTTCCTGAATCTGCATCCCCGTATTATGCAGCAATGGTCGGGAACTTGGAAAGGTGGACTTTAGTTATGCACTTTACTGTTCATGTCTCACGGTCTTTTGCTTTGGCGCTTTGGAATTAAGAAACCCTTGCACCATTTGGCATGTCAGGAAACCGGAGGTTGAGGCTGCTTGAATTTTGCCATTGCATTGTCAAGTGAAGTCTTCAGCTCATGCCAGGCTTTTTCAGCGCCTATTCTAAGTTCTTCCCAGGCCTGCCCGCTCGCCTCGGTCATTTCTGCAAGCTTTTTCAGAGCGGATTCCCGTAATGCTTCTAGTGCCTCTAACTGCCTCGTGTATTCCTTTTTGATGTCGCCCTTTGCCTTTTCGGCCTTGTCATTCAGTTCATCGATCTTTGCGCTCCAGTCCCTGAGCTGCGCATCCAGTTTCTGGATATATTCTTCCTTTTTGTCCATGGCTCCCTCCTTCCCCTCTCCCGTACTTTCTAAATCCAGTGTATATTAAAATACCTGACTGTCAAGCCTTTGCCGAGTCCTTTCACAATTCACGGTCTTTTATTTTGAGTTTCAGCCACGTTTTATTATTTACTATTCTCGGTCTTTACGAGCATGCAGATCTTTTTCTTAGTCGCCTTTAAACCTTTTCTGTGTCCATTTGTCTAAGGTTATAAACAAGATCACGCACATAAGAGAGGAGGTGAGAAGACATGAGAAAGGCAATGGTTTTGATTTTCACTGTAGTGCTGCTCAGTGCAGTAGCAAAAGTCTCGTTTTCTGAAATGCGGGGAGAAAACATGCCCCCTTCCCACGGTATGGGAGCAAAGAACATAACACCCGAAAACTTCAATGAGGCAAAAGCCGGTATCCTCCAAAAAATTGAGGAGCGCCTGAACAAACTCAATGAAGAAAAAGCCTGTGTCCAGGCCGCGAGCAATGCAGATGAGCTCAAAAAATGCAGGCCTCAAAGGCCTGAGGGACCCGGTCATAAGGGGATGCAAAAGCCGTCGCAGTAACAGCACCCTATCGGCGAACGATAAAGGTGTGGTAAAACCCCTCTCTAATCCCTTTTTTTAAGGGGAAAGGAAAGGGGTTTTAGATTCCCGCGCTATAGTATCTGCCGAGTTCGGAAAACCGGAAGCGCTAAAGTGAGGAACTCCGGGAGATTCGAGGACTTCCCGACCAAAGAATTTTCTATCCCTTAAGCCCAGAACCTGGTCACCCCGGGGAAACTATACAACCACCGGTCTTGACCACTTTGCAAGATACAGTTCTCCCAGGGCCTTCATCACCTTGCGCACATAATCACGGTCTCCTCCCACATAATTAATAAGGGCCCTCTCGAGCGTTCTGGTGCTGGAGAGATATTTCTGCAGGACATATGCGCCGGAGGCTATGTTATTCGATATCTGATAGAGATCCCCTTTGTCCTGCACAATTCCCTTAGTCTTAAGCTCGTCCAGCCAGGCCCCGGGCATGATGCCCATAAGGCCCATTGCGCCCTTGTTACTCCTCGCGGTGGGGTTGAAATTGGATTCTACCATGCAGATAGCCAGTATCAGATCGGAGTTGATATTCTTCATTGCAGCACGGTATACCTCTGAGAGAACCTCTTCGGACATCCCTGAGTTGTTCTTCATCCACCTGAAGATACCCGGATGCATCTCCTGCACCTCATATGCAGCCTGTGCAGGTTTGACCGAGTCCCTCGCTGCGAACACCATGGCAAAGCCGGGTATTACTATCAGACATGAGAGGACAACAGTAATCAACAACATCTTCCCCACTACTGTTCCTATATACCTCTTCATATTGCCTTTCATCTTGCACACCTCCTTCATACTCTGCGCTTAGGCTCATTTTTTTTACTGCACGCGTTTTTCCTAAACAGCCTAAGCTGCAGTAATGCAGCAGAAGTTAATCCCTGCTGTTGCTCTTTATTTCCTAACTCATGTTGGTGTCTTTAGTTGCTGAACGTGCCGCGTCGAGTGCTTATCAGGACAGCCAGGAGTGGAACTTCTTATGTATACCTTTTTTATTTTAACCTATCTGAAGAAAAAAAGTCAACTACCTGAGTATGCTTGCCATCCCCCAGTTTTTTGAAGGAGGGCCGGCTGTGGGGTAGATGGAGAGCAAGAGGAGCGGGATTATGATAACGAGGA
>DATKOU010000155.1:0-7198 GCA_035524455.1 Thermodesulfovibrionales bacterium | reverse complement strand
AGGGAAATCCAGCATAGCGTTGCTCGAGAGCGAGAAAATGGAAACGGAGATTATCTCTCTCTAACACCCTGTCAGTTCGCTTCATCACGAGATGCTCAACAACCCCGCGGAAAGACAATAAGGCGTATGCCTGTGGATTTTGGGTCAGAGGACTGTTTATACTATAGGATAATTTCTTGAGCACGGGAGGCATGATGATACTGAAAGGCAGGGCCTGGAAATTTGGCGATGATGTGGATACAGATGCCATCATTCCCGCAAGATATCTGAATACATCAGACCCTTCGGAACTCGCAAGGCATGTGATGGAGGATGCTGATAAGGATTTTCCCAAAAAGGTGCAGAAAGGTGATGTGATTGTGGGGGGGAAGAATTTCGGCTGCGGTTCGTCACGGGAACATGCCCCAATTGCCATTAAAGCATCAGGGGTGAATGCGGTTATTGCAAAAAGCTTTGCAAGGATTTTTTACCGTAATGCCTTTAATATCGGTCTTCCCATTTTTGAGTCGCCCGAGGCATCCGGAGGTATAAGGGAAGGGGACAGTGTGGAGATTGACGGGGATAAGGGAATAATCAGGAACCTTACACAGGGCACTGAGTACACGGCAAAGGCGATTCCCCAGTTTATGCAGGAATTGATCAGCGCAGGCGGTCTTATTGAATGGACCAAGAAAAAGCTCGCTAAAACTTAAGAATGAAGAGAGATAAGGAGAACGGGAATGCTTAAGAGGAAAGAAAAGTATGTGGTTTCGGTAGTGGGAGCCACGGGGGCTGTGGGAAACGAAATGGTCGCTACTTTGGAGGAGAGGAATTTTCCGGCGGAGAAGCTGAGACTCTTCGCCTCCGAGAGATCTGAGGGAAAGACGCTCCAATTTGAGGGGAGCGATATCCCTGTGGAGACCCTGAAAGAGGATTCGTTCAGGGGCATCGATATTGCACTCTTCTCGGCAGGTGCGGAGCGATCGAAGATATGGGCGCCCATTGCCGCGCAATCGGGATGCGTGGTGGTGGACAACTCAAGCCAGTGGAGGATGGACCCCACGGTTCCCCTCGTGGTTCCAGAGGTCAATTCCCATGATCTGAAATGGCATAAGGGCATCATCGCAAATCCCAACTGTTCCACAATCCAGATGGTAGTGGTGCTGAAACCGATCCATGATGTGGCCAGAATCAGAAGAGTGGTGGTCACCACGTTTCAGTCCGTGTCAGGGACCGGTAAAAAGGCCATGGATGAACTCCTCCAGCAGACAACGGATCTCCTCAATTTCAGGGAAGTGAAATGCAATGTCTATCCCCATCAGATTGCATTCAACTGTCTGCCCCATATCGATAAATTCCTTGAGAACGGGTATACGAAAGAAGAGATGAAAATGGTGAACGAAACAAAGAAGATTATGGGCGATGACTCTATAAGGCTGACTGCCACCACGGTCCGGGTCCCTGTGTTTCGCGGCCATTCAGAGAGCATTAATATCGAGACAGAGAAGAAACTGAGTGCAGACGAGGCCAGAGGAGTACTTTCCGCAGCGGCGGGAATCGTCGTTTTTGATGCCCCTGAAAAAAATGTCTACCCCCTTGCGATACAGGTGGCGGGAAAGGATGAAACATATGTGGGCCGCATCAGGGAGGATGAGTCCATACAGAATGGCCTCAATCTCTGGATCGTTGCGGACAACCTTAGGAAGGGTGCTGCCCTCAATGCAGTCCAGATAGCAGAAAAGCTTTTAGAGATGGCATAACATTGGTGGGGAAATCCGGAGGGCCGGAAATACAGAAATGATGTCCCTTCCTATCCCCCCTTCTCATTATCCCTCCGTGTCTATGAAAAAAAAGAAGGCTGACAGCATTGTACGTGCCGAATACCTACTCTCGATGGATGACCATCTATCGGTGATGATTGACGGAGCGGTAGCCGTCAGTGACGGAAAAATTGCATGCCTGGGGAAATACGAAGAGATTGCTGCAAAGTATGAATCCGGTACCGTAATAGGGGGAAGTGGCAGGGTAATAATTCCCGGTCTGATCAATACCCATACCCATGCGGCGATGGTCTATTTCAGGGGTCTTGCAGATGATCTCCCGTTAAAGGAATGGCTTGAGGACCATATCTGGCCTGCAGAGTCGCGATGGCTAAGCCCTGAGTTTGTCTCTGACGCGGTTGAACTTGCCTGTCTCGAGATGCTGAAGGCAGGAATCACCACCTATAATGATATGTACTTCTTCGGAGACGCTGCGGGGAGCGCTACGAAGAAAATGGGAATGAGAGCGGTCCTCGGTGCGGGGATTGTGGATTTTCCGACTGTAGCAGCCAAGACAGTGGATGAGTACATCGGGAAGGCCGGAGATTTTATTGAACGCTGGAAGGGAGATGCCCTTATTACCCCATGCATAGCGCCCCATTCCCTTTATGCATGCAGCACAGAGACCCTTAAGAAAGCACGCAAATTGGCGGATTATCATAATGTGCCTGTGCACATTCATCTTTCAGAGACCCAGTGGGAAGTCCAGGAGATAATTTCGAAGTATGGAAGAAGGCCGGTGCACTACCTCAAGGACATCGATTTTCTGGAGAAGAGGGTGCTCGCAGCGCATTGTGTCTGGGTTGAGGAGGATGAGATACAGCTTCTCGCGCGCTGCGGAGTGGGCGTCTCCCACTGCGTGGAAAGTAACCTCAAACTTGCGTCAGGGATAGCACCCGTGATAAGAATGCTTGACGCAGGAGTCAAGGTCACTTTTGGAACAGACAGCGCCGCGAGCAATAATGATCTGAACATCTTCAGTGAATTGAGTACAGCAGCAAAACTTCATAAGGCTGTTTCGGGTGATCCCACTGCCCTTGATTCAAGGAGGGCTCTCCTTATGGCAACGAGGTGGGGCGCGGAGGTTCTCGGTCTCGGGGAGCTCACGGGAAGCATCGAGGAGGGCAAGGCTGCGGACCTTGTAGTGGTGAACCTCGGGAAGCCTCATCTCACGCCCATCTATGACATCTATTCCCACATCGCTTACTCCGTAAGGGCGTCGGACGTTGAGTCGGTAATGGTGGGAGGAAAGGTGATACTGAAGGAAGGACAATTCTGCTACGGTGATGAGTCTGGAATAATGGCAAAGGCCACACAATGGGCAGAAAAGATATGCAAAGGCAGACAAAAGCGGGATGCTCAATAATATGCGCACCAGGAACCTCTGGCCAAGGGACATCTACGCTGCAAGGGAGATTCAGGATATCCTGAGAAAGAAGGTGAAGATTCTTCCCCTGAGAAGAACCCCTGCATATGTCGCTGCAGTTGATGCGGCCTTCTCAGGCAATGAGGTCATTGCAGTTTCCACTCTCTCTGCCTTTCCCTCATTGGAATGCAGACAGGATGCAGTCTGGAGAGAAGAGATACGGTTTCCTTATGTTCCGGGACTTCTCACCTTCAGAGAAGGACATGCCATGATCAGTGCGCTCAAGAGGCTCAGGACACCTCCTGATGTGATATTGGTTGACGGACAGGGCATTGCACATCCAAGGGGAATCGGTATCGCATCCCACATTGGGGTTATTCTTGGGAAGCCTACCATCGGGTGCGCGAAGTCAAGGCTTATAGGTGAGTTCAGGGAGCCCCAGACACGAAAGGGTAGCTGGTCACACCTCTACTACAAAAGCAAGGAGGTGGGGGCAGTCCTGAGGACCAGGGATCACGTGAAGCCACTTTTCATTTCTCCCGGACATATGATTGACATCCCCTCCTCGCTGGAAATCGTCATGCAATGTCTCTCTGGCTACAGGATACCCGAACCCCTCAGGAGGGCTGATTCGCTTTCAAGAGAGCTCAGCCGTCACGGCGGACATATCTCCGAAACAGGATGTGCAAAGCAATGTTCATTGTCAAAAAGATAGTAACTCCCTTTCTTCTGCCTCCAGGGCTCTTTATCGTATTGTTGTTGTTATCTTCTCTCTGGTTGTTTCAGAGGAAAAATAGAGAGGCTTCAGCGATTAACTTTTTCCTTGCCCTTCTTGTGTGGCTTTTTTCCATATCCCCTGTCTCAGATGCTATGCTGAGAGGGCTTGAGGGGCGATTCTCCATACCCGGGAATCCTGAGGGAGATGTCATTATACTTCTCGGAGGCGGCGTAAATGACGTGGTACCCGATCTCTCAGGAATCGGCGCTCCTTCGGAAGAGATGATGGGGAGGATCATTACCGCTGTGAGACTCAGGAGAAGGCTTCATATACCCATTATTGTGTCAGGGGGCATAGTATTCAAAGACAGGAAAGCAGAGGCACCCATAGCCAAACGCTTTCTCGTGGACCTTGGGGTCCCTGAACACGAAATTATTATAGAGGAAAATAGCCGGGACACTAATGAAAATGCCCGATATGCAGTAAGAATATGTGACGCACGGGGATACTCCAGGGCCCTTCTTGTGACCTCTGCCAGCCATATGAAACGAGCGGTTCTGTGCTTCCGGAATGCGGGCATGGAGGTGACACCTTTCCCCTCAGGGTTTAAGTCTTTGGGGAAAAAACATTATGGATGGGAGGATTTTCTGCCCGATCCGGATGAGCTCAGAAAAGCGTCTACTGCCATGAGAGAGTGCATTGGATTGCTGTACTACAGATTCGCTTACTAAATGTGTGGTCATTTGGCGTGGAGGTGAGGGGGCTGCACTGGTTGTCCTTCGCAACCTGCTCACTTTTCCCGCTTTTTTTGATACACTTAACCCTATACAAAGCTACCGGTTTGACAAACTGCTTTTTCCCAAAGAGGGTGATGCATGAGAATATGTGCAGAGAGATGGTGCACGAGACGACTGCCTGTCTCACCTGTCTTGGCCTCTTTATTGATGGTGGTCATCCCGGTTGTGCTGTGTTTCCCTGACAATCCCCATGGGGCAATGCCTGATAGGGTTGTTGCCATAGTGAACAATGAGGCTATCACGCTCGCTGATTATAAACTCTTTATGAAATATATTGGACTTCAAGGTAAAGGAGATGGGGTCGATGAGGGACTGCTGCAGGCATTAATAGAGGAGAAGATTATCCTCTATGAGGCGAAAAGAAGGGGAATTGAGATAAGTGACGGAGAGGTTGATGCAATGGTGGAAAAAATGGGGACGGAGAATGCATTATCCAGGGATGAAATGGAAAAGGCGCTTGAAGGGGAGGGAATGGGTGTCCAGGGCTTTAAGAGACTCATAAAGGAGAAATTGATGGCGCTGAAACTCGTGGAGAGCGAGGTGGATTCCAGGGTGAGAGTAAACGAGGAGGAGATAGAGGATTTTTACCAAACACATAAGAGAGACTATCTGAAAAGCCCCGGCAAGGTGGAGGTCACGGCTATCTTCCTCAAACTGAAGGAAGGAGCAACGGCGAGTGAGATCACGGACCTGAAGAGAAAGGCACTCAAAATAATGGCACAACTCAGTGAGGGAGAAAGTTTTGAGGATCTTGTGGATCGATATGATGATGAATACCTGAAGAGTACCCGAGGGAGATTTGGTGAATTTGAAAAGGGGACACTCATCCCTCTATTGGACAAAAAAATATTTTCTATGAATGTGGGAGAGACAAGCGAACCCATATGGTTGAGGGAAGGCGTGTATATCCTCAAGGTTGTAAACAAAACCGGCGACATTTACAAACCCGTGGGAGAGGTCAGGGAGCAGATTCGTGCATATCTCTCTGAGGAGAAAAGAGAGGCATTGTTGCATGCATGGATAAAGACGCTATGGGAAAGAACTTCAATAAAGATACAATAGGCATCACGGCAGTAGTGCTCGCAATAGTCATACTGCTGAGTACTCGTGAGGCGTATCCTGCCTATCGGGAAGCTGAACTCTTTGATCTGGGATATGAACAGTATCTTTCTTCCCAGTCTGCAAAGGCGATTGAGGCATTCACCTTGTTCTTGGGGGAATTCCCCCGGAGTTCGGCAAAGGATGCTGCAATGTTCTGGGTAGGAAAGTCCTTAATCCAGATGAAGCGTGCTCAAGAGGCAAGAAATATCTTTGATGAGATGGCCAGGGAGTTTCCGGAAAGCCCGCTGAACCCCCTTGCAATAAGAGAGATAGAAAAACTTGGGGAGGCCGACGTGGCGAAAGTAAGCGAACCCATCGTGAGAGGAACTGACGAAGGAGAAGAAAGACATATGGAAGCGCTCCAGCGCCAAGAGGAATGGGTGGCAGGGAAGTCTGCGGAGTCTTCCGCGCCACCCACTGGTCATACTACGTATGGTGTTCAGGTTGCTGCATTAAGTAGTGAGGAGGCTGCAAACCGTCTTAAAAAGAAGCTGAAACAGCAGGGAATCGAAGCTACCATTAAGAAGACGAGTTTCCGTGAAGGGACGCGTTTTCACGTCTTGACGGGAGAGTTCGGCACAAAAAGAGAGGCGGACCTGTATGCAATCAAAATAAGCAAGAGGACTGGGCTGGATGCGTTTTCTATTAAAGTGGAACGATCAGAGGGAGGAACAAGTGCACCCTTATCTCAAAAAGGTCCACTGGGGCCCAATGCAGAGAGAGAGACATCAGGGCAACTTCTTATCCCTCATAAAAACGATTCCGGGAAAAGCGAAACAAGAGAGCCGGTTATGACGAAGAAGGATGAAATGGTAGCGATCCTCATTGAAGGTACACAGTACACTGCGCAGCAGGTCTCGACATTTATGAATAATTCCTTCGCTGCCATTCTCAAACTGGGGATTAAGGAAGTCATATGGAGAACCGGAAATGTCTATGAAGATTTTATTAATGAGCAGGTTCTCTATGAAGAGGCAAAAAGGGCGGGGGTGATACATCATGATGAGAGGGGACATGAAAAAACGGAAGAAAAATACAGGCTATCGCCGGAGGAGGCCGACTATCTCCAGAGATATTTTGCGATCTCCGACCTTGTGGATAAGAAATTAAAAGAGAGGCCTGCAGAGAGAGTAGTTGAGTCACTGATAGTGAGATATAGCGACGGAGACAGGCGCGAGAAGGAACTGCTTGCCTCGGAACTACAGGGTCACGCAAAGAGTGGTAAACCCTTCGGCGAGATATACGCACTATACCCGCAAAGGGTAAGCTATGCGGTAACCAGAGTCGAAACATTACAGGAAAGGATCAAGAACGAGATTGTGTCGCTTGAGAAAGGGGAAATTAGTGTGTTTTGGTCAAAGGAAGGGTATATAATTCTAAAACCTGCGCTCCAGACATTATCATTTGAGCCTTTTGA
>DATKOU010000154.1:0-5961 GCA_035524455.1 Thermodesulfovibrionales bacterium | reverse complement strand
ATACTGCTCATCAGTGCGGTGCTATGGGTGCTGGCCCTTCTAATGATAGGATTTGCGTTCTATATGATTGTGAATGAACGCCAGAGGGAGCTGGGTCTGTTGAGGTCCATGGGAGCTAAGAAGAAACATGTATTCAGACTTATTATTAGTGAGGCCATGATTATCTCCACTGTAGGAGGTGTCATAGGACTGGTTGCCGGTTCTGCGATTCTCGCGACATTCAAAGACCTCATCCTCCACAGCCTGAAACTGCCTTATCTCCTGCCTTCTGTCGCCATGCTTATAGAATTGGTGGCAGGCGCCATCATATTCTCCTCCCTCACCGGCCTTCTCTCGTCCCTGGTGCCTGCGGTTTTGGCCAGCAGAATGGAACCCTATGAAGCCATAAGGAAAGGAGAGTAAAGGGGAGATGCGCAGACTGATTTCTTTATCTGTTCTCTTTGCATTACTGGCAGTATCAGAACTTCTCTACGCGCAGCCATTTCCCGTTCCCCAGGGTACCATGTGCTCCGAATGCGGGATGATGGTGAACCCCGATTCGAAATTCTCGGTCGAGCTGGTTACAACCAACGGTAAGAAGATGTTTTTTTGTGATATAGGGGACATGCTCCGTCACTTCAGGTCGGACAGGGGAGCGCTGAAAACCATTTATGTCAAGGATTATACGAGCGGCGGCTGGATTGACGGCGAAAAGGCATTATATGTCCTTAACAAGAGATTTTCAACCCCAATGTCGTGGAACATCGCCGCTTTCAGCTCTGAGTCAGAAGCAAAGAAGTGGGGAAGCCCCGTTGGTTTCAGCGGCGCATTCGGATTGGTGAAATGAGACACTGGAAATTCGGTGCGATCCTCTTTTTTATGGGGTTTCTTGTACTCCTGACGCCACGCTATATCCTTCCGACGTGCGAGTATCAAGGGTTGACCAGAATGGCATGCACATATACCGGCACAGCAGAAATGTTTATAGGAGCCATCGTCATGAGCGCTGCTGTGGGAATAATCCTATCCAAGGACCATGGGACTTTGAGATGGTCATGTCTCACGAGCCTGGCAGCAGGCATATCGGTGCTTCTTGTGCCCGAGGCGATCGGCTACTGCCATAGCAGCGAACACCCCTGTAATTACGGGACCGTTCCTGTATTGAGACTCATTGGTGTCCTGATCGTCCTGCTGTCACTGACAGGTTTTTTCGCCTCTTTTAAGAGGGTCGGAAAAGAGTAAACTTTCCATGGAGAGTGAACGATGAAAAAGCGTGTTCGTGCAGGAATAAACACAATGGCCTTGATGCTCCTGGTCGCACTCCTTCTTTCGCCTGTTGCATGCAAGAAGGAAGAGCCCCAATCTGAAAGGATACCTGCCCAGGCCTATAACCCCTATACCACTGACTCTGTTTTGGGCGAAGTGAAACAGAAGTTAGAGAAGAATCCTGATGATGTGGATGCCCTGTTTCATCTCGCAGACCTGTACGAGCGAAACGGGCAGTATCCCGAGGCGATTGAAACGTATAAACACCTTATAAAGGTAAAACCCGGCGCGGGATATGCTTACTTTAAGATGGGCACTGCCTATGACCGGATCAATAAGCCTGCGGAGGCTATTGAAGCGTTCAAGAAGTCCGTCCAGTATATGCCAAAGCATGCAATGACATACAATAACATGGGTGTCGCATATGGAAAGCTGAACAAGTATCAGGATGAAATTGCCGCCCTCAAAAAGGCGATACAGCTAAGACCATCCTACTCAACGGCCAGGTTCAACCTTGGAGTGACCTATCTGAAGATCGGGAATAAAAAAGCCGCGCAGCAGGAATATGAGTCTCTGATGAAGTTTGATGAGGGCGCTGCCGAGGCGTTGATGAAAGAGATCAAGAAAGGCTCCTAGGAATACGGCCATTGGAGGCGGAATGATAGAAGTCACAAACCTTATCAAATCGTATGACATCAATGGGCAGATGCTCAAGGCAGTGGACAATGTCTCCTTTACCGTCGAGAAAGGAGGGATGGTCTCCATCATCGGCCATTCAGGGAGCGGAAAGACCACCCTTTTGAGCCTCATAGGAGGCCTCACAAGACCGAATTCCGGAGAGGTCATCATCGAAGGGCAGAACATCTGGTCCATGAGCGACGACAACCTCTCTGAGTTCAGAAACAAGAAGATAAGCTTCATCTACCAGTTTTCGAGCCTGATCCCCACCCTCACCTCAGTCGAAAACATTATGCTCCCCACCGCCTTCGGAACCTTTACCGAGGATAGTGAGGGGTATGCCAGGGAACTCCTCAAGGTCGTGGGACTGGAAGACAAGGTAAGCTCATATCCCTCACATCTTTCCGGAGGGCAGCAGAGGAGGGTCGCCATCGCGAGGGCGTTCATAAACAGGCCTGATATCCTCCTTGCAGACGAGCCCACAGGTGACCTTGATGAAGAGACAGAAAAAGAGGTGATCGATCTTTTTCACACAATGAACCAGGAGAAGGGTGTCACCATTGTAATCGTCACCCACAATAAAGATATCGCCCTCCAGGCAAAAAAACAGTTCAAAATGACCAATGGTATTTTATCGGTGATGGGTGAATAGGGGTATCAGCGGTCAGCTGTGATTTTCGAGCCTTCCATCCACCATCGTGAGGACCCTGTGGCACCTTTTCGAAAGAGACTCATTATGGGTAACGATTACAAAGGTGATGTCCCGTTCCCGGTTCAGTCTCAAAAGAAGGTGAAAGAGTTCCTCCCCTGTGGCAGTGTCCAGGTTCCCGGTGGGCTCATCAGCGAGCACAACCCTGGGATTCAATATCAGGGACCTCGCTACAGCGACCCTCTGCTGTTCTCCCCCTGAAAGCTCCCCCGGCCTGTGGTCTCTTCTCTCGTACACCCCCAACTCGTTGAGAATACCCTCGGCATGGGCCTTCAGTTCTGCACGGTCACGAAAACTGATAAGACCGGGCATCATCACATTCTCCAGAGCAGTGAACTCGGGGAGCAGGTGATGGAACTGAAACACAAACCCTATAGTCCTGTTGCGGAATAAGGCAAGGGCGGCATTGTCCATAGAAAAGATGTCCTTGCCGTCGTAAAAAACCTTCCCTAATGTGGGCCTGTCCAGGGTGCCCAGCACATGGAGGAACGTGCTTTTCCCCACGCCCGAGGCCCCCACAATCCCCACAATCTCCCCTGCCCCGATGGACAGGTTAACGCCCTTGAGTATCCTGAGCTCTCCTGCGGGAGTATAAAATGACTTCTCTATCTCCTGGGCTTCAACGAGACTTTTCATCCTTGCTTTTACTGCCGGTGAATTCCTTCACCTTCTCCGTGGTCTTCTCTATTCCCTTGATTACAGTTCCGCTTCCCTGCTTTATCTGATCCGCCTTTTCTCCCACCTTCTGGCTCTCCTGTTCCACTTTTTTCCCGAACCACCTGAACTTCTCACCCCCGCTATACACGGAAAGAGCGATAAAGGCGATTAACAGAACAATAAAGATAAAAATGATCCTGAAGATAAATTTGAACATGCTCCCACTCCTCCCGCAAATATTCATTGAGTTTACCAGAAAAGGGAAGGAAAAGTGAAAAGAATGGATAATATAAAGAAAAACTCTCCCTGAGGCATCCAGGGTTCCCTGATCTGCCTCTTCCATAAATAGATGCAGAGGGACTGTATCTGTTCATTTTCCCGAATTTATGACATAAATCATAGTATTCGTCTGTCATGAAGGCTAATGTAGAAATAAAGGAGGTGTCATTATGGCAACAGCAACAAAGGTCCGCGAGAGGCATTTGGAATTGGATGAGGATGGTTTTCTTGTAAATATTGATGACTGGGACGTGCATGTAGTCGAACAACTGGCTCACAAGGAAGGAGTCAAAGAGCTGACAGGTGAACACTGGAAGCTCATCGCTGCACTCAGGCTCCATTATGAGAAATATGGTGAAGCACCCCTGTGTCGCGACATACTCATAGAAGCAGGGTTTTCAAAAATGGATATGTACAAGCTATTTCCCCAGCTTGGATACAGGAGTGCCTATAAGCTGGCCGGCTTGCCGAAACCGACTGAATGTTAATGCTTCTACAAGGTTAGAAAAGGAAAGACCCCTTTACTCCCTCCACCAAAAATCTGGAAAGGGCGTAAAGGGGTCGATACACTGATCTAAGTGCGGCAATCACGAAAAACGCAACAGCCCTGTCTTAAGAGATCACTCTTAGCCCATAAGAGCCAGCGAGCGGCATATTCAGGCCTGGCCCCATGCCCTTATGCGGGCGGACTAAGGGACTTCACCCGACGGCATGTCTTCGAGCCTCAAAAGTAGATCCTTCACCGTCTTTTTCTCAATGAGGATTCCCTTTTCGTTACCAGACTTCTCCAACTCCTTCATGTACACCTGGAGTGCATTCAATACCGCAGATGCCTCCAACCCACTCAATTTCAAATCCATCGTCCTGTTCTCCTTTCTTTCTAAATTGAGTTGTAATATACAGATTACCATATGCGTGGTTACTGTCAAGGCCTAATCCGCTCTTCCCTAAATAAAAATAGGCCTTCCTGCCGGGAAATTGCACCGTCCTGCAATTGTTTTTTGGTATCTTCACCGACGAGTCTGTAGTTTCAAGAAAACAAAAGTCTTGTCGTTCCCTTTCTGTAACAAATGCGCAACCGGTCGCCGTTGGGTTACGGAGCACAGCAACAAACCGACATTTTCAGAAAACCGGAACTCTATCAAGAGTACGACTGGAATAAAACACCTTCGGGAAAACCTGAGGGCGCGAAGTACAGCCACAACATCGCACAAGCCAAAGTTTGGCGGTGGAGACGGCGGACATTTTTCTCGTTAGGAGCAATCCCCTCGATACTGCGGCCATCAATGGCTGATCAGCGCGACGTACCAGAAGATTGTCCAGAACCTTGCCTGGGCGTCCGGTAATTGTGGCCATCAACGCGAGATTTCTGAAAGTTCCGAGATTGAATAGCTTCTGTTATGTCATATCTGTCGACTCTGCTATACTGATAATAGCGATAGGGATGAACCCTTTGCGATAAACAATCGGAGATTAAGGGGGAGCAAAATGAAGAACGTAAATGAGAATACGTGCGAGTTCTTGCGCAAGTTTATGGAGTCGTTCGCGGTTTGGCTCAGAACTAACACCCGCTTCATAATCTGACCCGAGATAATCAAGAAAAAAAGCCGATGTCTGCCTTCAGCCAGCAGGGAGTTAGCATACTTGACTGCTTACGGCGATTATGATTCTTAAGCCGGATAACCGCATCATCAAAACGGACAAATTGGGATTCACTTTTGAAGTGGGTCCCTGCAGTACCGAAGATTTTTCTGCTCTTGTGGAGATGTACAGCATTTTTTCGCCCAAACCAGCCTCTCAGGGCCTCCCCCCAAAAGATCCGGAAGTCTGTTACAACTGGGTGAAACGCCTCTTCTCTATAGGGATGAATTTCCTTGCTTGGAGAAATGACAGGGTGATCGGCCATGCAGCGCTCGTTCCACACCCGAACGGGAAGTCGGGAGAGTTCATAATCTTCGTTGACCAAAACGACAGAAATCTCGGCGTCGGCACAGAGGTGACGAGATTAACCCTCGAAGAGGCCCGGAAACTCGCCTTTGATTCGGTCTGGCTGGCGGCGGAGAACTCCAACTTAATCGCAATAAAACTTTATCGCAATTTCGGCTTTCAGTTTAGAGATGAGAATATCGATGAAAGGATCATGCTCCTCAAACTATGATAAATTTGTCACGGAAAGCCTATTCCAAGAAAAACAAGATCCAGAACGCGCATTATGGTGAGAAGTAAACACCTGTTGCCTCTTCCTGGATCTGATTAGTTGGAGCAAGAACAATCGGATATCAATAACCAAAACTGTTGCGGACTTCAGGAAGTACATCACGCCAACATCTGGGACGGATTTACCCGCCCCCCTCACAACTTCTCAACGTAATTGAGGTCTTCATGGAAGGTCT
>DATKOU010000153.1:0-19076 GCA_035524455.1 Thermodesulfovibrionales bacterium | reverse complement strand
TTAGGAAGCCTCTTTGCGGGAACTGACGAATCGCCTGGGGAGACGGTGCTCTACCAGGGGAGAAGTTACAAGGTATACAGGGGCATGGGTTCTCTGGGGGCAATGGAGCAGGGAGCAAGAGACCGCTACATGCAGGAAGGCATTGAGGCAAAGAAGCTGGTTCCCGAGGGCGTTGAGGGAAGAGTTCCTAATAAAGGGCCTCTTTCCCAAAGCGTACACCAGTTAATCGGCGGGCTTAGATCCGGAATGGGATATTGCGGTTGCAAAAATCTCTTGGAACTAAGAACAAAAACCAAGTTCATCAGAATCACCAGCGCAGGTCTCAGAGAGAGTCATGTGCATGATGTGATCATCACAAAGGAGGCACCGAATTACCGGATAGAGCAATAACGGGAAGCGAGGAGTTAAGAATACTGAGACCTGCTTACAGGGTTCTCTCCATGTGTCCTTGATCCCCGATTGACCCTATCCGATTCCGAGAGCATGATGGATCATAAAATACTAGTCCTTGATTTCGGATCACAATATACCCAGCTTATCGCCAGAAGGATAAGGGAAAACAGGGTATATTCCGAAATCTATCCCTTCAATGCATCCCTGGATAAAATCATGTCCTTTCGTCCCCAGGGTATTTTCCTTTCAGGGGGACCTTCTAGCGTGTATGATTCCGGAGCACCCCTCCTGGACGCACGGGTATTCGCACTCGGCATTCCCATACTTGGCATCTGCTACGGAATGCAGCTCATGGCCCATGCGCTAGGAGGAAGGGTAGCAAAGGCGCAGAGGAGGGAATACGGCAGGGCAGAACTCGTCGTTGACGACGACGCAGACCTCCTTGCAAGAATGCCAAAGGATAGCGTTGCCTGGATGAGCCATGGGGACAGGATAGAAAGGCCCCCCAAGGGTTTTGTCAGGATCGCCCATACAGACAACTCGCCCATCGCTGCTATGGCCGACAGGAAGAGGAGTTTCTACGCCCTTCAGTTTCATCCTGAAGTGGTCCATACAGTGCATGGCAAGAAAATAATCAAGAATTTTCTCTTCAAGATATGTGGCTGCAAGCCCACATGGACCATGAAATCCTTTATTGAGACCGCAAAGAGAGAGATTAAGACACTGACAGGGGAAAGACAGGTGGTATGCGGTATAAGCGGAGGGGTGGATTCGTCCGTCACTGCAGTGCTTGTGCATGAAGCAATCGGTGATGCCCTCACCTGCATCTTTGTGGACAACGGATTATTGAGGGCGGGCGAGGCGAAGAAGGTGGAGCATACCCTCAGGAAATCTTTCCATATGAACATCCGGTGCGTGGATTCCTCATCGAGATTTCTCACCAGGTTGAGGGGAGTAACAGACCCTGAGAGAAAAAGGAAGATCATAGGAAACGAATTCATAAGGGTCTTTGAGGAGGAGGCAGCAAAAATCAAGAACGCGGGGTTCCTCGCCCAGGGGACATTATACCCTGACGTAATAGAGAGCACCTCGTTTAAGGGCCCATCCGCAACCATCAAGAGCCACCATAATGTGGGTGGACTCCTAAAAAAAATGAAACTCAAGCTCGTTGAGCCCTTGAGGGAACTCTTCAAGGACGAAGTCCGCCTGCTGGGAAAGGAGCTGGGCATGCCGGACGAGATCATTCACCGCCATCCCTTCCCCGGTCCGGGCCTGGCAATCCGGTGCATCGGTGACATCACAAAGGAAAGGTTGGAGATTCTCAGAAAGGCAGACACCATTGTACTGGAGGAGATAAAAAAGGCGGGCCTCTACGGCTCCCTGTGGCAGGCCTTTGCTGTACTCTTACCGGTAAAGACCGTGGGAGTCATGGGTGATAGCAGGACGTATGACAATGTGATCGCAGTGAGATGCGTCGAAAGTGTGGACGGCATGACCGCTGACTGGAGCAAGGTTCCCTATAACCTTCTGGAAAGGGTTTCCGGAAGAATTATCAATGAGGTGAAAGGAGTGAACAGGGTGGTATACGACATCACCTCAAAACCACCGGGCACTATTGAGTGGGAATGACAATGCTCTGGGACTCGTGGCTCATAGACGTATCCATAAGGTATAGGCGATGCGCAAAAAGCTAGAAAAAACATGGACCTAAAAGTGTATCTTAAAGAAAAACGGGGAATGGTTGATTCGTTTCTGCAATCATATTTTGAATCGTGCGTTTCACCTGCGCTCCTTAACGATGCCATGGCGTATTCAGTCTTTGCAGGAGGCAAAAGGGTCAGGCCCATTCTCGCCCTCGCCTCTTATGAGGCGTGCGGAGGTAAGGCGGAAGATATCGTTCCCTTTGCTTCGGCCCTTGAGTTTATCCACACCTATTCCCTCATACATGATGACCTTCCTGCCATGGATAATGATGACCTCAGACGGGGCAAACCTACAAACCACAAGGTATTTGGCGAGGGAATGGCAATCCTCGCAGGAGATGCCCTTCTGACAGAGGCCTTTTACTTAATTTCCAGCGCCCTCCTTAATGGGACGCATATAAGGCCTCGTTCCCTCCTGAAGCTCATCCGTGAGGTCGCCATGGCTGCAGGTGCCCAAGGAATGGTGGGAGGCCAGGCAGAGGATATTCTCTCTGAAGATGCAGCCATGGAAAGCGACAACCTCTCTTTCATTCATACCCATAAGACAGGCGCCCTCATCACTGCGTCCGTGAGAATGGGTGGTATCCTCGCCAATGCGGGCAGGAGGGAATTGTCCGCCCTTACGCGCTATGGTGAGAACATCGGTCACGCCTTTCAGATTATCGATGATATCCTTGATGTGAGAGGGGAAAGCGCGGAACTTGGCAAATCCACCGGCTCTGATGAGCGGAAAAAGAAAATGACCTACCCGGGCCTTTACGGCATCGATCTTTCGATGAACAAGGCCGAGTCGCTCGTGGAGAGTGCCCTTGATGCCTTGCAATGCTTTTCCGAAAAGGCCGACCCGTTAAGGGAAATCGCCCTTTATATCCTTAAGAGGAGAAACTGAACAGGGTCTATCAAGAGGAGGGAGCTGCACATGTTGATAAGAAATATAGAATCTCCGGCTGACCTTAAGAAACTGGCCAAAGAAGAACTCCCCTTGCTGGCAGAGGAGCTTAGGGATATCATTATTGAACAGGTATCGTGCGAGGGCGGACACCTTGCATCCAACCTCGGTGTGGTGGAATTAACCATCGCGCTCCACTATGTGTTCGACACGCCCACTGATAAAATCGTCTGGGACGTAGGTCATCAATCATATGCTCACAAACTTCTTACTGGACGTTACAAGAAATTCTCGACATTACGAAAATACAAAGGACTTTCCGGCTTTCCCAAAATGGACGAGAGCCCGTTTGATGCATTCGGTACAGGCCATAGCTCCACGTCCATTTCTGCTGCCGTTGGGATAGCCGAAGCCAGGGATAAGAGGGGTGAACGCTTCAAGGTCATCCCTGTGATTGGTGACGGAGCCATGACCTCAGGGCTTGCCTTCGAAGGGTTGAATAACGCGGGCCAACTCAAGAAGGACCTTCTCGTGATACTGAACGACAATGAGATGTCCATATCAAAAAATGTGGGCGCTCTCTCTGCATATCTTAACCGGATTCTCACGGGTGAGGCATTCCAGAGATTAAAGAAGGAGACAAAAAGCTTTCTCGAACATATAC
The DNA here is from genome assembly GCA_035524455.1 of Thermodesulfovibrionales bacterium. Classification (GTDB taxonomy): domain Bacteria; phylum Nitrospirota; class Thermodesulfovibrionia; order Thermodesulfovibrionales; family UBA9159; genus DASPUA01. The sequence continues at coordinate 15,427 of DATKOU010000153.1, read as the reverse complement.
CGAAGTTGGGAGCCCCGGTATCGAAGATGGCACAGCGAGCAGAAGAGACCCTGAAGGGACTTTTCCTTCCAGGCATCCTTTTTGAAGAACTGGGCTTCACCTATATAGGACCCATTGACGGCCATGACATTGACCTTCTCATCGAGACCTTCAACAGAATTAAGCAGCTGAACGAACCTATTTTGCTCCATGTGATCACAAAAAAAGGCAGAGGCTATAAATTCTCCGAGAAAGATCCCTGCGTATTTCATGGCATAGGGCCTTTTGACATGGATACAGGGACTATTACTTCGGACCCCACCACTCCCACGTACAGCGAAGTCTTCGGAAAAGCGCTCACCGCTCTTGCGCAAGAGGACATAAGGGTTGTGGCCATTTCTGCTGCGATGCGCGAAGGCACAGGCCTTGATATCTTTTCAGAAAAGTTTCCTGAAAGGTTTTATGACGTGGGCATCGCAGAGCCCCACGCAGTCACCTTCGCAGCAGGGCTTGCCAGTCATGGTTTGCGCCCTGTCGTAGCCATCTATTCCACATTCCTCCAGAGGGCATACGATGAGATCATCCATGATGTGTGCCTGCAGAACCTCCGTGTAATTTTTGCCATTGATCGTTCCGGGATTGTGGGTGAGGACGGAGCAACACACCAGGGGGTTTTTGATATCTCTTATTTGAGGCATATCCCCAATCTCCTGGTGATGGCTCCCAAGGATGCACCGGAACTGAGAGGGATGTTAAGGCTTGCAACCCGTCATGACGGTCCGTCTGCCATACGCTATCCCAGGGGAAGGGTAAAGCAGCCCTTAGGATATGGTGTGAAAGAGACAACTGTAGAAATTGGAAGAGGAGAACTCCTGTCTGAGGGGGATGATATCGCAATTATTGCGATCGGCAACACCGTCTCTCCCTCCCTGAGAGCCGCAGAGATGCTACGCCAAGAGGGCATTTCTCCATCTGTCATTAACGCCCGTTTCATCAAACCCCTGGACGAAGACCTCATCCTTTCCACTGCATCGCGGATAAAGAGAATTGTCACTGTTGAAGAGAATGTGCTTGCAGGGGGGTTCGGCTCCGCAGTGCTGGAATTGCTGAACAAGTCAGGATTGAATGACGTCTCGATAAGAAGGATAGGCATTGAGGATGAATTTGTGGAGCACGGCTCCCAGTCAGTCCTGAGAAAAAAATACTCCCTTGATGAAGAGGGTATTTACAGAGTATGCAAAAACCATCTTGCCTCCCTGCCCCTCGATAAGTTCTAGAATCACCTCTTCTCATGATATTGATGCTGCTCTGTGCCGCCCTGCTCCGTCATGAGATCCCTGCGCGCCACGTAGCCCACCTTCAGCATATGGGGGGCCCGTGGGGCTTCACCACAGCACCAACATGGCACAGACAGTCCACACACACCTCAAGATCATCCAACCAATGACGGCAATAGATAACTGTTTACGAAGCAATTTGTATCTCTTGCGAAACTGACCTTTGTGCGCTAATCCGCAGAATAAATTTCCGCACAATACGGCAGGACATATAAGAAATTTGGCCGGTTAGCGAGCCTTAATCCACGTGACAATTTTTCCAATCACATCTTCTTCTATTCCATTAAAGCCATGATACGCAAATGCCTCACATGGATCACCGCGATTCTTTCCGCCTTTAAAGGGCGCCAGCTCTTTCTTAGAAGTCGCGCTCAACTTATTCATTAGACGGGGAATTTCGCTGTATGCGCAATGCTTGCAGCCATCTTGCTCGTGGTGTACCACCAAGACAGGAATGGTGATTTTTTCTAGTGCCATTTCCGGTACAGGGCGTCCTTTGTCATCAGTCAATATCGTTGATGTTAAGACCAGACCGTCAGGGCCGCTACCACGAACAGGAAGCTGCGTGGCAACGAATGCAGCTGATTGAGTTCCCCGACTTGTTCCGATAAGCCATACCGGAATCCCGGCCCGGTGTTTAAGCCACGCAATCACGGCCCTCACATCGGCAACGTGTTCCGGGGTTTGCCGAAAGCCGCTCAGAAATGGTGCGCTCTGGCGATCAGAAGGTGCATCAAGAACAACCACGGCCAACCCGTTGTCAGCGAATAGTTGCCGTGTGCGAACAAGAAAATTGCCTCCCCCCCATCCGAAACTTCCATCGTCACGTATCTGGAGCCCACCATGCCCACCCGCGAAGAGTATGGCAGTGGCTTTCGGGTTTACAGGCACAAGATAAAGGAATCGCTGCGTCACCCCTGGGCGAGTAGGTATATCAAGCACCTTTCCTGATACCTGCCCAAAGGCCGCAGAACTGAGTACATATGGCAAAACGAGCAGAAATATCGTTATTAGCTGTTTCATATTTTTTCAGTCTAACATCATTTTCCGTACGGTGCAACATATTGCCTCGTGAACCCCCTCCCCTTTTGCCAAAGCCACAACCCTGAACATCCCAGCCGCCTCATGCAAGACACGGTCAAGAACTGAACAAATGGTCTTGATGTCTGATATAATTGATACAATTATTTATCTGCATATCTCTGTTTTTTGTTATACACTGCGATGAAGGAACGGCTTGATATTCTGCTTGTGGAAAAAGGAATGGTCTCGAGCCGTGAAAAAGCGAGAGCATTGATCATGGAAGGGAATGTCTTGGTGAACGGTATGCTTGTGACAAAAGCAGGTTCTCTGGTGAACTCAGATGCGCTTATTGAACTGAAGGGCGAGGAGGTTCCCTATGTGAGCAGGGGCGGACTCAAACTTGAGGCTGCCCTCCATCATTTTGGAATTAACCTCACTGGGCTCATCGCCATGGATGTGGGGTCGTCCACAGGAGGCTTCACTGACTGCATGTTGCAGAAAGGAGTAAGGAAGGTCTACTGTATTGATGTAGGGTACGGTCAATTGGCCTGGTCACTCAGGAATGACCCCAGGGTGGTCCTTCTGGAGCGAACAAATATACGGTATCTCGAAAAAGAGAGAATTCATGATATGATAAACGTCGCGACTATTGACGTATCATTTATCTCTCTCAAAAACGTTCTCCCGAAGGTTATGGACTTCGTAAGGAAAGGCGGGGAAATACTGGCCCTGGTAAAACCTCAATTTGAAGTCGGCAAGGGTGAGGTGGGCAAGGGAGGCATCGTGAGGGAAGAGGAAAAAAGAGTGGCTGCGGTGGATTCAATAAGGGAATTCGCAGAAGGATTGGGCTTTAGAACTGGCGGAGTCTTTCAATCACCTGTTCTGGGACAGAAGGGCAATCACGAATATTTCTTGCATTTAAGGAGGCCGTGATGGAAGATGCCAAACTAATCGGCCTTAATCTTTCGGTGGCCTCTCCAGAGGCCCTGGAAATTCTGATTGAGGATACAGCCGACCATGAGGTTTTTCGTGAAATTCTTGCATCCAACGCACACAGACCGGAAATTCTCAAACTGCTCATAGACAGTCCCAATGTGCCCACCGAGATAAAAGAGGCGGCCTGGAAGCACCTCAGCCTTCTTTCCCCGTTACCGGCAAGGCCAAGGCATGGGGACGAAAGCCGCAAACATGGTCTGCTCCAGAAGATTCAGCAGCTTACAGTTGGCGAACGGATCGCCCTTGCACTCAGGGGCGGCCAAGAGATACGTTCCATCCTTCTGAAGGATTCCAATAAGGAGGTCGTGCTCACGGTGCTGAAAAACCCAAGGATAACAGAGACCGAAGTGGAACTGGTTGCCCATTCACGCAATATTCCCGAAGAAGCGCTGCGCACCATCCATAAAAACAGGGAGTGGATGAAGAACTACGCCATCAACCTGGCACTGGTCAATAACCCCAAGACACCGCCAGGAATCGGCATTACCCTTGTGAGCGGCCTGCGGCTCAAGGACATTGCAGTCCTCGAAAGAAACAAGAATGTGCCCGAGGCCATACGCGCAATAGCAAAGAAAGTTCTCCAGGCAAGGAAACCCCACTGAGAACCACAAAACTTCACCGATGGACAAATACTAGTGATGAGAGGCTTCAATGGACATAACTCCCGAATTTATTCATAAAACCACCTGGAACAAGGTCCTGAAGTATATCGCTGCCAGCGACGAAGTACCCCCGTATATATTGATGGACAGAGAAGTGGTGAGGGAAAAGGTCTCCCTGATAGGGAAACATATCAGGAACTCAAAGGTATTTTATGCAGTGAAGGCAAACCCGGACAGGGAAGTCCTCCATCTCGTCAACAACTTTGGTATAGGTTTTGAAATCGCATCAGAAGGCGAACTCCAGATGCTCGCTTCTCTGAGTGTTGAACCGGAACGGATCATAACGAGTAATCCCATAAAGACCCTGAAATTTCTGGAACAGGCTGTCTCATACGGGATAAAGTACTATGCGTATGACTCTTTTGGCGAAGTGGAAAAACTTTCACGCTATGCTCCTGGATGTAATGTCTATGTAAGGCTTTCCGTTCCCAATGAGGGAAGCGAATGGCCTTTAAGCAAGAAATTCGGCGTGGAACTGGACGAAGCGGGAGAATTGCTCCTCTATGCAAAAAAGACGGGGCTAAACCCTGTGGGAATCGCCTTTCACGTGGGTTCCCAGTGTAACAACGTCTACAACTGGAATAGCGCTATCGAGAAGGCAAAGGATCTATGGGAAGTGGCAGAACAAAACGGCATACGGTTGAGCATGCTCAATATCGGGGGAGGATATCCCATTCACTATACGAAGAATGTGGTTGATATCGAAACCATAGAGAAAACAATTGACAGGGCAATCGCAAAGAAATTCCCCAAGGACGTGGAGATTTTCATCGAGCCGGGAAGGGCTGTAGTGGGTGATGCGGGAATCTTTGTGGCCACCGTAATTGGCAAGGCTCGCAGGGGAGACGAAAACTGGCTTTATATTGATGTGGGGGTATTCAATGGCCTGATGGAAAGCATCGGGGGAATCAAGTATGTGTATATCGTGGGAAGCAGAAATGATCCTGAGAAATGGACCATTGCAGGACCCAGCTGCGACAGCTTTGATGTCATAGACCGTGGTGTGCTGCTTCCTGAACCTGAGATCGGCAACCGTATTCTTATTCTCTCCAGCGGGGCCTATACCGTTTCCTATGCATCTGAGTTTAACGGCTTTTCGATCCCGAAAACGATTCTTATATAAAAAATCTGGCTAAGGGCAAGACTGAGACCCAGAGAAGATTCTCTTCTTGTCCTCGACCTAAACCTTAACCTTATTATATGGAGGTTTCCATGATCAAATTTTTTGAGAAAGATCCCTACGCACCGATACAGTATGTCTATGGCGTTGAAAAGGTACTCCATAAGAGCAAGAGCCCTTTTCAGGAGATTGTGGTCATCGAAAACCCCTACTTCGGAAAAATGCTCATCCTAGACGGGGTGGTACAGATCACGGAGAGGGATGAATTCTTTTATCATGAGATGCTCGCCCATGTGGTGTTGCACTCCCATCCTCATCCCAGGAACGTGGTGGTGATCGGCGGAGGTGATGGTGGGGCAGTGAGGGAGATCCTCAAACACGATACGGTGAGAAAAGTTTATTTCATCGAGATAGACGAGGAAGTCATCAATGTGTCAAGGAAGTTTTTCCCCACAGTGGCCAGCCATGTGGGCGATACGCGCGTGGAGATACGCTGCATGGATGGAGCGGAGTTCGTGAAAGGAAGGAACAGCGACATTGACGCGATCATCGTCGACTCTACCGATATTGTGGGTTTTGCGAAGAGCCTCTTTACAGTGGAGTTCTTTAAATCCGTGAAGGACTGCCTTACCGATGAAGGCATGTTTGTTTCCCTCTCGGAATCCCTCCATTTTCATAAGGATATGGTCATCGATGTGCAAGAGGCAATGCGGCTGATCTTCCCTGTTGTCGACCTTTATACCGCACCCCTGGTCACCTACGCCGGAAACTGGTGGACCTTCTCGGTTGCATCAAAAAAGCATGACCCCCGGAAAATGAAGAGAGAGTTCAAGATAGATACAAAGTACTACAGCGACGAGATACACCAGCAGTGCTTTTTGCCCCACAAAATGTACGAAAAACTCATGAAAAGAAAGCTTCAATGGTAAGGGGTTAACCCATCTTGACACAGCCATGAGGTAATTGTTAAATTAGATTAGCACTCTTCCCTTGAGAGTGCTAAGGGCGGAAAATATAAAGAATGTTTGATGAAAGGATTCATAAGGTACTCTGGGCAGTGGTCGAAAGCTATATTATAAATCCTGATCCTGTGGGCTCCCGTTTTGTCACCAAGAAGTATGCATTTAATCTCTCTTCCGCCACCATAAGAAATATAATGGCCGACCTTGAGGATATGGGCTTCCTCCACCAGCCACACACCTCGGCAGGCCGTGTTCCCACAGACAAGGCATACCGGCTTTATGTGGATTACCTTACGCAAAAAGAGGGTACTCCGGACGCAACTCTCATGGATGAAATAATAAAAAGGCTGGAGAATATCAGGACCGATATCAATGCACTCTTAAGGGAGACCTCCAGGGCCCTCTCAACCTTTTCCCATTACCTGGGAGTAGCGTTGCCCCCCAATCCCAACAACACCACACTCAAGGGAATCAACCTCTTTAAATATAAGGAGCGCCAGGTAATGATTGTGCTCATAACAGATGAGGGAATTGTAAAAAACAAGGTAATACAGCTGGATCCAGACCTGACGCAACATGACCTGGATAGAATTTCGGGATACCTTAATTCCGAATTTGCGGGACAGACCCTGGATGAAATAAGGTCCAGTGTCCTGAGAGAGATGCACCAGGATAAGGCGCTGTGTGATACCCTTATTTCCAGGGCCATAAGAATATGCCGGGAGGCGCTCTCCTTCGACTCCGGTGACGTGTTTATCTCAGGGTTTCATGAAGTCCTGGGACTCCCGGATTTTACGGACATCCAGAGAATAAAGGAAATATCCAAGGCCATTGAGGACAAGCATCTCATTATAAAGCTTCTGGACATGCTCCCTCAGTCAGAGGGCGTAAGAGTACTGATAGGCTCTGAGAACCCTGCCTCAGAGATGAAAAAGTTGAGCATGGTCCTATCCTCTTACAGGGAGGGTGACAGGCCCGTAGGGACCATAGGGATTATAGGTCCCACCAGGATGGATTATATGAAGGTGATCACTATAGTGGATACTACTGCGAAATTCATCACTAAGATTCTCTCGGAGAGGTAATCACCCATTCTCATATTCTTTGTCCACAGTCTGCAGAGGGTGCCAATGAGGAGGAAATGTTGGAAAACGAAGAAGTGACAGAGAAGCAAGAGGGAGAGACCCCGCTGCCTACGGACTCGGAAAAAGGGGGAGAGAAGCAGCCATTGCAGGAGAGTCTCACGGAATTGAACGATAAGTATCTCCGGCTCTATGCCGAGTTTGATAATTACAAAAAGCGGATCCAGCGGGAGAAGGAGGATCTTATAAAGTATAGCAATGAAGACATCCTGTATCATCTTCTCCCGGTAATGGACAACCTGGAAATGGCGCTGAAGCATTCCGCGGATAGCGTGTCCGAGGGTCTTGTAAAGGGTGTGGAGATAACCCTGAGGGAATTCCAGAGGGTTACCGAGAAATTCGGCCTTATCCCCATACCTGCCAAGGGCAAACCCTTTGACCCGGCCGTGCATCATGCCATGTCCCAGGTGGAAAGGACTGACATGGAGGATAGGACTGTGGTTGAGGAGTTCAGAAAAGGATATATGTTTAGCGGCAAGGTCCTGAGACCTTCGCTGGTTTCGGTTTCAAGAAGACCAGTTGACGAGACGGAAACGAAAATTAGAATAAACGAAAACACAAAGGAGGAATAACATGGCAAAAGCGATCGGTATCGACCTCGGTACCACAAACTCGGTCGTCGCAGTTGTTCAGGGAGGTGAACCAGTGGTGATCCCCAACCAGGAGGGAACGAGGACAACCCCCTCTGTGGTTGCGTTCACCGAAAAAGGGGAACGGCTGGTGGGCCAGATAGCGAAGAGACAGTCCATCACAAATCCGGAAAATACCATATACTCCATAAAGCGGCTGATGGGAAGAAAATACAATACACCACAGGTTGACCATGCGAAAAAGCGTCTTCCCTACAAGATCGTTGAAGCTTCTAATGGGGACGCGCACGTGGAGATAAGGGGAAAGAACTATTCTCCTCCCGAGATATCCGCGATGATACTCCAGAAGCTGAAACAGGCAGCAGAGGATTATCTCGGGGAACCTGTCACCGATGCGGTCATCACGGTTCCCGCATATTTTGATGACAGCCAGAGACAGGCGACAAAGGACGCAGGGAAAATTGCCGGCCTCAATGTCCTCAGAATCATCAATGAGCCTACCGCGGCATCCCTTGCCTATGGTCTTGACAAGAAGAAGGAGGAAAAGATTTCCGTATATGATCTGGGAGGAGGGACCTTCGATATCTCTGTCCTCGAGATAGGGGAAGGGGTGATAGAAGTTAAGTCCACCAACGGCGACACTTACCTTGGTGGTGACGACTTTGATCTCAGGGTCATGGACTGGATGGTGGAGGAGTTCAGAAAAGAGCAGGGCATAGACCTGAAGCAGGACAGAATGGCGCTCCAGAGATTAAAGGAGGCAGCGGAAAGAGCGAAAATTGAACTTTCCACCGCCACCGAGACAGAAATAAACCTGCCGTTCATTACCGCGGATGCAACGGGCCCAAAGCATCTGCTCATGAAGCTCTCCAGGGCAAAGCTGGAACAACTCACCGGAGACCTTATTGAGAAGACCATTGAACCTTGCAAATTAGCCCTTGCTGATGCAGGCCTTTCCACCAAAGACATCGATGAGGTAATACTCGTGGGAGGCCAGACCCGTACGCCGAAGGTCCAGCAGGTGGTGCAGTCATTCTACGGGAAGGAACCGAACCGGACGGTGAATCCGGATGAGGTGGTGGCGGTAGGGGCTGCAATCCAGGGTGCTGTGCTCAAGGGCGAGGTCAAAGAGGTCCTGCTCCTGGATGTGACTCCCCTCTCCCTGGGTATCGAGACCCTCGGCGGTATCTTCACAAAGATTATCGAGAGGAACACCACCATTCCCACAAAGAAGAGCCAGATATTCTCCACCGCCTCGGATAACCAACCCGCGGTTACCATCAAGATCCACCAGGGTGAGAGGGAGATGGCTGCAGATAACAAGCTGCTTGGGGTATTTGAACTTGTAGGGATTCCGCCTGCACCCAGAGGCGTGCCGCAGGTAGAGGTCTCCTTTGACATTGATGCCAACGGAATCCTCCATGTCTCTGCAAAGGACATGGGCACGGGCAAGGAGCAGTCCATAAGGATAACCGCTTCCAGCGGCCTTTCAGAGGACGAGATCAAAAAGATGACGCGTGACGCAGAATCCCATGCAGATGAGGACAAGAAGAAGAAACAGTTGGCAGAGGCAAAAAATGAGGCCGACACTCTCGTATACACTGTGGAGAAGTCCCTTAAGGAGTACGGAGACAAGGTGACCGAAACCGAGAAGAGGGAGATTGAAGAGGCCCTGGAAAAATGCAGGAAGGTGAAAGAGACAAGTACGGATGCCGCGGAGATAAAGAGCGCAGTAGAAAACCTTACAAAGGCATCCTATAAGATCGCGGAACACATTTACAAGGCTGCGGGTGCAGGCGCAGGTGCGCAGACCTCAGGACCGGAAACAAAGGCAAAACCTGAAGAGGAAGTGGTCGAGGCAGAATTCGAGGACGTTGATAAGAAGGAGAAATGAAAGATTACTATGAGATCCTTGGCGTCCCGAGAAATGCCACCGAAGCAGAGATAAAGAAAGCGTTCAGGGGACTCGCACTCAAGCACCACCCTGACAGAAATCAGGGTAACCGGGATGCCGAAGAGAAGTTCAAGGTGATAAATGAAGCGTACTCTGTCCTGAGCGATCCTGAAAAGAGGGCCCACTACGACAGATACGGGTCGGCAGAGGACATGGGCGCCGGATTTGGCGCCTTTACAGGAGCAGGCTTCGGGGATATCTTTGACGATATTTTCGGGGACATCTTCGGTTTTAGCAGCCAGAGGCGGCCGAGGGCAGCAAAGGGGAATGATCTCAGGTATGACCTCGATATCACCCTCGAAGATTCCGCTTTTGGCACCGAAAAGACCATTGAGGTGCCACGGTGGGAGACATGCTCCTCATGCAGCGGTTCTGGTTCAAAGCCCGGCAAAGGTCCTGTCACCTGCACCAATTGCAAAGGCACCGGCCATGTGAGGTTTCAGCAGGGCTTTTTTAGCGTTTCCAAGACATGCGGCTCCTGCCATGGAACGGGAAAGATCATCACCGACCCCTGCCCTTCATGCAAAGGCCATGGGAAAGTGAAGAAGGTCCACACCATATCAGTAAGAATCCCGGCAGGAGTGGATTCCGGATCGCGCCTGAGGATGTCAGGGGAAGGCGAACCGGGTATATACGGTGGTCCGCCAGGGGACCTCTACATTATCATCGACATTGAGGAACATCCTCTCTTTGTGAGAAAAGGGAATACCCTTTACCATGAGACGACCATCACCTTCCCCCAGGCTGTCTTGGGAGCAGAGATAGAGGTTCCCACCCTTGAAGGTAGCGCGCATCTGAAGGTCCCCCCAGGCACCCCTCCGGGGAAGGCGTTCCCCCTCAAGGGCAAAGGTATCCCCAGACTTGGCGGGCATGGAAAAGGGGATGAGATCATAGTGGTAAATATTGAGATTCCGAAGCATATTACTCCCCGTCAGCGGGAACTCCTCGAGGAATTTGCGCAAATAGATGGGGACAAGACATCAAAGACATTCACAAGCAAGCTCAAGGACATTTTTTCAGGCGCTGAAAAATAGCTCCATGCCGCGAATATTCCTGCCATTAGAAGAACGGCCTGAAACCATTCATATTGCAGGTGAAAAAGCCCGGTATCTCATCAATGTGTTAAGGTCCCATGTGGGGGATGAGATCATGGTGCTGGACGGAAAGGGTTCCTCTTACAATGCCGAAATCACCTCCGTCAAAAATAGAGAGCTTTTCGCCCGGGTCAAGGGGGCTGTTCCCTATGACACGGAATCAAAGGTAAATATCATCCTTATCCAGGGAGTACTCAAGGGTGAGAAGATGGAGTTCCTCATCCAAAAGACTACGGAACTGGGCGTCAACGAAATACTCCCGGTGACCACTGAACGGTCCCAGCTGAGGGAGACAAGGAAAGGACCCAGATGGAAGAAAATAGCAGAAGATGCCTCACGCCAATGCGGCAGGACCCATGTGCCCAGAATCCACGATCTGCTCCCCTTTCGAGAGCTCTTTGCCCCTTCGTCTCTGTATGCACAGTACTTTAGAAACTCAAGAGGTCTCCTCTTCTGGGAAGAGGGAGGGATGAAGCTCACCAAGGCCAGGGACGTGCTGGGAGGATGCAGGTCATTGATGATCTCCATAGGACCTGAGGGCGGCTTTACAAAAGAGGAGGCATACATGGCCCGATCAAGGGGTTTTCTCGTCACATCCATGGGGAACCGTATCCTCAGGGCAGAAACTGCTGCCATTGCAGCGACCGCACTGGTTCAGTATGTGTGGGGAGATCTCGACACAGGGATCTAGTGTAGAGCGGACTTCACCATGCACGTTGAGCCTCTTGATTTCAGCCATAGGGAACTGCTCCATGAAAGACTGAGGAAACTCCAATGCCCCATAGCTGAGTACAGCTTCCCAAACCTCTACCTCTTCAGGGATGCTCACAGGTACGAGGTGATCCTTGATAAGGGAATTTTCATAAAGGGTCAGTCCTATGACGGATATACGTTTTTGATGCCCACGGTGGAGATTGAAAAAATGGAATGTGGCTATATAAATGCAATGATGAGCAGCGTGGATTTCCTCTTTCCGATTCCGGAGACCTGGCTGAAATGTTTTAGCCAGGATGAGTATCAGTGCACCTGCAAACAAGGGGATATGGATTACCTCTACACAGTGGAGCAGATGAGCACGTACAGGGGGAGGAACCTCCACTCAAAAAGAAATCTCCTCAAACAATTCATTTCCACCTATGCCCACGTGGCATTGCCGCTGACCAATGACCGCCTGAACGATGCGCTCTCCGTACTGAACGGATGGCTGGAAGACTCAGAACAGGATGAAACCCAGACCGACTACTCCCCATGCCTTGAGGCTCTCAGGAAATACGATGACCTCATCCTGTGCGGAGGAATCTATTATGCTGATAACGAACCTGCGGGATTTATTGTGGGTGAAGAGTTGAATGAAGAGACCTTTGCACTCCATTTTGCCAAGGCGCGAAAGAGGTTCAAGGGCATCTATCAATACATGTTCAATACCTTTGCCAGGATTCTGCCCCCAAAATACAGATTCCTGAATTTTGAACAGGACCTTGACAGGGATACCCTTAGACTGGCCAAATCATCTTATCAGCCCCATTCCATGCTGAAAAAAGCACGGGTCGCGTTGAAGAGATAATCTCTTCCCGAACCAGCACAAATCAGCTTCACCCTCATCAGGAGTATTCCCTTGTCGCCTCCCTGAGAGAAGAAGTCAGCCTTGCATATACTTCGTCCACGCCCACTCTTTCCAGGGAATCCTCAGAAATTCCCGCGGAGATCACCTGAACTCCTGTGCCGAACGGCCTCCAGAGAAGAGGATCCGAAGGCCCGAAGAGGACCACCACCCTTCCGTTCACTGCAGCAGCGAGATGCGTAATCCCTGAATCATTTCCCACATAGAGATCACTATTTGCCAAGAGGCAGCCAACCATAATGAGTGGCTCGTTTCTCACGTGGAGAACCCCTTTATGTCCGTGTGCAAAGCTAAGGATTTCATCTGCCACTTCAGGTTCTTCGGCAGGACCTGTGAGGAAAAGAATCCGGCAGGCCAGGTGATTCAGCAACTTTTCCACCAGCCTGAAATAGTTGTTCAGGGGCCAGCACTTTCTCTTGCCTCCGCTTCCGGGATGGAATGCTATCAGAGGCCCCCTTCCCTCTGTACCGAAATAACGAACAAGGAATTCCTTTGCTTTTTCGCGATACGGGGAAGGAATGGTAAGCTTCGATCTAAGGTCAACAGATTCTACTCCAAGGGCAAGCTGGTTCAGTCTGAATTGTGCCACGTGAGTTTTCACTCCCTCAGGAGGAATGGTAATAATGATCTCGGTGTGAGGGATCACCTTTTCAATATTCAAGGCCAAGGGAGAATCCCTTCGCCTTGTAAAGACAACTGCATGGTCAAACTGCTCAAGAAAGCCCATCGCTCCCTGCTCCATCTCCAATGCATAGAGGGATGTAAAGAGGGCGCTCCCTGAAGGGGTTATTTCATCAGCATACCCGACCTCCTTCAATAAGTCCGCAACATCGGGTGGTCCGGCCATATGGACAAAATCCGAATTAACCCTTATGACGCAGATACAGGGAAGGGACAAGAACACATCTCCCAGTGCACCGTCAAGATGGATGAATGTCTTCATATTCACTTCTCTATTTTACGAGTTCACACACCAAGAATGAAATCGCGGTAACACACAGGTTTGCATATACTTCATCCTTTCTTAAGAAATTCATATACTTTGATTTGATTTATTAATTTGACCCGTCTGTCCTCGCCGTGTTAAAAGTCTTAACTAGGGGATTTTCAGGAAAGGTTCTCGCCAAAACGAAAAAGAAGGTAACGAACTCTCATGCCACGGAAGCTGAATTGCTGGGAATATATGAAATGCGGAAGAGAGCTGAATGGCAAAAAAGTCAAGGAACTGGGGGTATGCCCTGTAGCCGTTCATCCCTATGCAGACGGAATCAACGAGGGAATCAATGGGGGAAGGATATGCTGGGCCATTGTGGGTTCATATTCCCTCTATAACCTTAAAGACCCCTGTACCGGCCAAAGTCATCTTTGTTTTGAGTGCGACTTTCACAAGAAAGTGCTCGCAGAAGAAGGAATTATCGATCCCGGCCAATTACCACAAAAAAAGAAGATGAAAAAACCTAAACAGAGCCACTCCAAAAAATAACATCCTGAGAATCCGCTTCGCTTTCACTCATCCATTTCACCTTTCCGCCATATCTGTGCCTACTGCTCTGCCAAAGGCTTCCGTGGCGCCAGCATTCCCATCCCGACCTTTACAAGCTTACCGTCTTTGCTGGAGAAAATTGCTGTCATGGGGGAATCAAGTATAGGCCATCGGCCTTTTGCAATATTTTCCGGCTCATCGCCTTCAAAGCCCAGATAGCTGTATTTGTGATAATGGGGAAGCTTACGACCGAGCCCTCTGAGGGCTTCAGCTTTGTCGGAAGCAATGAACATCCAGCACAGGTCCTTATTTTGAGGGTTTCTTACAGTCAGCACCACGGAGTGATTTTCACGCGGTATTTCAGTTTTTTCGATACGTATGCCTTTTTGATTTATGGCCACTTCATGGGGAGAAAGGGCTGATACAATGGAGTTGAGAAAGCGGTTCTCCCATCCCATGATGGTGACTGCGCTGTCTGGGGGGAGTTTTTCCATTTCCGTGTCGAGCTTCACCTCAACCTCATCAGGTCCTGAACTTCCCAGGGTTTTGGCTAGTTTCCGATATGCACTCAGCAAGTGGCCTTTTTCTGAAGAGGGAAGGATTACCACCATCCTTTTCGTCCCCAATGCCTGTGATATGGCGGGAGGCACCTCGTCTCGTTTCAGCCTGCGGAAAAGATCAAACTGGGGATCCACATCAATCCTCAAAGGACGGGAAGGCAAAGAGATTTTAAGATCAAGCTGCCTGTTCTCCATATTCACCACAGTCTCATAGGCCTTCTCCTGAGCCTCCATGGTAATGACAATAGGTACGGCTAAGCGATACCCCTTCCCTTCCTGAATCTGCTCAAGAACAGCGGTGAGGAGATATCCTTCACCTTCGGGCCTGCTTTTGGCATCACTTAATCGTATCTCCGGGGCGCCGGGCCGCTCTATCCACTGCTCAAACTCACCCTTCAGGTTCTTGCCCGATGCCTTTTCAAAGCTTGTTCTCAAATCATCGAAAGATGCAAAACTGAATTTGTTTTTGTTGTAGAAATCCTGAAGCCCCGCGATGAAACTCCTATCTCCCAATTCCCTTCGGAGCATATGAAAAAACATAAGGGACTTGCCGTATCCCACCGCCTCTGAAGGAGAGCTGTGGCGGGAACGAAAATCAACAAGGGGAAAATCCCTTCCAGCCACCACATAGTCCGCATACTTCTGCAAGGTCGTTTCGCGGTACTCCACGCCGCTCCCCTGCTGCTCTTTTATGAGATGGTCAGAGAGGTATGCGGTCAATCCTTCTGACCAGTTCCCTTTTGCAGAGTCAGGAAAGACGCTGTTTCCCCACCAGTTATGGAGTATTTCGTGGGGATAAGAGGAGTTGATGATGAAGGGGAAACGGATGATCTTCGGTCCCAGGAGCGTGAAAGAGGGCATGCCAAAGCCGGTCTCCCAGAAATTCTCCACAAGGGCAAACTTT
>DATKOU010000152.1:0-6663 GCA_035524455.1 Thermodesulfovibrionales bacterium | reverse complement strand
TATGGATAGGTGCTTCCTTTTCGATAATGCCTCCTTGCGCATATTTCCTGCTGGGCTTCATATGCCTCTTAATAATATTTATTTTTTCTATAATAAGCGACGACTTCGCCGGCATAACAGAAAGGACCCTTCCTTTCTTGCCTTTTTCTCTCCCTGCAATTACCAAAACCGTATCTTCCTTCTTAATCCCTAACCCCATCTTATCTCCTCACTAGAGCACCTCAGGTGCCAATGATATAATCTTCATGAATTCCTTCCACCTGAGTTCCCTCGCAACGGGACCGAATATCCTGGTGCCTAAGGGCTCATTCTGCGGATTGATGAGCACAACCGCGTTCTGGTCAAACCGTATATATGATCCATCAGGTCTCCTGTGCTCCTTTCTTGTCCTCACCACCACCGCCTTTGCCTTTTCTCCCTTCTTGATGTTACTCTCCGGAATCGCCTCTTTCACACTCACCACGACGATGTCGCCAAGCCTCGCATACCTCTTGTGAGAGCCGCCCATCACCTTTATGCACTGCACCCTCTTTGCTCCAGAATTGTCAGCTACCTCAAGTATGCTTCTTGGTTGGATCATCTTATCTCACCCCTCACGCCCGTTCTAATATCTCCAGAACAATCCACTTTTTCTCTTTACTCAGAGGCCTCGTCTCACTAATGGACACGGTGTCTCCCACTTTACAGTTGTTGTCTTGGTCGTGCGCCTTAAACTTTGTCACCTTCTTCACCGTTTTCTTATACACGGGATGCTGGTAGAGCCTTGTAATCGCAACAACCACTGTTTTATCCATTTTGTTGCTTAACACTTTTCCTGTATAAACTTTCTTCGGCATATCTGTTGTCTTCCTCTCTTCCTTATCCCCGCTGCTTTTCTGTCATCGCGGTGAGGACCCGTGCGATATCCTTTCGCACTGCACGGATACGCATGGGATTTTCCACTTCGCCGGTAGCAAGACGGAATCTGAGATTGAACAGTTCCCGCCTTAGTTCCTGCTCCTTTTGCTTCAATTCGTCCACAGTCAATGTCGTAAGGGTTGAGGGTCTCATACCACCGTCTCCTCCCTCTTCACAAATTTCGTAGAAATGGGGAGTTTGTGTGATGCCAGCCTTAGGGCAGCCTTTGCCACTTCCTCGGTCACTCCAGACATCTCATAGAGTACTCTGCCGGACTTCACCACAGCCACCCAATACTCAGGAGAACCCTTCCCTTTTCCCATTCTTGTTTCCGCAGGCTTTTTTGTAATGGGCTTGTCAGGGAATATTCTTATCCACACCTTACATCCCCTTTTCACATGCCGTGTGATGGCTATTCTGGCTGCCTCTATCTGGCGCGATGAAACCCATCCCGGCTCCATGGCCTTCAGTCCATACTCACCAAAGGAGATTTCAGAACCCCTGTAGGCCTTGCCGTCCATTCTGCCTTTCTGCATCTTCCTGAATTTGACTTTTTTCGGCATTAACATCTGTCATTCACTCCTTTGTCGTCATCAGGCAACCAGTTGACCTTCCCTTGACTTGAGCACTTCAGGGAGGACATCGCCGTTATATATCCAGACTTTAATCCCTATAAGGCCGTAGGTTGTCTTTGCCTCAGTAAAACCAAAATCAATGTCAGCCCTGAACGTATGAAGAGGTACTCTCCCCTCCCTGTACCATTCAGCCCTTGCGATCTCAGCCCCGGCAAGCCGTCCTGCGCACGCCACCTTTATACCCAGGGCGCCGAACCTCATGGCAGATGCCACCGCCTTTTTCATGGCCCTCCTGAAGGCAACTCTCTTTTCAAGCTGTAATGCAATATTCTCTGCCACAAGCTGAGAGTCCACCTCAGGTTTTCTTATCTCCTTAATGTCAATGGAGGCTTCCCTTCCGGTGGCGGCTTCCAGTTCCTTCCTCAGTTTCTCCACCTCGGCACCCTTCTTGCCGATGATGATACCCGGCCTCGCAGTATGGATAATCACCCTGATCTTCTGCCCCATTCTTTCTATTTCAATACGGGCCACTCCCGCATGAAAGAGCTTTGCCTTTATTATCTTTCGTACATTGATGTCCTCGATGAGCTGATCGGCATACCCCCTCTTCAGAAACCACCTTGAGTCCCATGTCCTTGTAATGCCTAACCTGTTTCCTACCGGATGCGTCTTCTGGCCCAAACTTACCTCCTTATTATTCCCCTGATAAAATCAGCGTGATATGGGATGATCTCTTCCTTATCACGTTTGCCCTTCCCATAGCCCTTGGTTCCATTCTTTTCATTACCGGTCCCTGGTTCACAAACGCCTTGCTTATCACCATCTCTTCAGGATTCACTGCCTTTTTCTGTTCCGCGTTGGACATGGCTGACTTCAGTATCTTCTCAATAAATTGAGAGCCCCTGTAGGGCATGAATCTGAGGCTAATGAGTGCTTCCCCGGCCTTTTTCCCTCGGATAAGGTCAACCACCCTCCTTGCCTTTCTCGGGGTAATCCTTGCATAGTGTAATGTAGCCTTCGCGTCCATATATTATGCCTTTGCCTCCGCCTTTGCAGATCCAGAATGGCCTTTAAAAGTCCGGGTGGGCGAAAACTCACCCAGTTTATGCCCTACCATATTTTCGGTAACATACACAGGGATAAATTTCTTTCCGTTGTGTACCGCAAAGGTAAACCCGATGAAGTCAGGGATAATAGTGGAGCGCCTTGACCATGTCTTGATGATCTTCTTGTCTCCGGAATCCATCATTTGCGTGACCTTTTTCATCAGCTTTGCATCCACGAAAGGACCCTTTTTTAAGGACCTTGGCATTTACTTACCTCCTCGCCTCTTCACAATAAATTTATCTGTTCTCTTGTTATGCCTTGTTCTTACCCCTTCAGGTTTTCCCCATGGTGAGCACGGAGGTCTTCCTCCCGAACTCCTCCCCTCACCCCCACCCAGCGGATGATCGATCGGGTTCATTGCAACGCCCCTTACATGGGGCCTCTTCCCGAGCCAGCGGGTCCTCCCCGCCTTCCCGATGGAAATATTCTCATGCTCAGGGTTGCTCACCTGTCCTATGGTTGCCATGCATAACGTAGGAACAAGCCGGACTTCGCCTGAGGAGAGCTTCACCTGGCTGTAATCATCTGCTTTTGCGATGAGCTGAGCAGCCATACCAGCGCTGCGGACAAGCTTCGCGCCAGCGCCAGGCTGCAATTCTATATTATGGACAAACGTGCCAAGGGGTATCTCCGTGAGCGGCAGGGCATTCCCGGTCTTTATTTCCACACCCCGTCCCGAAAAGACCTGTTCCCCCACATTCAGCCCCGAGGGCGCAATAATATACCTTCTCTCCCCATCCTTGTATTTCAGGAGGGCTATCCGTGAAGACCTGTTTGGGTCGTACTCTATTGTTTCCACCACGGCAGGCACCCCATGCTTGTCCCGTTTGAAATCTATCACCCGGTAACGTCTCTTATTGCCTCCGCCCCTCTGCCAGGAGGTGACACATCCGGAGTTATTCCTGCCTCCGGTCTTCTTTATTGCCTTCAAAAGCGGCTCGTAAGGTTTGTCGGTCGTGATCTCTTTGAAATCATGCACCGTTTGGAACCTTCTCCCCGGAGATGTTGGATTAAATTTCTTTACACCCATTATGCACCCTCAATGAAATCGAGTTTTTCACCCTTTTTAATTGTCACAATTGCCTTTTTCCTGTCAGGTCTCTTTCCGATGGACTTGCCCTGTTTCTTCCATTTTCCCTCAGTGTTCACTGTTGCCACCTTTTCGACCTTGACTTTGAATATCTCTTCAATTGCCTTCTTGATGTCGAGCTTGTTCGCATCCCTTGCCACTTCCACAAGAACCTTGTTCTCCGCCTCTTTCAGTCTTGCACCCTTCTCTGTAAAGAGGGGCTTCTTGATAATGGTATGGATATTCTTCACTGCGTCCATCCTTCCGAGAGAGTTTCCAGGGCTTTTTTCGTGATGAGAACCTTCTCATGGGTGAGAATCTCGTAGGGATTAAGGTCCATCGCCCTTGTGACCTTCACACCCGGGATATTCCTTGAAGAAAGGAGGACCGTCTCTTCTTTTTGAGAAAGCACGATAAGCACGCGTTTCCCTTCCAGGTCAAGGTTCTTCAGAATTTTCACCATCTCCTTGGTTCTCGGCTTTTCCACCGCAATGCTCTCCACAACGGTTACTTCGCCGCCGGAAAGCTTGGCTGACAGCGCCTCTCCCAATGCCCTTTTCTTGACGTTTCTTGGCAATTTATAAGAATAGTCCCTGGGCTGAGGTCCGAATATTATTCCTCCCCCTCTCCAAAGCGGGGAACGGTTGCTTCCTGCCCTTGCCCTTCCCGTGTGCTTCTGCTTCCACGGTTTCTTGCCGCCCCCGCTGACAAGACCTTTTGTCTTGGTGGCATGGGTTCCCTGTCTCTGGTTTGCAAGGTAGTTAACCACCGATGAATGGAGAATATCCTTCCTGCCCTGAAGCCCGAAAATTTCATCAGGGAGGGTAATCTTGCCCTTTCCTTTATTGTTTGCGTCTTTTAATTCTATTTCTGGCATTTTACTCTTCCTTCCTGATCTCGATATAGGTGCCCGCAGCCCCAGGAACTGCACCCCACACCATTAATATATTTTGATCAGGCCTTACCTCAACCACCCTGAGGTTCTTCACCGTTGTTTTTTCAGAGCCCATATGCCCGGGAAGTCCCTTGTTCTTCCACACCCTTGAAGGGTATGAACTCGCTCCAATGGAACCTGGTGCCCGGTTAAACATAGAGCCATGGGAGCCGGGACCTCCTGCATAATTGTGTCTCTTCATAACTCCCTGAAAACCTTTACCTTTTGAGACCCCTGATACCTTCACAATGTCGCCTTTACTAAACATCCCAACGGTAACAAGGTCACCGACCTTCAAATCTCCCATCTTGAATTCTTTTATTATGCGATAAGGCTTAACCCCTGCCTTCTTAAAAACTCCGGACATCGGCTTACTCACCTTTTTTTCTTTCCTTATTTCGGAAAACCCGACTTTCACCGCCTCATATCCGTCATTTTCCTTGGTCTTGATCTGAATCACACAACAGGGTCCGGCTTCGATCACCGTAACCGGAATCGCTCTTCCGTCTTCCATGAATATGTGGGTCATCCCCAGTTTTTTGCCCAGTATCCCTTTCACAACTTTATCTCCACATCCACCCCGGCAGCAAGCTCGAGCTTCATTAACGCATCCACTGTCTGGGGAGTAGGATCATAGATATCGATCAACCTTTTATGGGTTCTTATCTCAAACTGCTCCCTGGACTTTTTGTCCACGTGGGGTGAACGCAGGACCGTATACTTACTCACTCTTGTAGGCAAGGGAACAGGCCCCGAAATTCTCGCCCCTGTTCTCTGGGCAGTCTCAACGATCTCCTTCACCGACTGGTCAAGGATCCTGTGGTCGTAAGCCCTTAATTTAATTCTTATCTTCTGATTCATGGTAGTTTTCTCACTCCAGGACCTCGGTCACTACGCCTGCACCAACCGTCCTTCCCCCTTCCCTGATGGCAAACCTCAACTCCTTCTCCATCGCGATAGGGCCTATCAACTCCACCACTACACTGATATTGTCCCCAGGCATCACCATCTCCACTCCCTCAGGTAAATGCGCCACTCCGGTCACGTCAGTCGTCCTGAAATAAAACTGCGGCCGGTATCCATTGAAAAACGGCGTGTGCCTGCCTCCCTCTTCCTTCGTCAATATGTACACTTCTCCCTTAAACTTCGTGTGCGGCGTGATGCTCCCAGGCTTCGCCAATACCTGCCCACGCTCTACTTCGTCCTTCCCTATCCCCCTCAACAATACCCCTATATTGTCTCCTGCCCTTCCCTCATCCAAGAGCTTCCTGAACATCTCTACCCCGGTCGCTACCGTCTTCTTCGTCGCCCCTAACCCCACGATCTCTACTTCCTCCCCTACCTTCACTATCCCCCTCTCTACTCTCCCCGTCACTACCGTCCCACGCCCAGATATCGAAAATACATCCTCTATCGGCATCAAGAACGGCTTGTCTATCGGCCTCTCAGGCGTCGGTATGTAACTGTCCACCGCATCCATCAATTCATGGATGCTCTTGAACTCGGGTGCATTAAAATCCGTGCTCCCAGACTCCATCGCCTTCAACGCACTTCCCTTTATGATCGGTATCTTGTCACCAGGAAACTGATACTTCGACAATAACTCCCTCACCTCAAGCTCCACTAAATCCAATAACTCGGGGTCATCCACCATGTCGGTCTTGTTCATGTATACCACTATATACGGTACCCCTACCTGCCTCGCTAACAATATGTGCTCCCTCGTCTGCGGCATCGGCCCGTCCGCTGCACTCACTACCAGTATCGCCCCGTCCATCTGCGCTGCCCCAGTGATCATGTTCTTTACATAGTCCGCGTGCCCAGGACAATCTACATGCGCATAGTGCCTCTTGTCCGTCTCATACTCTACATGCGCCGTCGCGATCGTGATCCCCCTGGCCTTCTCCTCAGGTGCATTGTCTATCGAATCATACGCACGATACGTCGCCTGCCCCTTGATCGCCAATACCTTCGTGATCGCCGCCGTCAATGTCGTCTTCCCATGGTCTACATGCCCAATCGTCCCTACGTTTACGTGAGGCTTTACCCTCTCAAATTTCGCCTTTGCCATTTTCCCTCCT
>DATKOU010000151.1:0-6953 GCA_035524455.1 Thermodesulfovibrionales bacterium | reverse complement strand
GACGATACAGGCTTTTTGATTATTACGGCCACCCGGAGGCTGAACGCGTGATGGTGATCATGGGTTCAGGCGGTGAAACTGTGCTCAGCACCATCAATATCCTGAATGCAAAAGGCGAGAAGCTGGGTCTCGTTCAGGTGAGGCTCTTCAGACCGTTTGACACCGACGCCTTTGCCCAGGCCCTTCCCTCCAGTGTGAAATCCATCGCGGTACTGGATCGCACAAAGGAACCCGGCGCAATCGGAGAACCCCTTTACCTTGATGTGAGGACAGCAATTGGCGAGGCCATGGAAAAGGGCACCGCGCGGTTCAACTCCTACCCTAAAGTCGTGGGAGGCCGTTATGGCCTCGGTTCAAAGGAATTTACCCCTGCCATGGCAAAGGCAGTACTGGACAATCTCTCAGAGGAAAGGCCGAGAAATCACTTTACGGTTGGTATCAACGATGATGTGGCAGGCACGAGCCTCAGGTATGATGAATCATTCACCGTAGAGGGAAAGGGCGCGTACCGGGCGATGTTTTACGGCCTGGGCTCAGATGGCACTGTGGGCGCAAACAAGAATACCATAAAGATCATTGGCTCGGAGACCGACAATTATGCCCAGGGGTATTTCGTCTATGATTCCAAAAAGTCTGGTTCCATCACCACCTCCCATCTCCGCTTTGGCAAGGAGAAGATCCTCAATCCCTATCTCCTCTCAAAGGCCGACTTCATCGCCTGTCACAACCCCTCGTTCCTCGAAAAATATGACATGCTCTCCCGGGCCGAACATGGTGCTACCTTCCTCCTCACTACGTCACACAAAAAAAATGAGGTGTGGGACATCCTGCCGATAGAGGTGCAGGAACAGCTCATCGCAAAGAAGATGAAGTTTTATATTATCGACGCCATATCCCTTGCCGAGGAGATCGGTCTCGGGAGCAGGATCAATATGATCATGCAGACCGCATTCTTTGTCATTTCCGGAATTATTCCAAAAGAGGAAGCGATCAAAGCAATTAAAACAGAGATCAAGAAGACCTATATGAAGAAGGGGGACAAAGTCCTCGAGATGAACTATGCTTCGGTAGATAAGGCACTCCAGAACATCATAGAGGTTCCCGTTCCCCAAAAGGTCACGAGTTCTACGCGTGTGAAACCACCAGTGCCTGAGGACGCGCCAAAATTTGTCAGAGAGGTGACCGCGACAATAATCGCCGGCAAAGGGGATACCTTGCCTGTTTCGGCCATGCCTGCTGATGGCTCATGGCCCACAGGGACTACGCAGTATGAAAAGCGTAATATCGGCATCCATATTCCTGTATGGGAGCCTGATATCTGCATCCAGTGCGGTCAGTGCTCCTTTGTCTGTCCCCATGCAACCATAAGGATTAAGGACTATGACCCTGCGCTTCTGAAGAACGCTCCTCCAGGCTTCAAGTCAGCAGATGCCAAGGGAAAAGAATTCGAGGGTCTGAAGTTCACCGTCCAGGTGGCGCCCGAGGACTGCACTGGCTGCGGCTCCTGCGTCTTCGTCTGTCCGGGTTTTAAGAAAGATGCTGAGGGCAAAAAAATCCCCGGCTTCAAGGCCATCAACATGGAACTCCAGGAACAATTGAGGGCCAGGGAGGTGGCAAATTACGGGTTCTTCCTCAACCTTCCTGAAACAGACCCTTCCCGCTACAATGTTAGCACAGTGAAGGGCAGCCAGCTCGTGAAACCTCTCTTTGAATATAGCGGCGCATGTGCAGGGTGCGGGGAAACTCCGTACCTGAAACTCCTTACCCAGCTCTTCGGAGACCGGTTGCTCATCGCCAATGCCACCGGATGCTCCTCCATTTACGGCGGCAATCTGCCCACTACTCCTTATGCAAAACGGGCGGACGGCAGAGGGCCTGCCTGGTCCAACTCCCTGTTCGAGGACAACGCAGAATTCGGTCTCGGGATGCGGCTGACAGCGGATAAGTTCAGGGCCCAGGCCCTGGAGCTCATGGAGAGGCTTGCGCAAAAGCCCCTGTACGCCGATGCAAGGGAGCTCTTCGATTCACTCCGTAATGCGGATCAAACGACACAGGAGAAGATCGAGGAGCAGCGGGGTCGGGTGGAGACTTTGAAGAAGCGGCTTTCGAAGGACAGTTCCCCTGATGCAAAGAGCCTTCTCTCCCTCACCGACTACCTCGTGAATAAATCCATTTGGGCAGTGGGCGGAGACGGGTGGGCATACGACATCGGATACGGGGGACTGGACCAGGTCCTCGCATCAGGGAAGAATATTAATATCCTGGTCCTCGACACAGAGGTCTATTCCAACACAGGCGGACAGATGTCCAAGTCAACTCCCCTTGCCGCCACTGCCCAGTTTGCTGCGGGCGGGAAGGCGACCCCGAAAAAGAACATCGGACTTATTATGGCAACGTACGGAAACATATACGTTGCCCAGATTGCCTTTGGCGCCAACCCTGCACAAACGGTAAAGGCATTTACCGAGGCAGAGGCGTATAACGGGCCCTCCCTGATTGTGGCGTATTCGACCTGCATCGCGCAGGGCATCGATATGAGCAAGGGGATTGAAGAACAGAAAAGGGCGGTTGCCTGCAGCCACTGGCCTCTCTACCGATACAACCCTGAGCTCGAGGCCCAAGGAAAAAACCCTCTTGTGATCGACAGCAAGGAGCCGACCATGTCCTTTGAAGAATACGCATATAATGAGAACCGCTACAGGACATTGAAGACGACCAACCCGGACGTCGCAGCCGCACTTATGAAACAGGCTGAGGCGGATGTAAAGAGGAGATGGAAGTACCTAAAGCACAGGGCTTCGTGGTCTCCCAAAGAGCAAGGGTAGCGCGCATCTGTATCTTTATGCAGTGAACGTTTCTTGAGAGACGTTCCGCAGTCAAAGGCCTCGGCCCAAAACTGCATCTATGAAGAAAGAGGAGGCATATATGGATATATTCGAGTTTGCGATGAAAATGGAAAAGGATGGGGAAGGCTACTACCGTGAACTGGCGAAAAAGTCCTCAACAACCGGACTCAGCAACATTTTTACCATGCTTGCAAAGGCTGAAGTGGTCCATTATGAGATATTCAAGAAGATGAAAGAGAATGAGAAGGTGAAGGTTGCCGACACAAAGATATTATCGCAGGTAAAAACTGTCTTCGAAACAATGAAAGAAGAAAAAGATATGGAGAGTGCTCTTACGGAGACTGAACTTTACCACAAGGCCGTGGAGGCTGAAAAGCGTTCCAGGGAGTTCTATCTCAGCAAAGCAGGTGAGGTGAAGGACGCTGATCAAAAAGAGATCTTCCACAAGATCGCTGATGAAGAGAAGAAGCACTACCTTATATTGCAGGAAATAGTGGATTTTGTTTCCAGCCCCCAGACCTGGCTCGAAAATCCTGAATGGTACCACCTGGAAGAGTACTAGCAAGCTAATTCATAAACTTAAGAGAGGTACCCCGCTCGGACGGCAAGACTCAGGGTTATGTGCCGGTCCGAACATGCGGACCATTAACAGAAAACAGGAGCAGACTGTTTTTAGGTGCGCACACAACGGTGGTGTCAATAAGGGTAATTGTCATGCCGAGAGACGGATGCCTCTCCTGCAAGAGAGTACTCATAAATAGAATGGGTTAGTCTGAACAGGAATAGTCATGATACCTTCTCTTAAATTCGGAGATTTTGAACTCTATTGGCTCAGGGGAGGGAGATTCGCCCTTGACGGTGGTGCCATGTTCGGGGTGGTTCCCAAGGCCCTCTGGACAAAGAAATACCCTTCCGACAAAGACAATGCGATTCCCATGATCGCCTACCCGCTTCTTCTCAGAACGCCCGAGGCCCTTGTGCTGATTGAATCAGGCCTGGGGAATAAACTGAACGAGAAGCAGAAGAAGATATTCAGGGTAACAGAGGACTGGATGGTACTGGATGACCTGAAGGAGATGAGTATTGCGAGGGATGATATCGGATATGTGATCCTCACCCATTTCGATTTCGACCACGCCGGAGGAGTAATCATGCAAAACGGCAAAGGCAGGAATGAGATCACGTTTCCGAAGGCTCGCCACATTGTCCAGAAGGATGAGTGGGAGGATGTCATGAGTCCCAACATCCGCTCGATCAATACGTACTGGCCTGCGAATAACGAACTCCTGAGAGGAAGCAATCTGCTTCAACTGGTGGAAGGGGACAAGGAGATCGTCAAAGGGGTAAAGGTCATGCATAAAGGGGGCCATACCAAAGGCTTTCAGATCGTGGTAATGGAGTCAAAGGAAGAGACAGCCACTCTCCTCTGTGACCTGATGCCCACCCATGCCCACTTCAATCCCCTCTGGCTCATGGCCTACGACAACTTTCCCCTTGAGGCAATAAAGCAGAAAGAGGAATTGGAGAAGACCTATATCGGAAGGGATGCGTGGTTCACCTTCTACCATGACCCTTTCGTCCTTGCCTGCAAGTTTGACGAGACAGGAAACATCACCCAAAAACTGGCACTGTAACATTGCCAAAGAGTGCAGACAGGTTCCTTTTTCTGAGTATCACTTCCCTCTTTCCTCTGGCAATAACCCTTCCCTCATCCATAAGCAAAATATGGCTCACAGAGGGGACCAGGTCCTCAAGGTGATGGGTAACCAGAATAATTCTCGTCCTTGTCTTTGACAGTTTCTCAAGAGTGGTGAGCACATCATGTCTTGTTGATATATCAAGACCACTGCATGGCTCATCAAGGATGAGCATATCAGGGTCATTCACCATAGCCCTTATTATGAGTATCTTCCTGAATTCACCATACGACATGCTGCGGACATCCTTGTCCGCGTAAGCTTCCATACGGAAAAACTTCAGCCACTTCCGCACGATCCGCTCCTGCCTTCCGGTCACTTCCTCATATAATCCTATGCTGGAAAAAAATCCGGACTGAACCACCTCTTCTCCTGTCACAGGGTAGTCATAATTTGCCTGGAGTTCTGAAGAGACATAGCCGATCCTCTTTTTCATATCCCGGATATCTAGGTCCTTCAGACCTCCGAATCTGCGCACCTCTCCCCCGAAGGCCGGGTGGAGGTCCCCGCGTATCAGTTTGAGGAGGGTGGTCTTCCCTGCGCCATTCCTGCCCAGAATCGCCCAGTTCTCATCACGCCTTATCTGCCAGTTGATTCCCTCAAGTATCTTCCTTCCCTCGATGTATACATCCGCATTCCTGATCTTCACCAGATAGGGGACATTACGTCTCGGGTGTTTCACGGGTCCCGGAACATCTCTTCCTTTTCCCCATACAGAACGGGAGTAATCACCCTTAATTGCCACAGACAAATTTTCCGGAGTGAGCACTTCTTCCTTTTTCCCCTGGCAAAGGATCCGTCCTTCCTTCAGGAAAAGGACATGGGAGATGGAGGGCATAAGCTCGTTTATCCTGTGGATAGTGCATATGACCTGCGTTCCGCTTTGTGCGATCCTTTCCATCAGACGCAGTATTTTCCCTCTGGAAGGAATATCAAGGCCGCTTACAAATTCATCTAGGAGCAGAATCCCGGGACGGCAAACCAATGCCCTTGCTATGAGGGTCTTACGGGCCTCACCCTCTGACATTGCGAGAAACCTCTTATCCCTCAGCTCGTCCAACCTCAGCAAATGGGCGACGCGCTCCGCATACCCCTTCTGCTCAGCGTCGGGTTTCTGATGGAGCCAGACGCTATGGAAAAACCCTGTGTATATAACCTCTTTTCCGCTCAAATCCCATTGATTTCTCACATACGCATCCTGTGTCTCAGGGGAAATAAACGCAATGTCCTCTCTCACCCCCACCGGGCTTTCCTGGACATTGCCGCCCAAATGATAGACCCTCCGGCCCCCGCTCCCATGGTCAGGCCACAGATCTCCATTAATTAACTTCAAGAATGTGGACTTGCCTGCGCCGTTAGCTCCCATCACTGCCCAGTGTTCACCTTTTCTCAGCTGCCATGATACGTTGGTCAATATCCTTTGCCCTTGGAGCGTGACATTGACGTTTCTGATGTCGATAAGAGGACTGCCCGGCATGTCTCCTGGTTCCACCTGCTTCATGGGTTTATCTTAACCTGCGCTCTGCAAAAAAACAAAGACAGACTCATGGAACTGCCATTTTCTCCTTGAAAATTCCTCACATATCTGGTATTTAATAGGAGCGATGGCAGAGGAACGAAAAACCACCGTTTCTGAGGAGTACCTCAGGAATATCGAAAAAAAGGTCGACAGCCTCAAGCTCCTCATAGACGTTTCCACGCTCATATCTTCAACCCTCGAGTTAGATGAACTCATGCCCCTCGTCATGGAAAAGGCAAAAAATGTGATGGACGCGGAGGCATGTTCCATCCTTTTTTATAACAGGGAGACGAACAAGCTTGAGTTCGAGGTGGCCATGTGCGATGAAGACAACAAGTCCGAGATCCTGAAGAAGACCATAACGCTTGAGATGGGACAGGGCATCGCAGGCTGGGTCGCGGAAAATCAAAAACCCCTTGTCATCGAGGATGTCACAAAAGACAGCAGGTTCTTCCAGGGTGCAGACAAGATGACGGGGTTCATCACCAGGGCCATTATTGCGGTCCCCCTTGTGGGCAGGGGCGGTCTCATCGGCGTTGCTGAGATCATCAATCCCGCAAGGAAGGACTACGACCCCGAGATCTTTGAGCTCCTCTGCAGACAATTTGCCATCGCCATAGAAAACGCACGATACCACAGGGACTCCATCGAGAGGGAAAGGCTCAAACAGCAGTTGGAGATTGCTTCCTCCCTCCAGCAGAGCTTCCTTCCCCAATCTCCCATCCTCACAAAGGGGAGCATAACGGTCTCTGCAGTGAATATCTCCGCCACACAAGTGGGAGGCGATATCTATGATTTCATAGAAACCGCAGACGGCAAATTGGGTGTTCTCATAGGTGATGTCTCGGGCAAGGGAATATCAGCAGCCCTGTATATGGCAAAATTCATCAG
>DATKOU010000150.1:0-6648 GCA_035524455.1 Thermodesulfovibrionales bacterium | reverse complement strand
ATCATGGGAGCAAGGGGATTGAAGAGTATTAAGTCGTTTCTCCTCGGAAGTGTGACAAGGTCAGTGGCGATCAACTCGCCAATGCCGATTCTGGTAACCAAACCCCTAAAAGGGGAGAGACCGGAAAGGATGAGGGTTCTTTTTGCCACTGACGGTTCTTCCTCTTCCCTTGCGACCGCAGCGTTCCTCGGTTCTCTGCCTTTCCCCGAAAGTACTGAGTTGGTGCTCATGAATGTTGCATGGTCAGCAGCCTCTGATATCCCTACACGATTTGCCATGGAGGTGGATGACAAAATCAAAGAACATGTGGCAAGGGCAAGGTCAATAGAAATGGAAGCATCTGAAAATATCATCGATCAGACCAAACCGTACCTGGGCAAGAGATTTACAAAGATAACAGGGACATCGAAGGGCGGAGACCCCTCTACAGAGATCATCGGTGAAGCAGAAAGGATAAACGCCGATCTTATTGCGGTGGGAAGCAGGGGCCTACAGGGAGTGAGGGGGATGCTGGGAAGCGTATCCAGGAGGGTCCTCGGGCATGCCCACTGCCCCGTGCTAATCGGGAAAGAACGTGGAGGCTGATTGTTGCCCGGTTGAATGGTCTCTAGATAATGAGAAAAGGCGGGAGGAAATCTGCCCTAAAATATGAAGGAAGAGGGCTCTGTATGAGATTCTATTCACCATATCTGTATAAGGAGGTTCGTCATGCCGGTACGTAACGCAGAAGCAGTATGGGAGGGCAATCTGCTCAAAGGTAAGGGGAAAATGAAGCTTGGAAGCGGTGCATTTGAAGGCGCGTATTCCTTCTCCTCCCGCTTCGAGAACGGCCTTGGTACCAATCCGGAGGAACTCATAGGCGCGGCGCATGCAGGCTGTTTTTCCATGGCCCTGTCCCTAATGCTCGAACAGGCAGGCTACACACCAGAACGCGTTCACACCACTGCAAAGGTGCATGTTGACAAAGTGGGAGACGGTTTCAAGATCACCGTGATCGAACTGGAGACCCAGGGCAAAATTCCCGGCATCAATGAGAAGACATTCCTCGAAAAGGCCGAGGCCGCCAAAAAAGGGTGTCCCGTATCCCAGGCCCTGAGCGGCACCGAGATCAGGCTGAAGGCTACATTGGTGAAATAGCCTCAGAAAGTTATTTCGACGGATGCGTCCTCGCTGCCTTAATCTGGTCCAGGGTATCCTGATAGATATCCTTTTTTGAAGGATTCAGCTCCATTGCCTTTAATGCAAGCTGCTCCGCTTCTTCAAGTTGTTCCTTCTTTGTAAAGTAGAGCCAGGCAAGGTTGTTATAGGCGTCTGCATTTTCAGGGTCTTTCTTTATCGCCTTCCTGTAGTATTCCTCAGCGACTTGAAACTCATTCTTCTGAAAATAGACATTCCCGAGATAGGTATATGCCATCGGCAATTTCTTTGATGCCGCCTCGTATTCCTTGATCGCACTCTCCCATTCGCCTTTTTTTTCATATGCCACACCAAGATTCAGGTGCTCCTCCGGACTGAGCGGGTCTTCAAGGACAATAATCCTCGGCAACGAACAACCGGCAAAGAGCAAAGAACAAAGGGCAAGGAACAGAAAAACCACAAAATAGAAATAACCGCAAAATGTTTTACTCCTTTTGTCCTTCACATTTCACCATTCACACTGATCGCTCTCAAGTACCTTAAGTCGTCATTGGTCGAGTCGTCAGGCAGTTGAGAATCCTGCTTTTTACTTCTCACTATTGACTGCTCACTATTCACTTTCTCGTTATGAGGAGTGTCCAGAATTTTGTCTTCTCCCATGATTTAAGGAAGTCCTCCACAGGGATAAACCTCATTTCATCTCTTCCTGAGTTGGCGATTACTCCGCGATCATTATAGCCGATGATAACCATAAAATGGTTTGCCTGGATTATAGAAAAACCATAATCCACGAGAACAATGAGGGGTTCTTCAGAGTTTATCTTCTCTCTGAGATCATCGAGTCCCCCCGGGTATTGGGATGCTGCAAGCCCTCGCGACTGCGCATAGAGAAGCATATCGATATTCAGGGTGCCTTTTGCTGAGCTGCTGTATATATCCTTTGCCACCTGCTCTGGGGTCACCGAAATGCCCCAATAATTTAGCACCGCGGCAAGAGACGCAGGGCCGCATTGGAAATCTTCTTGGGGATGAAAGGGGACGTTGCGTATAATATGCGCATCGCCTTTTATCTGTTCGTCTGGGACAGGATTGACCGTGGTGCAGCCAGACATGGACACAAGAAGGATGCAGCAGATGTACAGGTATCTTTGCATAGACCCTTGAAATGGTTATGCGTGAGGGGAGAAAGGCCTGCTACTCTCCCTCACGCATTCGCCATAACCATTCATCACTGCGTCACTACGACCTTGCGTCCCGTGAAATAAAGGATAGCAACTATTATAAGCACAATTACAATGAGCACAATGATCACGGCACCGGCAGAATCCTTTCCGACTCTCAGGTCGTCTATCTGCTGGGCAAACTGGTGCACCTGATGATCACTAAGCTGGTCAAGTCTCGCCCTGACCTCCTCAGCGCTGAACCCAAGGTTCTCCAGTCGCTCTTTCACCACCTTCATCTCCAGCACCCTCTGTATCTCGGCAAGGTCAGCAGCCCTCTCAAAGGGGGAAGAAGCGATGAGAGAGGATGGTGCCATGGCTGCATCCACTCTTGGTGCGATGCCTATAATAAACATGGCAAAAATCAGATACCAAGATATCTGCGTTAAGAAAGGTATCCTCATCCCGTTCACCTCCTTTCCTGTTCTGTCTTTCACTATAGCTCCTGTATTATACATAAACCCTGCGAGACTTGTTTCCCAGTGCAGTCAGGATCTCATAGGGGATTGTTGCTGCCTTCCCCGCCATCTCCCAAGCGTTCACCTCTTGGCTACCCTGTGTACCGAGAAGTACCGCTTCTTCGCCCTCCTCCACCCCTTCAATCCCTGTGACATCAACCATGGTCAGGTCCATACACACCCTCCCCACCACGGGAACCCTTTTCCCCTTTACTATGACATCTATTGCATTTGAGAAATGTCTGCTGTATCCGTCAGCATAGCCAACCGATAACACCGCGACCACACTTTCCCTCGTGGTAATAAAGGTCCTTCCGTAGCTCACCGGGACTCCCTTCTGAAATTTTCTCAGGGCCAGTATCTTTGCCTTGACAGTCATCGCGGGCTTGAGCGTGTTTCCGGAAGAGAGCGCTCCTTTGTCTCCAAACGGCGAGTATCCGTACAGCATAAGACCTGGTCTCACCGCATCAAAATATGCATCCGAGAGGGATATCGTTGCTGCGCTGTTGGCCATATGACAGAAAAGGGGGCTACCGGTCCCCCGTGTGATCAACTCCCTCACCCCTTGGAACCTTTTTATCTGCGCAAGGGCGAAGGACTTATCCGAAATATCAGAATCAGAGAAATGGCTCATGAGACCCCTCACATTCAGATACCCCATTTTCGAGATGGTCATGACCTGTTCCATCTCACCCTTGTCACAAAGACCGAGTCTTCCCATCCCTGTGTCAATCTTGAGATGAACATCCAGGGGATTTTCTCTTTTTCTGGCTTCTTCTGACAGCCTTCTCGCTGTCTGGAGATCATGGATCGCGGGGATAAGATGATATTCAAAAAAAGCAGCAGAGTCGTATTTGTCAAACAGGACGAGTATAGGTGAACGGATACCCGCTTCCCTGAGTTTTACTCCCTCGTCGATAAATGCCACTGCAAGGAGTGCAATCCCCTCATCCTCAAGTCTCTTTGAGACTTCGACAGCACCATGTCCATAGGCATCCGCCTTTACCACCGCAATGACAGGCCTGTCCCTCGTAATGGCTTTCACGATACCGAGGTTATGCGTTATGGCATTGAGGTCTATCTCTGCTATAGCCCCCCTAAGCACTTCCTAACTCATAGGAGAAACATCGTTGCCCCATGAACCCCCTATCGCTCTTCGATGTCCCACACCAATGCCAAAAGTTCACGATTTCCTGGATTCCTCACCCTTCTCCTCTTTCTTTTCGTCCACAGACTTTTTCGGCGTAATGTCTATCTCATCAGGCTCGGATGTTGCCTTCTTGAAGTTCTTGATGGCCTGACCAATTCCCTTGCCGATTTCAGGCAGCCGTGAAGCGCCAAAGAGAACGAGAACGATGATCAGGATCACCATAAGTTCCTGCATCCCTAAACCAAACATGTCTTCCCTCCAATTCTTTCATAATCTTCCATGGTATTTATATTTACAAAAGAAGCGCCCTTCGGGTCCGTGGTCCTCACTTCCTCGTCTGTAATATAATGCACGTTCATATCTTCCAGCATTGCAATCAACCCCTTCCTCCCACTGTGGAGCATGCCCTCTATGGTTTTCATCACAGTTCTGCTGTACACACCAAAGAGAGGCTCTGTTTTTCCTTCAAACACAGGAATGACCGCATCCACATGTGTGTTTCGTTTCATCTTGTCCTCAAAAGACGCCACCATGTAGCGTATGAGCTTCTCACTGACAAACGGCATATCGCAGGCGACCACAAAAATCGAATCTTCTCTGGTTGCTGTGAGGACCGACAATATCCCTATGATCGGCCCCTTTTCCCTCTTGATGTCCCCGACGAGGGGGAGACCGAAACAGAAGTATTTCTCGGGCATATTCGTACTTATTACTGTTTGTCCGAGTATCCCGGTGAGGGTCTCTATGCTCCGTTCGATAATCGCCTTTCCTTCAATGCTCAGAAAGCCCTTAAGGGCAGGGATTCTGCTGTTCTCACCGCCTGCGAGGATTACCCCGATCAAAAGACCTCCTCGGATTCGTGATACTCTGTATCCGCATGGGACACAAACCTCGTGCAATGGGAAAGAAAGGTGAGATGCACGGTATCCGTAGGACCGTTACGCTGCTTTGCGATAATCACTTCTGCTTTGTCAGAGGTATTTTCCTTGTTATAGACCCTGTCTCTGTAGAGGAAGATAATCACATCTGCATCCTGCTCAATGGCACCCGATTCCCTGAGGTCGGCCAGGGTAGGCCTTCTGTCGTGCCTCTGTTCCACTCCTCTGTTAAGCTGGCTCAACGCAATTACGGGAACCCTCAGTTCCTTTGCCAGTCCCTTAAGGGAGCGGGATATCTCTGATATCTCCTGCTCCCGCCTTTCAAATCCGCCTCTGCTCCGCATCAGCTGCAGGTAATCGACGATCACAAGACTTAAGCCGCCATGCTCCATCTTGAGACGCCTTGCCTTTGCCCGCATCTCGAGTACAGTGATGCTGGAGGAGTCGTCTATAAAGATCGGGGCCTCGGCAAGCTTTCCCGCCGCACTGGTTAACTTATGCCAGTCCTCCTTCCTGATGAATCCCTTTCTCACGCTGTTTGAATCCACCATCGCCTCGGAACAGAGCATCCTCAATGCGAGCTGCTCCTTCGACATTTCGAGGCTGAAGATGGCAATAGGCTCCCTCATTTCGAGCCCTACATGCTGGGCGATGTTGAGGCCAAGGGCTGTCTTGCCCATGGACGGTCTTCCGCCGATAACAACGAGATCACCCGGCTGAAACCCTGTAGTGAGCGCATCCAGGTCACCGAATCCCGAGGGAATCCCGGTGATGGCTTCTTTCTTGTCGTAGAGATGCTCGATCATCTCAAAACTGCTTTTTATCACATCTTTGAGGGTGTAAAAAGATGTTTTTGTCCTTTTATCGGAAATGTCGAAGATCGTTCTTTCCGCCTGATCCACCATTTCATCAGCCTCGAGGGAGGATTCATACACCCGTGCAGCGATTTCGGTGGCAGACCTGAGGAGCGCCCTGAGAAGGGCCTTTTCCTTGACAATCTTTGAATGGTACCTCACATTGGCTGCGGTGGGGACATGGGTCACCAGGCTGGAAAGGTAGGTGACGCCCCCCACTGCATCCAGGTCATTGCTTCTCTTAAGGCCATCGGTAACAGTGATGAGATCAATTGCCTCGTTCTTCTCGAACAAGTCAAGCATTGCATTAAATATCTTCCGATGGGATTCCCTGTAAAAATCTTCGGGAGAGATGATTTCGAGGGTCTTCGAAAGGGCCTCGTTCTCCAGGAGGACGGCCCCGAGGATGGATTGTTCGGCCTCGATATTTTGTGGAGGAACCTTGTCAAGGGCTAAATCGGTATCCCTCATCTTTCCACCAATGCAGGACAGAACATGAAAAAGTTAAAACAATTAACTGCCAAACGGCCCAAGCCGCGCCACACGGATGCTCACCGGTTCCCGGCGTATCCTCACTCCGCAACTACCTGAACACTCAGATGGGTCGTGAGTTCGGGATGAATCTTTATGTGTATAGAATAGGAACCAAGTCTCTTGATAGGCTCATCAAGGAGAATCCTTTTTCTCTCAATGTCAATTCCTTCCTTCTTGAGCGCTTCTGCAATGTCCATTGTGGTAATGGAACCGAAGAGTTTTTCCTCTTCTCCTGCTTTCGCGTGCAAAGTGAGGGTCAAGGCAGAAACCCTCTCGGACAGCTGCTGCGCTCCACTCTTGATTTTCTTTACCTTCTCCTCTATTTTCTTCTTTTCATGTCCCAAGGCCCTGACATTCTTGATATTCGCTTCAACTGCAATCTTTTTAGGGATAAGGAAATTCCTTCCATACCCCTCG
>DATKOU010000149.1:0-9356 GCA_035524455.1 Thermodesulfovibrionales bacterium | reverse complement strand
TACAGGTTTCCAAATAGTGCACTTATAACGGGTCTGATTATTGCCGCTCTGATTGAGCCCGAATTGGAGAACAGGTTTATCTATCTAATAGCACCGGCACTTGCCATTCTTTCTAAGCACCTCATTCGCATATCAGGGCGTAATGTCTTTAATCCTGCAGCCTTCGGGTTACTGTCGCTACGACTCTTTTACCCGGAAGGATTCATCGTATGGTGGGCCACAACCAATATTTATTTAATCATTCCCCTTGGGTTGTGTATTGTTCTTAGAATGAAAGGCTGGCATCTCGTTTTGAGTTTTATGCTGGCTACGGTCCCACTATATGTCATCTATGGCATTCATAGTCACCTGAATCTCGTTGATAGTCTTAACTTGATTAATCCATTTTTTGTGCTATTTGTGCTTACAGAACATAAATCCGCCCCGGTGGCGAATAAAGCGAGAATCGCGTACGGGTGTGTTGTAGGGGTCCTGTCGTTTCTTTTCCACGTGTTTGTGCCCCAGGTGGAGAACTCCCTTACAGCCCTCTTAATCGGCAATGTGTGTGCACCAATAATCAATAGAGGGTTCAAGACTAATGGGACACACTAAGGCGTATTACCAATAAATTAAGAAAGGAGGAGCTAATAAATAATGTTTGGTAGAAAGGAAAGTGGCAAGTGAATCAAGACATCACTTATAGAATCCTGATCTTTGACGACGACGCATTCATCAGGGATGTGTTGTGGCGCATTTTCAACAAGAGAGGTTTTGAAGTGTTTACATTTCCACATCCGCGCTCCTGTCCGATCTGTGAGGTCCTTGCATGTACATGCGCTCTCAACGAAGCCTGTGCGGATTTGATTATTACTGACCTCAATATGCCCTTCATGAGAGGGCTAGATTTCTTAGAGCAACAAAAATCTAAGGGATGCAAGGTGAAGAATCTTGCATTAATGGCCGCAGCGCTTCAAGAGGAGGACAGAGCCAGAGCAACAGAACTTGGAATCAGGGTATTCGAGAAGCCATTCCAACTTGCAGACATAAAGAAATGGGCTGCCGAGGCAGAAGCTAAGATCTCACCGAGACGAGGGCTTACCAATTGGCATCTGGGACACCGCTAAGAACGCTGACAAGTCGTTGTTGACAACTGCATGAAAAAGAGTCATTAGAAATATTTTAACAAATCTCTGTGACTATAATTAAAGCAATTAAAAAAAGGAGCTTTCCATGGCAGTCGAAAGGGAATCTATCTATGAGTGTAGGCAGTACGGATCGCAAATTATCGCAAAAAAAACAGGGGAAACTAATCATGACGGCATGAGTTGATGGCAAGGCATGAAAAACGATTATAGAAGCAGTAAACGGACATGACAAATTAGTCATTGGCCGCGACAGAACAAAGCCTCAATCATCATGAGACCAGATTCATTGAGGCGCACACATTCAGAAAGTACCCCGCAGTCTTCCTTTATTGCTTTGGCAAAAGCCATGCAGGTCTTTGAAGAACACTGTCCACAATCGATCCTTGGCAAGAGTTTATAGATTTCAATGACCTCAATATCCATAAGCTATTATAAATAAGATACGTTACTATCGCAGCCTACTATCTTCACAATGCTCTTTTACCCTCAGAGTCGATGACTTGAATTATTGTGATGATTTTCAGTTGTATTCTTTACTTGCGTAGGGAAATTAGGTGTGCTTGATACAGGAAGAAGGTGAACAATTTGTTGGACGCTTCCCAAAGGTCTTCTTGGAGCATAGTATGGGATGAAATGCTTGCTTGCATGAAACAGATGTTCGTCACAACCTTTCTCACAGCAGGCTTCACCGGTTTCCATTTTCGATAGATAAGGAATATCTCCTGTCCCCTGCCTCTGCCGTATTATTACCTGTACCAACCATTGTCTCTGCCAACTGTTCTTTTAGCCGAAATCTCATTATGGTAAACTACCCTCCAGGGTCTCGCCTGAACTATATTGTTCTGGAGGTAGCGCGATGTATATAATGAGGGTACTCGATCTCCTTGAAAGACTGGAAGCCAAGATATCAGAACTCTATGAATGGTTCAGTAGGATTTATGCTCAAGATGCTGAAGCTGCTTCCCTCTTTTACCGTATAAGCATTGATGAGACCGCACACGCCAACCTTGTGAAGTATGAAAAGCGGCTAGTTGCGCAAAATACCAAGATTTTCGGCGAGATTTCCCTTGACCCCGGAGTTATCAATGCCACGCTTGAAATGGTAACATCTGTTCTCTCAGCTGCTTCGCCCTCACTTGAGCAGGCAGTGAAGGTATCGTTGGACATCGAACACAGCGCTGCCGAGGCCCATTACCGTGCTGCCATTGCACAGGCCTCTCCAGACATATCCCGCCTCCTAGAGAACCTCGAAGGCTTTGACACCAGACACATCGAAGTCTTTGAAGAATTCGCGGCCAATAGGGGATACCCCTTTGTATCAAAATCCAAACCGTCTCCAGATAGACAGGTAAATCCTGACAGACCGGTTATTAAGCCCGATAAGACCAGGATCCCGATACCGCCCAAATTGCTTGAGAAGATACAATATTACTACGATTTGCAAAAATCTATGAATTTTTATAAACTCCTCGGTATATATGATTTTGCGTCAAATGAAGAGATCAAAAAAGCATTTCACTCTTTCGCGCGTGAGTTCCACCCTGACATTTATATGAACGCTTCGGAAGAGGTTCAGCAGCAACTCCACACTATATTCGCCCATGCGACCGATGCCTATTCCACGCTCATGGATCCTGTCAAAAGAAGGAACTACGATATGACACGGCCAAGGCCAAGGAAATAGCCCGCACTTATCCTGTTCAGAATAGGATCGCGTAACTCACATGCAGACTTCCGGGTCGAGATATTACCGGAAGCTTACCGTTGTTACCCGAAATCAATACCATCGCTAAATGTCCGAGGAGCGGCTTTGCAGGTGGACTTGATGTCAACCGCGGACAACCACTTTCAGTGTCTCTTGATAGTTCGTCCAATAAAGGTTTCGCTTGGCATTACACACGGAATTAATCTACGATACAGAATCTTCTGCTCAGACGTACAGGCCTACGTCAAATCGTTGCCTTTCAACGTACGGGGCGAAGTCCTTGGTAACGAAGAAATGAGGCTGGTGTTTAGTCCTGTGAGAAATCCTTAATTACTTTAACCCCAGCACATCCTGCATGTCGTAGAGGCCTGCGGGCTTGTTATACACCCAGAGTGCCGCTTTCAATGCCCCCCGCGCAAAGGTGTCTCTGCTGGATGCCTTGTGGGTTATCTCAATCCTCTCGCCAAGACCCCCGAAGAGGACAGTGTGTTCCCCCACAATGTCTCCCGCACGGACGGTCTGGATCCCAATCTCCTTTTTTGTCCTCTCTCCTATCATCCCCTTTCTCGCATAGACCGCCACTTCATCCAGCTTTCTGTTTACCGCATCCGCAATCACCTGGGCCATCTTTATGGCAGTACCGCTGGGCGCATCCTTTTTCATCCTGTGGTGCGCCTCGATGATCTCAATGTCGTAGTCGTCGCCAAGGACCTTTGCCACGTCCTGCAGGATTTTGAGCAGGAGATTGACACCCAGGCTCATATTCGATGCCATCACACAGGGGATATTCCTGGTGAGCGTCCATATTTCTGCCAACTGCTCTTTGGTAAAGCCTGTGGTTCCCACAACCATTGCCTTTCCTTTTGAAGAGGCGACCTTCAGATTCTCCAGGGTCGAACTGGTGTGGGTAAAGTCAATGACCACATCAGCCATCTCAATGACCTTTTCCATACTGTCCTGCAGGATGATACCTGTGTCGCCCATTCCGTAAATGCCTCCGATATCCTTTCCGATATCTTTATGCCCCTTTCTTTCAAAGGCGGCCGTGAGTCTGACGGACTCGTACTCCTCCGAGAGAGAGGCAATCCTGCTCCCCATCCTACCCATAGCACCTGCTACCGCTATCCGTACCATATAACCTCCTGTTCAGTTCTCACACTCATTGGTTATTCCCAAGCCATGCGTGACGGGTAGATTTTAACAATATTCCAGGACAAATTCCATGACTATTGCTGCGACAGGATCAGAGTGGACATGAGAGATCGAAAAGAGGGGAGGGAGCGTAATGCCTAATTTTCTCCCTTCCCCTGGTCATGCGTCTCCTCCTCTTCATGGTTCTCTGCCGGTATTTTGTATTCCTCAGATGCCCACTTTCCTAGGTCTATGAGCTTGCACCTCTCGGAACAGAATGGTCTCCAGGGATTTTCCTCCCACGTGGTTGCCTTTTTGCACAGGGGGCAGAAGATTTTCATTACCGGCTATTCTGAATCCTCTGCTGGCTATTTTTCAAGCCTTTGATGAGAAGATCTGCCGCAAGCCCGTTCACCGTTCCTGTGATGGTTCCGATAAGGAGGAGAAAAGGGGTAATGAGGAGGACCGGCTCTATCTTCTGAATGAACAGGAGGTATGCAAGGAGTAGTTGTGAGAGGTTGTGGGAGAGTGCTCCGATGAGACTGAGGCCCACCGGTCCGAACAGCCGTGGAACGAGAGAGAGCATAAAGCCCATGGCAAGTATGCTCGAGAGACCTCCTCCCATGCTTAGGATAAAGCCGGGACCAAGGAATGAACCTGAAAAGAGGGAGGCAATAATAACCCGTACCAGCGTTACCATCATTGCTGACCTGAATCCAAACAGGATAAAGGTGGTGATGGTGATGATGTTTGCAAGACCGACCCTGAGCCATGGTATTGGCATAGGGATCAGGCTCTCGAATGCGTGAAGGGCAAGGGCATAGGCGGAAAGGAGAGCGATGCGGTATTTATCCTGTGGTCGCATCAATTCTCTTGTCCCCCGATTTTTCAGGACCTCCGACGCTTACCGAAATTCTGGCGGGCAGGCAGATGATTACCCCACGGGTGACCCATCCCTGATGCTCACATAGCTTGTTCTGACAGGATGCGTTTATCACCCTGACCTTCCTTTCTCTAATCTCCACGGTGAGATGTCCGTACGGACTTTCGACCCTTACCGTCCTGTTCTGGTTGAGCAAATACCGATGGGTGGTTTTCCCCTGGACTTCTATGCTCACCCCTCCGGAGCTTGGAAGAACATCCTTGATAAAGACGATGCCTGCAAATGATGCGAGGAGAAGGAATACGAGTAGTATCCTGTCTCCCAGGGTCGTGGAGCTAATGGTTTGTCGTAAACTCAATTTTCCCCTTCAATCCAGGAGTAGTGTAAATGGTACCGTCTTTGTCCACGATCAGGCCCTCAAAGCCCATGCTTTGGAGAAGCTCGATCCCTTTTTTCGGTCCGAGGACAAAGACCCCGGTGGAGAAGGCATCGGTGTACACGCCATCTCTTGCAATGACACTCACGCTTTGGCATCCCTGGGCAGGGTACCCTGTCTCCGGATCGAGGATATGGTGAAAACGCTTCCCATCCAAAATAAAGTATCTCTGGTAGTCACCTGAAGTAGAGATAGCCGCGTCGTTGAGTTGGACCGTTGCCATAATTTCGTCACTCTTTTCTGTGGATCTGGGGTTCCTTATCCCCACCGTCCACCCCTTGCCGCCGGGCTTTCGCCCGAAGGCCTTTACTTCGCCGGCAACGGCTACAAGACCGGAGGTTATTCCAATCTTTTTCAACTCATCCACTGCCTTGTCCGCAGCGTATCCCTTTGCAATGCCACCCAGATCCATGAGCATTCCTTTTTCCTTAAGGTGCACAGTGGATCTCCCCTTGTCCAATTGTATCAATTTGTAATTTACAAGCCTCAGCCGCCTCTTTATTGATTCATCTTGGGGCTTTATTTTGAGAACGAAATTCCATTGGGATATCTCGGGTCCAATAGTGACATCAAACGCACCCCCTGTCTTTTCCGATGTCTCTATTGCCTTTTCCACCACCTCCATGGTTTCCGGGGAGACCTTGACCTCGGAGAGGCCGGCATTTTTGTTGACCATGGAAAGTTCGCTTTTTTCGGAAAAGAAATTGAGGAGTGTATCAAGCTTGCCGATCTCGGCAAATGCCTTGTCCATGGCCTTTTCAGCCCTGTCCGCCGAATCAGTGACTATGGTAATGGTGACCAGCGTGTCCATGAGGACCATGCTTTTCCGATAAATTGTTTCTTTTGGGGACGAACAGGAAAATAGAGAAATGCACAGGCAGGAAAAGGTGAACAATATGCAGCAAGAGATTCTTTTCTGAACGCGGAATTGCGACCTTTGAGCTTTAAATGCCATTGTCATGCCACTTTTGACGTGCTGCGGGAGAGCTTTGATTTGAGGAACCTCCCTGTGGAGGAGTCAGGATTCCTTGAAATATCTTCAGGGGTCCCTGCGGCTATCAGATGCCCACCCCTTTCCCCGCCTTCAGGGCCAAGGTCAATTAGGTAATCCGCGGATTTCACCACATCCAGGTTATGTTCTATCACAATCACTGTGTTTCCCTTATCCACTAGGGTGTTCAGCACATCAAGAAGTCTCTGGATATCGACGAAGTGGAGCCCTGTGGTGGGCTCATCCAAAATGTAGAGGGTATTGCCGGTTGACCTCTTTGCAAGCTCCTTGGAGAGGCGCAACCTCTGCGCTTCACCCCCGGAAAGCGTGGGCGCGGGCTGCCCCAGCTGAAGATAGCCAAGACCGACGTCCTCGAGTATCTCCAGTTTCTGCTTTATAACAGGGATTGCACCAAAGAAGTCCATAGCTTCGGATACTGTCATGGTGAGGATCTCCGAAATATTCTTGCCTCTGTATTGCACCGCAAGGGTCTCTCTATTGTACCTCTTTCCCTTACAGGTATCACACTGCACATACGCATCGGGAAGGAAGTGCATGGCCACTTTCAAAATTCCCCCGCCGTGACACTTCTCACACCTCCCTCCTGCCACATTGAAGCTGAACCTGGATGAAGAAAAGCCCCTCACCCTCGATTCCTGAACCTGCGCATACAATTCCCTGATGGGGCCAAAAACACCGGTATACGTTGCAGGGTTTGAGCGGGGTGTCCTTCCCAGGGGTGACTGGTCCACACATATGACACTGTCTATTTTTTCTATCCCTTTGATGGCATGGTGCTTTCCCGGTATGGGGGCGCTTGAGTGAATGGCCTTCATCAATGCCTTGTAAAGGATTTCGACAATGAGGGTACTCTTCCCTGAGCCCGAGACGCCGGTCACACAGGTGAGCGCACCCAGGGGGATGGCAACGTCGATATCTTTAAGATTAAATTCTCCCGCACCTATGATCTCGATGAATTCCGAACACCTTCTTCTTCTTCCGGGAAGGGGGATGCTGAGCTCGCCCTTCAGATACCTGCCTGTAAGGGAGCGTTCATTGGACTCTATGTCTGATAGCGTCCCTGCTGCCACGATCCACCCGCCCCGAGCCCCTGCTCCAGGGCCGGTGTCAATAATGTGGTCTGCCCATTTGATCGTCTCCTCGTCATGCTCCACCACAATCACGGTGTTTCCCGCATCCCTTAGTGAAGAGAGGCTTTCGAGCAGCTTTGTGCAGTCCCGCGGATGGAGCCCAATACTCGGTTCGTCCAGGACATAGAGCACTCCGGTGAGGGAAGAGCCCATCTGGGTCGCGAGGCGTATTCTCTGGGCCTCGCCGCCTGAAAGGGTGAGGGACATCCTGTCAAGGGTGAGGTATCCGAGGCCCACCTTGAGAAGAAAAGAGAGTCTGTCTTTCACCTCTTTGAGGACGCGGGAGGCGATGATCTTCTCCCTTTGGGTCAGGGTGAGACTGCTCACAAAGGGGAGGGCGTTCTCCACGGTAAGGTTTGAAAACTCTCCGATGTTCCTCCCCTCTATTTTTATACTGAGTGCTTCTTTCCGCAATCTCATACCGCCACATGATTTGCAGTGTTTGAAGGGTTCTGTGGAAGAGACGAGGTCTTCCCCAATTCCCTCCTGCAGGGACATGCCGAAAGCGTCTTCACTGGTCCCTGTTCCGGTGATACCGAGGCCATGACACTGGGGGCATGCGCCGTAGGTGCTGTTAAAGGAAAAAAGTCTTGGGTTTATCTCCGGAAAACTTGCGCCGCACTGGAGACAGGCCATGGCCTTGCTGAATGGAATGTCCCTCTGTTCCTTCACGAGGTTAATGATGACAGTGTCAGAGTATTTAAGGGCCATATCTATGGCGCTTTTTATCTTTTGTTCTATGCCGTGTCTTGTGATGAACCGGTCGATCACGATCTCTATGGTGTGCCTTTTTTGCTTCTTAAGGGATATCTCTTCAGTCAGGTCAAGCATCACTCCATCGATCCTTGCCCTCACGAACCCCTCGTTTCGCATCTCCGTCAGCTCCTTCTTATACTCTCCCTTTCTGTCCCGTATAATGGGTGCGAGGATCTGGAGCCTTGTCCCGTTGGGCATGGAGACGACCGAATCGATAATGCTCTGGACATCCTGGGAGGAAATCGCTCCCCCGCAAAGAAAACAGAAGGGTCTGCCTATCCTCGTATAGAGGACACGCATGTAATCATAGATCTCGGTTATGGTACCCACGGTAGAGCGGGGGCTTCTGGAGACGGTCTTCTGGTTGATCGCGATCGAAGGCGAGAGCCCTTCTATGGAATCCACATCCGGTTTCTGGAGTTGTTCAAGGAATTGTCTGGCGTATGCGGAGAGGCTTTCCACATATCTCCGCTGTCCTTCTGCGTAGATAGTGTCTATGGCGAGGGAGGATTTCCCTGATCCTGAGGGACCGGTGATCACCGTAATCTTTTCCCTTGGAATGGAGAGATCAATGTTCTTGAGATTGTGCTCACGCGCCCCCTTTATGATTATATGGTCCTGCACCTTTGGGTGGTTCTCCTTTCAGCAGGTTGCACTCATTTGATGCGG
This sequence comes from Thermodesulfovibrionales bacterium, assembly GCA_035524455.1. Classification (GTDB taxonomy): domain Bacteria; phylum Nitrospirota; class Thermodesulfovibrionia; order Thermodesulfovibrionales; family UBA9159; genus DASPUA01. Next base: position 510 of record DATKOU010000149.1, on the reverse strand, counting down.
GGATCCGGAATTCAGTTGCAGGGACCCCTCCTCCTCTGCGCATTGGTAAGGGCTTGAAATTCTCTTATCTGAATCTGAATCCATAAGTACTTATTGCATTGCTACATTTAATAGCCAAAGCAAGGCTAACTTATTACTATACCCCAAAAAATAAGGCGCTTTCAAATGAGGGCGTTATTGTGGCGTATTGCGTATTGATACAAGGATTGTGAACTTAAGGTCTCTTTATGGATGTTCTCCGAAAACGCAGGTATCAGGATTTTACAATAGGGGACGCATTTTCATCAAAAGGGTTTATCCTTATGGCCAGGGAAAAGAGGTAGGGATAATGGTCCCTAAGATGTCCCATATATTCCAGCCATTGTTGTACCAAAAGGATATAAGCACGCTTTATATCACCCGCGATATGGTGCCGGTCTGCATCCGGAAGGGAGGTGACGTCTTCTCTCACCACCAGTTCCTCCACAAGGTGGAAGACTGCCAGGAGAAGCTCTGTGAATGATTCGTGTT
>DATKOU010000148.1:0-17962 GCA_035524455.1 Thermodesulfovibrionales bacterium | reverse complement strand
AACTCCTGAAGATGTACCAAGATGGCTTTCTCCTGTGGAAATATCATACAGAATTCAGCAGTCATAATTTTGTCCCGAAGGGTCGTATCTATGTGGGGCAGGACGTGGAGCCCATTGTGGTGAAATACCGGCTTCCCACTGAAACGCATATATTTGAGCCTACACAACAGACATGGAAAAGCATAGCAGAGGACTCAATCCAGATAATCTGGGATAACGCCGATGCGCAGGTAAAGAGAATAAATACCCTATTAAATGAATGACCCGTTCAGACCCATCTACCCTTTCAATATCCTCCAGAGGGTGATCTCCGAGATACCCAAGAGTTCTGCGGCCTTGTCTTTGTCGCCGTCCACCATCTCCAGGACCCTCGTGGTATAGTCTTTCGTAAGCTCATCAATGGTCTTGACGCCTTCGGGCGAAAAGGTATCGATCCGGAATTTCTTGATACTCACGGGCAGACTCTGCGGAGTGATATGGGTCCCTTGTTCAAGGATAATGGCCCTCTCGATAATATTTTCCAGTTCCCTCACATTGCCCGGAAAACTGTACTCCATTAAGATATCCATGGCCTCCTGGGTGAACCCTGATATCCTTTTCGTCGATTCTGAAAGATGTTTCTGGAGGAAGTAGGTGCAAAGGGGTTCTATGTCTTCCTTGCGCTCCCTCAGAGGCGGAATAACGATCTCCATAATGTTCAACCGGTAGTACAAATCCTCTCTGAATGTTCCCTGTGCGATGCACTCCCTTATGTTCCGGTGTGTGGCAGCGATAAACCGCACATTTATCCTGATCGGTATCTTTCCTCCAATTCTGAAAAGTTCACCATCCTCAATAACCTTGAGCAATTTTGTCTGGTTGCGGGGAGACATCTCGGTGACATCGTCTATGAACAGTGTGCCTGAATCTGAAATTTCAATGAGTCCCTGTCTTGTGGTCCCGACGCCAGGGAAAGCTCCCCCCTCGTGTCCGAACAACTCACTGGTGAGTGGTTCCTCGCCGAGCGCGGCACAATTCAACGAAAGAAAGGGCATGTTCTGCCTCGTGCTCGTGGAGTGGATAATGTTTGCGAGAAGACTCTTCCCCACCCCGGTCTCCCCCATAACGAAGACATTACAGTCCGAATCCTTCATTCCCTCCACGCTATTCACTATCCTCTGCATGCTTTCGCTCCGGGCAATGACCGAGACCCCTTTGTGCATGCCTAAGAAGGTTCTCAAGAAAAGATTTTGGTTTTTCAGGATCTTCCGTTCATGAATGTTCTTTACCTTCAAGATGAGTTCATCCAGGTTAAAGGGCTTCGTGATGTATTCATAGGCCCCTTTTTTCATGGCTTCCACCGCTGCATCGATGCTTCCGAACCCTGTGACGATCATTACCTCCATTGCTGAATAGCCCTTTTTCACCGCTTCCAGGAGTTCAATGCCGCTCATTTCAGGCATCCTGACATCCGTGATAAGGACATCGAAATGCTCCTGATGAATCAGTTCCAGGGCCTCGCGGCCGTTCTTTGCCCCCACTGCCAGGTAACCTTCCTTTTTCAGCGCATGAAGAAGGTGTTTCCTGGTTATGTCTTCGTCTTCTGCAATAATGATTTTCAGACCCATGCGGGCGCTCTGTGGTAAAGGGGATTGTGCATGGCAAGATTATTCCTCCTTGAGTATTCTCCAGAGACTTGTCCTGGATATGCCCAGGAGTTCCGCAGTCTTTGATTTATTGCCACCCGCCAGTTCGAGGACCCTTTCTGCATAGTCTTTATTCAGTTCATCGATTGTCTTGATCCTCTCGGGTTCAAAGGTTTCGATCTGGAAGATCTTTAAGGTCTGGGGCAGGCTTTCGGGAGTGATAAGAGAATCCTTTTCTATGATGATGGCCCGTTCAATGATATTTTCCAGTTCCCTCACATTTCCGGGGAAACTATACGATTTAAGAACATCCATGGACTCCTTGGCGAACCCTGAGATATTTTTATTCGACTCCGGGAGGTGTTTCGTCAGGAAATGCTCGCTCAGGGGTTCGATGTCCTCCTTGCGGTCCCTCAGGGGCGAAATAGATATCTCCATAACGTTCAGACGGTAATAGAGGTCTTCCCTCAATCTTCCTTCTGCGATTGCACTCTTTACATTCTGGTTCGTTGCAGCGATGAACCTGACATCAACCTTGATGGGCCGTGTGCCCCCGACCCGGTAAAACTCCCCCTCCTCGATAACCTTCAGGAGCTTTGCCTGGAGATTCGGCGCCATCTCCGAAATCTCATCAAGGAAGAGTGTACCTGAATCCGCAATCTCTACAAGCCCCTGTTTCGTCCTGATGGCGCCCGTGAATGCGCCTTTTTCATGTCCGAACAACTCGCTGGCAAGGAGCTCTTCGGTGAGCGTCGCACAATTCAGGGAAAGAAAGGGCATGTTCTGCCTTCTGCTGGTGAAGTGGATAATCTTCGCGAGAAGGCTTTTCCCCACCCCCGTCTCCCCGGTGAGGAGCACATTACAGTCAGAACCCTTTATGCCTTCGATCATGGCCAGTATCTGCTTCATACTTTCGCTCTTCGCAATTATGGAGACCTTTTTATCCATCCCGAAGTATGCCTTCAAAGCAACATTCTCCTTCTTCAGGGTGCTCCGCTCACGAATATTCTTTACCTTAAGGATAAGATCATCCAGGTCAAAGGGCTTTGTGATATACTCATACGCCCCTTTTTTCATGGCCTCCACCGCTGACCCTATACTTCCAAACCCGGTAATGACCAGCACCTCGATCTCGGAGTTCATCTCTTTCGCCTTTTCCAGGAGTTCGATGCCGGTCATTTCAGGCATTTTTATATCGGTGATAAGAACATGATAGAGATTCTTGGATAGTTCCCGGAGCGCCTCGCGGCCGTTGTGTGTGCCCATTACGTCATATCCTTCACGTTTCAGTGCATTGACGAGGTGCTTGAGGGTTATTTCTTCATCCTCTGCAATGAGTACCCTGAAATTCACTATTGTCCCTTCCTTATCGGTAATGTAATGGTGAATGTGGTCCCTTCCCCAGGCTTGCTCTCCACGGAAATCTCACCATGATGCTTGTTGATGATACTGAAAATAATTGCGAGTCCGAGACCTGTACCCTTATCCCTCGTAGTATAGAATGGCTCGAATATCTTTTCTACTATTTCGGGGGGCATTCCCCTTCCTGAATCGGACACAGTAATTCTCACTTCCCTTTGTCCCTTGAGCGCCTGTACTCTTATGGTACCTTCTCCGGACATGGCATCAACGGCATTGGTGAAGAGGTTGATGAAAACCCTCTCCATCTGTTCAGGGTCAGCGTCCATGAGAATGCCCCCCGCATCCGTGTCGGTGATAAGATGCACTTTTCGGGTATCCATGGCGGCACTCACGAGCTTGTACGCCCCCATGATAAGTTCACCCAACTCCACTTCCCTCAGGTGTGGTTCCCTTCCCCTGGCGAATTCCAGAAGGTCGCCGGTTATCTGTTTCATTCTTCTGGTCTGTCCGGCGATATCACCCACGATCTCCCTCACTGCCGGGGAGGTGCTGTCTCCCATCTCTTTTTCCAACATCTGGGACGAGAGGTAGATGTTGTTAAGGGGGTTATTGAGTTCGTGGGCAACGCCTGACGCAAGGGTTCCGATGGCTGCCAGTTTCTTGGACTGGAGGAGTTCGTTGTTCTTTTTTTCTATTTCCGCCTCCCTATGGGCCAGCTGCTCCTCCATCTCGTTGAATTTACGAATAAGCAGACCCACCTCATCCCTCTCAAAGGGGACGAGCATTGTGGAGAATTGTCCTTTGCCTGTCTTTTCCACAAGGCTGATGAGCTGGTTGAGGCGGCTGGCAACACTCCTGCTGATGAAAAAGAGCATCCCGATTCCGGTAACGAGGAATAGAGGGAAGAAGATGAGGATGGCGATTTTTGATATGCGAGTAACTCTCTCAGCGCTCTCCCTTGCAATCCTGTCAATTTCCTTCGAGATAGCAAGGATCTCTTCACCATTTTTCCTGAGGGCATTGATATCCGAATCCAATACCTTCAGCTGTCCGATGATTCTGTCTTGGGGTGACAACAGGAACTCTTTTTCCAGGAACTCTGCACCCTGAAGAGGCCGGTCGAACATGGCCACCTCCATGAGAGAGAACAGTGCTGAATATCTCTTACGAAAAAAGCTTTTGTCCCTAAGTTCTTTTGAGAGTTCCTGAATGGATGTCTCAATCCTTCTGAATCTCTGTCCGTATTCCGCGATGGAGTTCTTCAGGAGGGCGAGTTTCCCTGTCTTGTCCATGGCCATATTTCCGGCCAGGATCGAATCAAGCTCAGTAATATAGGTATGGATGGCTTCCGCTTCTGTGCCTGATGTCAGGGGTCCGTAGAGGAAGAAATTCTTCTCGTGCCTCCTTAACTGGAGGGATTTGCTCCTTATCGTGTCGGTGAGCTCCAGAAACTTGATCTCTTTCCTGATCTCGATGAAATTGATATATTCAAAGGTTGAGAGGGCTGCGATGATAAAGGCGCTGATAAAAAAGCTGAGGGTTATCTTTTTCTTGAGTGACATTGATTAGGATCTCTCTCAAGGTATTTTATACCATTGAGAGGAGAAAGTATAACCGCATTCTCACAATTCATAGTTCTCTTTGAGGAAGTTTCTCACATGCCGTTCGACGGCAAAGTCATCATGCATTACCGCATCCAATTGCCCGCTACATGAAGTGGACCGGTCTCACGAATCGCAAGGAATAGACGTCCTCTCAGATGGCCCCCTCCCTCGACAAGACAGTCCCTTTTGGAAAAGCCATGTGGACCTGGCTGAACCCCCTGAGTAGGGCTAACCCAGCGTGAAGTTTTCCTTAAAGAAATTCTTTTTGTATCTTTCTATATCGCTGTCGTCATTCAGCACGGCATCGAGTTGCCTTGTAAAGGCGATCAGCCTTCCCGCCATGTCGAGGATATTCAGTATCTCGTCCTTTTCGATATGGGACAACCTGGCTATTATGAGGTCTCCCTTTGTGGACGAGTTGAAGCCATATTCCTTCAATATCTCAGCGATAAGCCGTATCCTCCTCGAGCGCTTGGATATGTCCGTTGCGCCGCCCACGAAACGGAAATAAATATGGTTGTTGGCGGCCTTTTCACTGCAAAAGCAATCGAGCAGGTTGAAATGGTATCCAAACCTCAGGGTGAGATTAAGATATTCTCCCGAGATCACTGCAACATTCCTGCTCGCATATTTGATTCCCTCAGACGTTATCTCTTCCATTCTCATCATGCTCGTCAGGAAATCCCTTGCCTGTAGTGCAACCGCCTCTGAATGCCATGCCCCTGGGTGAAGCATTCCCTGCACGACAGCCCTAAGAGGCTCGGACACGACTTGATCTAACGTGGCCTTCTCTCCGCTCTCCATATGCAGGCCGCCGCCTATGTCGATCACATGTATCCCTGCAGGGATCGGAAGTTCCAGTTTCTTCAACCCGCCTTTCCCCGCTATGTTCATTGAAGCCTCAATCAACTCTTGCACCGATTTTTCGTGCATGAACCTCAGGACGTCGTGCATGGTCTTACATTTCTTGGGCGTGAATTCGTCTGTGAGCGGATTTACAAGGTTCAAAGGCGAAATAAAACGCATGATATATTTTTTCCTTCGGAATTCGTAAAGCTCTTCGAGCGCCTGACGCGCCTCCTCCCTGAATGCGATCATCTCATCGAGAAGGCCGTCGTAAACGGCGAAACTGCCTTCCTCATCAGCATAGAGGGTTATCTCCTGGCCGTGTTGTAATAAATGAGTGGCTTCTCTCGTGTTGACGATGGTCGGAATCCTGAATTCCCTGCAAATGGATGCCATATGGCTCGCAGGGGCGCCAGTGTCGGTTATTATCGCCGATACATACGGCATGGCTCGTACGAACTGGGGAGAGTCGTTCCTGGCGACAAGGATTACTCCCTTGGGCAAACCGTCAATCTCTTCGGCATTCTTAAGGATGAAGACCCTGCCTACGGCTATGCCTTTCTGCACCACATACCCCTTGTCTTTGATCAACACGGGATATTTTTTGGACAGTTCCGATAGTGACAAGTCCTTCTTTGGTCGAATGTCCGCCTCAGTTATTCTCAGCGGTCTTGACTGAAGGATGTAGAGCTTTCCATCCTTGCCGAGCGCCCATTCTATATCCTGCGGCCTCTTGAAGTACCTCTCGATATCAATCGCCAGCCCGGCAAGCCTCAAGACCTGCTCTTCCGTCATGCAGGTCTTCGCCCGTAAGTCTGCCGGCGTCTTCATCTCAACAGTCCCGCCGCTTGAGGAATTTATGACCATGGTTTCCTTTGTCCCGACCCTTGTCCCGATCAATTTGAGAGCAGGCCCCTTTTCGAGCGAGTACACATCGGGTTCGACCTTGCCTTCCACAACAGACTTCCCCAATCCCCACGCCGCGATTATGGTCAGCCTGTTTCTGCCGCCTGAGGGATCCGACGTGTAGACAACACCGCTTGCCACTGCATCTACCATCAAAACACAACCGACCGGCATCCGCATGCCGCCGATTGCATACCCGAGCCGTTTTTGATAAGAAACCGCGGTAGGTGCAAAAAGGCTTGATATAACTTTTTTGTAGGCGGCCTTGACCGCAAAGCTTTCCAGCGGGACATTAAGAATGGTCTCAAACTGGCCGGCAAAGGAGAAATCCCCGTCTTCCTCCTCTGCGCTGCTCCTGACGGCCAGAAACTCGTTGCTCCTGCCCGGGTCTTTAAGTTTGTCCGTAGCCTTTTCTATCTCGGAACCGGCGGGTTCGGGAAACTCTCCGGCGATTATGGCGTCCCTGATGTCTTGGAGGTCTTTATCGCCATATGGTCTTGAACTCAGTTCCTCTATTTTCTTGTCTATGCCGTTATGTCTGATGAATTCATCATAGGTAAGAGCAGTGATCGTGAACCCCCCCGGTACGTTCAGGTCAAGGTCTTTTCTTAGCTGCGAGAGATGATAATTCTTCCCTCCCACCTCACGCGCCATCTCCCATGTTATCCCTTCATAAAAGACGACCCGGCCGGCCTGAAAGGGGGCCTCTTCGTATATCACCCTTATTATCATAGAATCTATCCGGTCACACGCAGGGCCGATCTCGTATCTGTTCCGCGTAAGGGAATTAAACGTAGTTATGGAAGAGCGTATGTTCGCATGAAGCTCTGCGTAGGCCTTTCTTATGTAATTTATATCGAAGAGGTATTCACCGCTCAGTTTTTCTCCCATGTCGGTGATTATTTCGAGCGCACGGTTGTTGCTTTCGAGGGCGGTCTTGAAATTGTGAAGAAAAGTCCGCATATCCACCGGACTGCCGCGGCTCCTTTTCCCGAAGGCCTGTTTTAGTATGACAGACAGGTTTTTCATGAGATTTTGATATGATTATTTGGACAGGGCCTTCCTGATCGATTCCTTCAGTTCCCTTATCTTCACGGGTTTTGGGAAAAAGTCGTGCACGTCACCCCGCAACGCCTCAATGGCAGTATCAAGATTCGCAAATGCGGTAATCATGATAACCTTGGTCTCTGGATATAGAGCCTTGACGGTCTTGAGTACTTCCATGCCGTCTATGCCCTTCATTTTGTAATCGGTCACCACAACGTCGAATTTCATCTCTTTCAATCTTGACAAGGCAGGCGCGGGATTGAGAAAGGTTTCCACTTCATACCCGTCCTGCTCGAGCGATATCTTTGCCATATCACCCACGATCTTCTCATCATCGATGACCATGATTCTATAACGATCCATTGTTCTCCTCCTTTTTTTTGTAGGCGGGCAACTCTATGGTAAAGGTAGTGCCTACACCCACCTTGCTTTCAACCCTGATAGTACCCCCATGATGCTTTATGATGCCGTAGCTGACCGACAGTCCAAGCCCTGTTCCGCCTTCGCCCTTGGTACTGAAAAACGGATCAAATATATGGGGGAGATGCTCTGGCGGTATGCCTTTTCCGGTATCCATAACCGAAACCTCAATAGTGTCCCTTTGTCTTCTTGCCCTTGTCCCCAGGAAAAGCCTTCCTCCTCCCGGCATTGCATGAACTGCATTGGTAATGAGATTTACAAGCACCTGCTGAAACTGGTGTTCATCAGTGAAGACAGGGGGGAGGCTGTCTTCAAGAACTATTTTCGTTTCCACATTAGAAATGTCAAGCATATTTTGCACTAGCTTCAAAGTCTTCTGAATTGCGGTATTGATATCAGCCTCCTTCAGAACCACTTCCTTTGGTTTCGAAAAGTCCAGGAGGTTCTTCACGATCTCTTTTATCCTCTCGGTTTCCCTCTCGACCTTGTTCATGAATTCGATCCTCTGCTCATTGCTCAGCCCGTCGTACACCTCCTCATAGGTCTGTGCAATCATGGAGATATTGTTGAGGGGATTTGTTAATTCGTGGGCAACCCCGGCAGTGAGTACCCCCAGAGAGGCGAGTTTTTTTGACTGAATAATCTCCTCCTCCCGGTTCTTCAACTCTTCGGACATAAAATTGATCGCCTTCATTAATGAACCGAATTCATCTCTCGAGGGGATATGCTCTATTGTTCTGAAGTTCCCTTCAGATATGCTGATCGCCAAACGTTGAATTTCCCTCAGGGATCGTAATATCCTTTGAGAAATGAAATGGCTTACCGCGATTGCTGAGATAAGTATCGCCCAGAATGAAGAGAAGAGAACCTTCTTAGACCGGGCAATAATATCATTGACCTGCTTCTTCTCCAGGACAGTCATGGTCTCGGAAAATTCCTTAAGTTTTCTTCCTGCATTCCTCAGCCTTGTCTCGAGTTGCACGTCCCTGCTGCCTCTCCTGAGCTCTTCCACGATCCCTGAATAGTTCTTAAGGTATGCGAGAAGCTGATTGAGATTATTTTCGCCCACCGCCCGGGATATATCATCACCCACTGCTTCTACCGACTCCATGGTCTTCTCAATTTTTTCCTTTATCCCGGAAAGTGCCGATTCGTCTTTGTAAAGGAAGTAATTCTTCTCGGACAGCCTCATCTCGAGAAATGACGCATTCAGGTCGTCGGCAATCTCCACAAACCTCAGCTTGGTGAGCATGAGATTGAGGTTCTGTATTGCAAAGAGACCGATGAGCACTATAAGTGCGACATTGAAGACATTGGAGAGGATGATCCTGTGTTCTATCTTCATGTTTTTATCCTATCATTTATTGAGGTACAGGGCATCTGGGGAGTTCTGACTGTTCTTTCCTTGCCGGCATATACCAGAGGACGCCATCGGCGACCATCAGGAGCCCCGCGATCATAAGAGAAGAATCTATGATACTGAAAAGACCGAAGAGAAAATACTCCAGAAAACCAAGTCCAAGGCTGAAGAACGCGACGCCTGTGCGGATGAAGGCCAACCCTGTCCTTGCCCGCGAATACATAGTGCGATAGCAGGCGGCGATCGTCCTTTGCGCGGCAAGCACGTTTCTTTCGCGGGCAAGGTGGGTCCGCTCCTTGCTCGCCGGGACAGGGTTCAGTATTGTGCAATAATTCGGCAGGCAATCGCTAAGCCGCGCAAGCATAGTGCCCTTTGTCCTCTTTTGAGCCGAAGCCCCTTCAAGATGATAATTCTCAAGGAACATCGTAGTGGCCGCTGTCACTTCCACGAGGGTATGGTGCTTCGGAGGGCTTATTCTTGACCTACGCACCTGCAGATACTTAGCGAATCCGAAAATCGAGAACGTAAGACCAGCAAGCATCATGGCCCAATATGCATACGTGATCATAAAAAGGTCTTTGCGAGTCCTTAAGAGCACGTCGGAAAAGGCTATAAGGCCCAGTCCCCACCTTAAGATAGCAAGAGATGTCCTCCCCTTTGCGAGGTCAGTCCTGTAGCAGGCAAGCCTCGTCCTCCAATGAGCCATCGTATTGCGCCAGAAGGCGAGCCCTGTCCTTTCTATACCGATGAGAAACTTGGGCTTTGCGTGAAGAAAATCCCGTATATACCATTGTATGTCGCTTGCGAGGGCAACCCTAAACTCAAGCCGAACCTCTGGAAAATGCGCGCGGGCCTCTTCGCTGACCCGGGGGCTCCGGGGGTCATTCGCCGCTATGGTAACCGCGCCTTCTTCCTTTATAAGAGGAAACCAGAGACTCCGCGAAAGAACATCGGAATTCAGTCCTTCGAAAACCTCTGTCGGGACCGGAAGCCTCTCGTCGTATTCAATGTAAGGACAATCGTAATGTCGGGAAAGGGCTTCGAGGAGAGACAGCCGGGGCACGCCGAATTCTTGTAGAAGTATCCTCTCCAGGTTCACACCACGCGCCATCGAGGCGTCATAAGCCAGGTTGATCTCCTTTTCCGTCAGGAGCCCTTCCTCAACCAGGTGGCCAAACCTCAACCCGCTCTTAGATGTCATCATGGCTGAACACCGCCTTCTTCCAGCTTCGCCCAGGCACACTGTAATCGGGTATCCTGATCTCCAAATCTCCGTAACAATAAGGGAATTGGCCTTTGGTCTTTTCGGCGGGTAGATACCAATGAACTCCATCGGCTATGAGCACAATGCCGGCAAATATAAGCGCCATGTCAAAGGCCGTCCACGCGAGATTGGACGCGCCGAAATATATGAGCAGTCCTGCACCGATAGCCGAAAGGCTGACCCCCGTCCTGATGAATGCCATTCCGGTCCTGGAACGGGCCATAATGGTCCTTAACCTCGCCATTATGTTTCTCCTTTCGGCGAGGACAGTCCTTTCGAGCGCAAGTCCTGTGGTGGCCCATACTCCCGGAGCATGACAGGCCTTGACAGGGGGAAAGCAGACGGGGCTCGACCTGTAGAACGGAGGGAAAGCGGACTCCCAGATGCTCATTTGCTCTTCAGCCTTTAAAACGGCCTTTAATCCTGCTTTCCCTGCCCTTCTCCCGGAAAAGTACCATATTACACCTTCAAGGGTCATCAGTGCCCCTGCCAATATCAAAGCGATATCGAAAAAAGTCCAGCTGCTTTCGCGGAACTGCCTTAACAGGGCAATCCCAAGGCCAGAAAATGCGATGCCGGTTCGCCCAAAGGCCAGTCCTGTACGAGCCTTGGCCATACGTGTGCGCACACTGGCAAGTATGGTCCTTTCTTCGGCCAAATCCGTTCTGTCATTGGCAAGGAATCTCCTGCGCTCCACGGGAGACAATTTCCCCCATCCAGCCCGGAGGTCCTCCGCGCTCTCTACGACCTCGCTTCTGGTGAAGACGGGATCCTCCCCCGGATTTGATACCTCCAGGCACGTGAATCCGGGAGGGGACTGTTGAGATATGTAATCCAATACCTTTCCGGCTTTCTTGCGGACGGGCATGTACCATTTAAGCCCATCGAAGACCGCGGCCACCCCGCCCAAGAAGAGCAAAAGCTCGATTATGGAGAGATATCCCGCGCCGAATACCCTGAAAAAGGTCACTGCTATGGCTATGAAGGCTAAGCCGGTCCGAAGGAACGCAAGTCCGGTTCTTCCCCTCGCAAGGGATGTCCTTTGCTCTGCGAGCAGTGAGCGCCTTTCGGCCAGGTAAGTCCTGACCTTGGCAAGCGGGGTCCTGCCCGCTGCAGGCGGGAAATCGGGGTTCAGATCGAAGTTGTTCTCTATGATCCTGATAATATCATTCGGTAGCCCGGCCCGGAATTCGATTTCGTCTGCGCCGAGCATCTCTCTGATTTTTTCGGCCAGCGCACGGTCTTCTGGTCTATATGCGATCACCCCGGCCTTTCTGTTAAAGACAGAGAGCGGGATCCAGAGCTCGTTCTTGAGACTTAAGGGATCGACAAGCCGCAAGACGCCTCGGGACACGGTGATGTCTTCGTCATACTCGACAAAGGGGCAGTTATAGAACTCGGATATGCAAAGGAGGATCTCGTGTCTGGGAATTCCTTTCTTCAGGAGAATATCTTCTATGTATTTTTTCGAAGAATCCGATTCGAGGATAGCGTTGTCCAGTTCTTCCTTGGTCAGCAACCCACGTCTCACAAGCCTCATGAATTTATATTCAACCATTGTTCTCACGGCCCTCGCAACTTCCTGATTATACCATTAAGTCTTTCTTGCTTCTCTTGAGTAAGAAGTTCCCTCTTGACGAGCCTTTCGAATCTCCTCATTGGAGTTTCTTGACAGTTCATAACCGCGCCGAAATAGTATGGAGGGCTTCTTTAGCATTGTTCCAGCGTGTCTGAGGCCAGAGCCGACACCCCTTTCTTTTGCTATTCTTCTTTGGCCGGGGTTTCTGGCATTGTGTTGGGTTAGGATGGATTTAAATCTTCAGCCTTATCCGATATAGCCTTCTTGAATTCCCGTATGCTTTTCCCGAGATCTGCACCTATCTGGGGAAGCTTTCCTGGTCCGAACACTACCAAGCCGATTGCCGGAATCACTATGAGATGCATTGGATTGGCTGAAAAAGTCCTTCAAGCATTTCTTTCACCTCCGGATAACAGATTCCCTATGCCTATACCAAAGGCATGCGCTGTGCGCCGCCAATAGGAGCGCTAGAGGGCCTGTTTTTTAGAATTAGTCTGAAGATGTTTATCCGTATCACCTCACCACAAGGACAGGGCAGGTGGCGTGGATTATTACCCGTTCTGTGGAACTTCCCATGATTGCTCTATTCACACCCCTCCAGCCGCTGGCTCCCATAACCACAAGATCGCTACTGTTAAGGCCTGCCGTTTCGATGATCTTCTCTCCTGCGTTCCCCTCATCGATAAGCGTCTTTATGGACACATTCTCTCCTGAGGCCAGCTCTTTTGCCTTGTGAATAATCTTTTGGGCCTCAAGGTGAAGGCTTTTCTGTATTGAAGTGGTTCTGAAAAATTCCACCATCTCTTCGTACCTGGGGATTACATAGAGTGCAGTAATCTCTCCATTGTCGATCTTTGAAAGATGACATGCTCTTGCCAATGCCCTTTCACTAGATACCGAGCCGTCAAAGGGGACCAAAATGGATCTGTATGTTCCCGAGCATTCAGTGCATGGCTTTTTCACCACCAGGACATCAGTAGGGGAATTGACAATGACCTGTGATGTCACACTTCCCATGAGAAGTCTCTTTAACCCCTTCCTCCCATAGGTACCCAGAACAATCAGGTCGGCCTTTTTCCCCTTTGCAACATCCTGGATGACCTCGGGCGGATCACCTTCGCAGAGCAATGAGTTCACCTCTATGCCCAACCCGGTTGCAAGGCTTTCCTTCGCCTGAACGCATATTTTTTCCCCCACCTTGAGACGCCTGTCCAGTTGGTCCGGCGCAATCCCGAACTCCTCTTCATCAAAGTACACCGCATGGACGAGAATGATTTTCCCTCCATGCCGTTTTATCCAGTGTGCTGCCTCACTCAGTGCTGCCTTGCTGGAATCGGATTCATCAAAGCCAACGAGGATAGTTTCATACATTGTCTTCACCGCGCTATCTGTGTGTATCAACATTCCCATATCTTCTCCAGGGGATACTCAAGGAGTGGTCCTTGTGTATTAATGCGCCCCGCCCCCCTTTCTGAATACCATACCGACACCAAATCCCGCACCGAGCGCGGCAAGTATGGAGATTATTCCATATAATGAGCCGTTGTTCTTGGCCATCCCTGCCAATGACTTCACTGTTCCTACCTGCTCCACAAGGACATGTGTCTCTGCGGTTTCAATCACCTTCTTATCCTTGACCGCATAGACGCTTATCGTATAATGATCGGGAAGTGCCTGATAGGGCCAGTCCAGAAGCACATAGTAATTTTGCTTCCCCCCTTGTGCGGTCATATTAATTTTTCCGGATGACACTGAATAGAGCTTTGAAGATTCTTTGAATTTTACAAATTGATTAAACCAGTCTGACTTTTCGCCCTCGCTGCCCACAGGACTTATCTCCACATGCCTTTCAAGCGCAGGATATCCCAGAGCATACTTATCCATTTCATCGCGGCTCAGAATATCTTCAAGCCTTTTTGTACTGTGAATTCCGTAGAACTTCGGCGTCTTCTCGAAAGTCAATTTTCCCACATTCATCCACAAGAACCCTGCCAACTTCCCCTTTTTCAGCAGTTCCTGGTGACCTTCAGGCGAGGTGATTTTTATAACCAGGTCGATTCCCTGGTCTGCGGTCCCTCTCACACTGACCGAGCTGCCGTGATAAAAAAAGTCTACATTAATATGGTCATGGTTTGCCGTTGCAGTCAGTTCCGCTGATGCGTTTCCCGCAGCACCGAGCACGAGAACCATGAGAGCAACCCCCAAGAAGATCGTATTTTTCAGCCCGGATTTCAAAATGGTAACTTTCATATTAGTGTCCTCCTCCCTGAGCTAAAAGCAGTGATGGACTAAGCGTGAGATCAAAGACAATCTTTACCGTCACCACAAGCACGATCACCGCAAGGATTATCTTGAGCTGCTCACCCTTAAGCTTCCTCCCAAATACTGCACCCACCTGGGCGCCCACGGTGGAACCGAGGAGCAGGAGAACCGCAAGGATAAAATCAACAGTATGGTTCGTGTAAGCCTGAAGAAACGTGACCTCAATGCAGTTAAAGAGTATCTGGAAGAGGCTTGTGCCCACTACCACATGCATGGGCATTCTGAGGATGTAAACCATTACCGGCACCATAAGAAAACCGCCCCCGACCCCCATGATTGCGGCAAGAATTCCAACGAGCCCGCCGAAGAAGATGGGTAAAAGCGTGGAATGGCTTACGCCTGACTTTTCAAAATGGGTCTGGAAAGGAAGGGACTTAAGAAATCTCGTCATGCGTGATTCTTTTGCTGGTGCGACCGTCTCCGGCTGCTTCTTCTTCATGCTCGCAAGACTTTCGATGAACATGTATATACCCACGATTCCGAGCATGAACACGTAGGTCATTTTTATCACAAAGTCAGCATTCCCCATTGCATTGAGAACCTTTATGGCCTGCACCCCGAAAAGGCCTCCGGTAAAACCCCCGACGAGGAGATAAAACCCCATCTTGAAATCAACGTTTCCGACCCTCCAGTGGGCATAAGTCCCTGAAGTTGATGCGGCAACGATCTGGTTAGAGTCGGTTGCAGCCGCAACGGTTGAAGGAATACCGAACATTATCAGGAGGGGTGTCATGAGAAATCCTCCCCCCACGCCAAAAAGACCAGAAAGCAGCCCCACCGCCAGGCCAAGGCCGACAGGGATTAAGACATTAATGCTTGTGAGCGCTACAGGTAAATAAAGATGCATTTATCTCCCTCCTTTTTCTTTCATGCTGCGTGTATATTTTTTGCCATGGTGACTATCGGCCTTGATGCGGTTTTTACGAGCTTGTTGATAACCTTTGAGGTCACGTTTCCGCCATTTGTTATGCTGGGGCTTAAAAGTACCATATCGATCCTGACGTTCTGCCTGAGGATGTTTTTTACGGCAGAAACTGCGTCAGTTGCTGCCGTACTGATTGAGACCCGGATCCCGGCTTTCCTGCATTGTTCCTCTAAAAGGGCTATCCTTTTTTCATAATCTTCGTTATTCTTTTCGTAGTCGGCACTTATCATCTCCTTCGCGGTCTTGTGCATGTCAGACTCGGCAAAGGTGATTGCGGTCATCATGTCCTCGAATTTTTCCAGCACCTTTCTCTTGTAAACCACTAATATCTCGATACCGTCATTCATTGTTTTCGCAAGGTCGAGAGCATATGAAAGCCCTTCATCTAAGTTCTCGTCATGGTAGGTGACAAACAAAAGCTGCTTTTCCCTCATGGTTTCCTCCTTTATGCTCCGACCACTAAGACGGGACAGGGGGCCTGACTGATGACCCTTTCCACCACATTCTTACCAAACAGTTTTTTGAACCAGCTTGTTTTATTCGTTCCCATGATTATCAGGTCGCACTTCTCATCTTCTGCAACCTCCACAATCTTTTCAGGGATATCGCCCTCTTCGACGCGCGTCTTGACCAGAGCGCTTTCTGCCTCAGCGATATTCATTATTTCATTCCTCTCATTGTTCGCCCCGTTATCCAGTACGTCGCCGATATTCCTGATGCCGACCAGATTGAGGTCTCCATTATGGGGCGGCACAACCTTTACTACAGTTACCCAGCACTTCTCGTCCTGGGCAAGCCTTAGTCCTTGAGTGAGAACATCTTTAGAGCCGTTTACTGCGATTACTATCTTTCTATAACCTTTCATCTCAGCCTCCTTTCGTATCTGCATAAATTGCAAGGAGGGTGCCAGAATGTATATTGTTGATTTATAAGGATAAATTAGGCTGGAACAGCATGTTAAATGTTTCATATTTGAACAGTGCTGAACACTCAAAAGAATGCAACTATGGGGCTAAGACTTATGGAAGGAGCCGTTAATCCTTTAGAAGCGAGGAATTCCAGTTCAAGAGTTTTTGCTATTGGGACATCTCAGCAACGCAAAACGACTTAGGATAGGGTTTCAATTATGAACACCAAAATCTCCTGCATCGGTCGGAGGCCTGAATATCTCGAACATTAATACAAGGATACCAACCGGAGATCATTAACAGGAGGCTGCCATACCTACCAACCATATCCTATTATCTCAGAACTCATTGAGCGAAAGAAGAAGTAAGCGGATTCCTACCAGTGCCAGAGCAACCGCTAATAAGCGAATGATTATTCTCGCTTCCACTTTCGAAGAGAATAAAGCGCCGGCTTGTGCACCGAAAAGGACCCCGAACGCAAGAAAAATAGCCCGTACAATACCGTGTTGGAAAGTGCCAGTTATGATATGGACCATAACTCCTGCAAAGGTCACTATTGCCAATATGAAATGCGATGTTGCCGTTGCGATGTGGACGGGGAACCCAAGAATGCCTGCAAGCGCAGGAACATGAATTATCCCTCCTCCTATGCCCAGGAAGCTGGATACAAAACCGACAGCGGCGCTAATTAGAATGCCTAGGCGAAAATAGCGGGGAGACAGCTGAACCGATCTGTGCGCATCTGAGCCTCGTCCCATTGGCGTCTTGAGAAATAGTATGACTGAAGCGATTATCAACAGGATGGCAAAGATGAAATCAAAGGTTCTTCTGTGGACATAGTAGGTGACTAATGCACCTGATATGGCACCGGGAATTGCAGCAGCAGCGAAAATAAGCCCGTACGTATAGTGGATACGCTTCATACGCGCGTATGCCATCGTTCCGGAAAAGGCATTTGCAAATGTGACTGACAGAGATATGCTGGTTATAGTTTCTGGGCTGTCATGGGGATAGAGCAGCAGCAGGACCGGCATGAGAATAAATCCCCCGCCCGCACCGATCAGGGTACCAAACATACCCACTAAAAAACCGAAGAGGCTTAACCATAAATCGTGTCCCATCTGACGCTCCGCAAACTACTAAGGCGCAACCTGAAAAACGTGCAAGGCTGGAATTATTATTGCCTTGATTTCCTGAGTATACTTCATTAGGAAACATTTTAGCTTATAGGCGGCACTGAAATAGTATTGAGAGCACGTACTGGCGTTCCCCCCAGAGGAAGGGCCTATGTGCTCGCCACCTCCTCCAGTGGTGAAACTGCCATGCACAGGCTTTGAGTCTTAGTTACTTTGAAGCATAATGGGAAGTGACCAGAATCCTTTCTGCCATGTTCAAGATTTTTGAGTTGTAGTTTATAGCGCTTTTCAAAAACTTTAAAAAGGTGTAAGTTATTATCAGATTTAATTACGGGAAGGTCGAAGTATATCTAATTGACTAACATGAGATTTCGGATATTAGTCGCATTAACAGAATGGATAACATTACAAAAGGAGTATTAGCAGGAAACTACTAATAACTGGTTGTGCCCGAGGAAGATGAACCATGTGGCGAGAATTTGCGGCAGAGTGCGGTCAATGCGGCCGCTGTAAAGATGAAGGCCTTTTGGACCCAGAGGCATTTCCGGTCCTGATGAAGGCGCCTCCGAGGACAATTGATATTCTATTCGTTCTTGAGGCTCCAAATAGGGGTGATACATACGACCCAAGGAAAAAATATCTAACGGTAGAACCTAAT
>DATKOU010000147.1:0-3172 GCA_035524455.1 Thermodesulfovibrionales bacterium | reverse complement strand
ATCGAGATCTCATTGATCCCTTTTGAATTGAGATTTTTCAGGTACTGTGCGAGACGAGATTCATCTGTTGAACCACTCCCCGTAACCTCTTCCACCCCCACCTGGATGGCCTTGGAGAGCTCAGCCGTTTGATTTCCGAGTTCGGTCAGGAGCACTTTTTCGGATTGCCAATAGAGGAAAAACAGGACGGAAAGCAGAATAGAACTCAGGAAGAGCATCATGAGGACGAGTTTTTTGTTCAGCGAAAGATTTAGGAAGAAGGTCTTAATCATGCAATTTCAAGTGCCTTACCCTGTCAGATCCCGCATATGAATGATCCGTTGTCCGGGAAATCTCGCGGGACAAGATCCCTTTAAGCTTATTATAGCGTAAAAGGAATGGAAAAGGGAAAGGGACGCTGTCCATGGGGTGGGGTCCTGCAATTCCCGAACACACGGATCGAGCCTGTTCTTTATTGTAAAACTTCCATTCATTTGTTTATAATTCTTTAGGTTTGTGTATGTACACGAGCGATTTACTATATAGGTATCCAAGACTGCCCTATATCATTAATCTGCTCCTGTCCCTTGTATTGATCATCTTTCTGCTCGTTTTCGTGAGGGACATCCTCTCGGGCATCTCAAAAAAGGGAGAGAAGGCCCCTGCCCCTCCCCGGGCTCCGGTGCATCAGGTGAAGAGGGTTCTCCAGGAATATGCGGGCATACTGAAGAACAACCCATTTGGTTTCGCCGGGGGCCAGCTGAAGGAACTCTCTGTTGCGAAAGAAGGCTCAGTCTCCCAGTCGGATATCACCCTCATAGGAACGGTCTCCGGTTCCGCCAGGAACAGCTATGCAATATTTGTGGATAAGAGCGGAAAACAAGAACTGGTGAAGGTCGGCGAGCCGGTTTTCGGTATGGGGAAGCTGAAGCGGGTGGACAGTGACAGGGCATATATCAGCGAGGGGGGCAGGGAGGTAAAGATCCCCATGGCAGAGATACTCATCATAAAGGAGGTCAATCCTCCTTCGGGCAGCCGCATGGCATCGGACCTCGCGAGGAGCGTGGGAAGAGGGATGTTTCTTGTGGACCAAAAGAAGATCCTCAATGCCCTGGAAAACCCCAACCAGCTCATGACCGATGCGAGGCTCCAGCCGAATCTCGTGGATGGAAAACAGGAGGGTTATATTCTCCGTGAGGTGAGAAACGGCGGAATCTATCAGAGTCTGGGACTTCAGAATGGCGACGCCCTTCTGAGGATTAATGAATACAATATCTCAAATCCCGAGAACGCACTCCAGGCATTCACCGCATTGCGGGGCATGGACAGGGTGCAGGTTGATATTGTGAGGGACGGAACGAAGATGACGCTGACGTACCAGATCCGATAATGAGAGATGAGATGAGAACACGTGCGATTATAATCCTGTGCCTTGCCCTCGCGGTGGTGCTGCTCATTCCCCCTCCTGTGATCGGGGAGTCAAAAAAGCCGGAAAAAGTGACCTTCAACTTTGTGGATGTTGAGCTCCCCGCCATTACAAAGTTCATAAGCGATATCACAAAGAAGAATTTTGTTTTTGATGAGCGGGTAAAGGGGAAGATTACCATCATCGCACCCTCCAAGCTGAGTGTGGATGAGGCATACAGCCTGTTTACCTCTGTGCTCGAATTGAAGGGGTTCACTGTCGTGCCTTCGGGCGTTGATGTTTACAAGATCATCCCTTCTGCTGAGGCAAAGCAAAAGGGAATAGAACTCTCCAGTGACAGACAGACGGTGAATGAGAGCTATATTGCCCGTCTTATTTCACTAAAACATATATCGTCCGATGATGCACTTAAGTTCCTCCAGCCCATTGTGTCTAAGGACGGTTATGTGTCTGCGTTTGGACCCGGGAACCTTCTCCTGGTGATTGATTCAGGGTTGAACATGGAGAAGATACTCTCTATTGTGGAGATCATTGACCAGCCCTCCATGAGGGAGGGACCTGAGCTTATCTTCCTTAAGTATTGCAGCGCCGATGCAGTGGCGAAGATGCTCAATGAGGGGATGAGCAGGAGGGCGCGGGGTGCTCCCCAGCAGGTCATTGCAGAAGAGACAAAGGTGGTGGCTGACCAGAGGCTGAATGCAGTAGTCCTCTTCGGGGATAAAGGAGCGCGGGAATCTATGAAATCCCTTGTCGAGATGGTTGATGTCCCCTCTCGTGAAGCACAGGGAAGGATCAATGTCTATTTCCTGGAAAACGCTGACGCAACCGAACTGGCAAAGATCCTTGAGGGGATTATCAGGGGTACCCAGACGCCGCGTCAGGCTGCTCCTGGCGCTCCGCAGGTGACTCCCTTTGAGGCAGTCGGGGGGATTACGATCAGTGCTGACAAGGCGTCAAACTCGCTTGTCATTGTTGCATCGCCTTCTGATTATCAGAATCTCTATCAGGTCATCAAGCAGCTCGACAAGAGAAGGAGACAGGTATACGTTGAGGCGATGCTTATTGAGGCGTCCGTAAATAAGCTGAGGGACCTGGGCGTGAAATGGAGGGCATCGGCGACAGAAGGGGGAAAACCTGTGGTGATAGGGGGTTTTGGCACAATAGACAATGCGGCTATTCAGGGCATAGTCCAGGGGCTCGCAGGCGCCACCCTCGGTGGGTTGGGAAATTTCCTGACTGTCCCTGTAACGACGACTGATACCACGACTGGCCAGCCGACCGCGACAGTGCTTTCAATTCCCGGCTTTGCGGTCCTCTTCAACCTGAACGAGTTCAGGGATGTGGTGAATGTCCTTTCGACTCCCCAGATACTCACCTCGGACAACAAGGAGGCTGAAATTCTCGTAGGGCAGAATGTGCCGTTTATATCACAAAGCTCAACAACCACAGGCTTAGGCGTCACCACGACCGGTTCCTCGGTGCAGGGGGTTGTCAATTCCATTGTGAGGCAGGATGTCGGCATCATATTGAAGATTACGCCCCAGATTACCGAAGGAGATCATGTCAAGCTAGACATTTACCTGGAGAATTCATCTGTGGTGAATCAGTCCACTACGATCACGGTCACCGTGGGCCCCACCATCAATAAGCGCTCCACCAAAACCTCGGTGGTGGTGAAGGATAACCAAATAGTCGTCGTCGGCGGGTTGCTCCAGGACACCAGTGAAGATCAGATAACAAAGGTGCCGTTGCTCGGGGATATCCCGC
>DATKOU010000146.1:0-7829 GCA_035524455.1 Thermodesulfovibrionales bacterium | reverse complement strand
AAACCGCATCTTCCGTACCTCCTGCAGGACCTCTGTCCGCCTCATGGATCGCTCCTCCTTGCCATCCATTATGACCGGACAATTGATGTGCTACAGATACGGACATTTTATTTGCTCGCTACACTCCTCACACCGCACTCTTGCAGGATCACTTTGCATTGGGTAGAATCTGGTGAGACGGAGTGATATCAGCTTATCAGCATATGAATGGCGTGTATCAAGCAAGAAAGGCTGGATACACATAATGACTGGTAACTGAATGAGTGCGCATAGAGGGAGGCATTATGCTCGAAAAGAGAAATCCTTTACAGACAGGTGCATGGAAAAAACTGACTGCACACTATGAATATATCAAAACCCATCACATGAAGGACATGTTCAAGGAAGATCCGGAACGCTTCTCCAAATTCTCTTTACGGTTTGAGGACATTCTCGTGGATTACTCAAAAAACATCATAAAAGAGGAGACCCTTCTCCTGCTTGTGGAGCTGGCCCGGCAGACCGGGGTGAAAGATGCCATAGAAAAAATGTTTTCTGGTGAAAGGATCAATGAGACAGAGCACCGGGCAGTGCTCCATGTGGCGCTCAGGAACCGCTCGCACAGTCCTTTCTATGTGGATAGGAAAGACGTAATGGCCGAAACAGACGCGGTCTTAACGCAAATGGAAAAGTTTTCTTCCATGGTCATTTCAGGGGAATGGAAGGGGTATACCGGAAGACCCATGACGGATATTGTCAACATAGGCATCGGCGGCTCTGATTTGGGTCCTGTTATGGTAACCGAGGCACTGAAGCCATATTGCAAGCCGCATATTAGAACCCACTTTGTTTCCAATATAGACGGAACCCATATCACGGAAACCCTAAAAGGCCTTTCACCCGACACAACACTGTTTATGGTTGCATCCAAAACCTTCACCACCCAGGAGACTATGACAAACGCCCACACTGCCAGGGAATGGTTTATAAAGGCGGCAAAGGACGCCACGTTTGTCAAAAAACATTTTGTAGCTATATCGACCAACGAAGCTGAGGTAAAAAAGTTCGGAATAGCACCCGAGAATATGTTCATCTTTTGGGACTGGGTAGGGGGCAGATACTCTCTCTGGTCAGCAATCGGACTCTCGATCGCCTGTTCCATAGGATTCGACCGCTTTGTTGAACTTCTCGAAGGGGCGTACGCCATGGACAGGCACTTTCAGGACACCCCTTTTGAGAGAAATATTCCTGTACTCCTTGCACTCATAGGAGTCTGGTACAACAACTTCTTTGGTGCCCAGACCCATGCGATCTTGCCCTACGACCAGTACATGCACAGGTTTCCCGCATACCTGCAGCAGGGAGATATGGAAAGCAACGGGAAATACTTAGATAGAAAAGGTCTTGAGGTGCACTATCAGACAGGCCCCGTGATCTGGGGAGAACCCGGGACAAACGGTCAGCATGCATTTTACCAGCTTATCCATCAAGGGACAAAACTTATTCCCTGCGACTTCATTGCGCCTGCATTGAGCCATAATCCTGTGGGAAATCATCACCCCATACTGCTCTCAAACTTCTTTGCCCAGACCGAGGCATTGATGAAAGGGAAGACCCATGAAGAGGTAGTCAAGGAAATGAAGGCTTCGGGAATGAATGAGAAGGAAATCAGGGACCTTGCCCCTTTTAAAGTATTCACAGGCAATCGGCCGACAACCTCTATTCTCCTAAAGAGAATTACCCCAAGGGCACTTGGCAGCCTCATCGCAATGTATGAGCATAAGATTTTCGTGCAGGGGGTGATCTGGAATATCTTCAGCTTTGACCAGTGGGGGGTTGAACTCGGGAAACAGCTCGCAGGCAAGATTCTCCATGAGCTCGCGGATGACGCCACTGTGGCATCCCATGATTCGTCCACGAATGGGTTGATCAATGTATGCAAGGGCATGAGAAAAGAGGTTGCAGGGTAATGCAGGTTTGGCAGGAGACCAGCATTGCATATTTCCCGGTATTACTTTCATGTATACCGGGAAATATGTATCATTGATAGTAAGAGCAGGTTGGTTACGGTAAGACAGAGATGAAGAGGACTTGAAGAAAGGGCAATACGAAGGAGGTGAGTATCAATACCACACACTTTCAAGACAGGATAATGGATATTCAGTCAGCACCCCTGACGCCGGTAGATATCGCGCTCCTCCAGGTCAACCTTGGCTATAGATGCAACATGGCCTGCAAACATTGTCATGTGGAGGCACGCCCTGACAGGGCTGAAATGATGTCTGGAGACAACGTTGAGGCAGTCATTGAGGTATTGAAGAACAACCCCATTCATACGGTTGATATCACCGGCGGTGCGCCTGAAATGAGTCCTCATTTCACCTATCTTGTGGAGAGAGCAAGACTGATCGGTTGCCATGTCATAGTCCGGACAAACCTTACAATATTTTTTGAGGAGGAGATGGAGTATCTGCCGGAGTTTTTCAGCAACCACTCAGTGGAGGTTGTTGCATCTTTACCCTATTATATAGACAGCGACGTTGACAGAGTAAGGGGAAAAGGCGCCTTCGAGAAGTGCATAAAGGCTCTCATGAAATTAAACTGCCTTGGCTATGGAAGTGGCGTGCCGGACAAAAGGTTAAACCTTGTATACAATCCTGCGGGCCCCTTTCTCTCCCCTGCACAGAACACGTTGGAAGAAGATTTTAAAAGGGAGTTGCGCAGACGGTTCGAGATTTCATTTGACCGACTCTATGCATTCACGAACATGCCTATAGGCAGATTTAGGAATTTCTTGCTCAGAACTAATGGTTTTGACAGGTACATGGACAAGCTTATACAGGCCTTCAACCCTGCAACCCTTAACGGTCTGATGTGCCGGTACCTGATTAGTGTATCCTGGGACGGCAGACTGTATGACTGCGATTTCAACCAGATGCTCGGCCTCACCGTCCATGATACATGCCAGCAGCATATTAAGGAATTTGACTATACGCGCCTTTCCGGAAGAACAATAACAGTCGGCAACCACTGCTACGCATGTACTGCAGGACAAGGTTCGACCTGAGTGGGCGCAGTCACCTAGCAGGCAGTTGCCTGTATTACATAATGAATGAGGGAGGAATGCGATGACTGAATATTACAGAGATGAAGACCTTGACAGGTTCGGTGAGATAGGGGGACCTAAGCCTGATCTCTTTAAGAAATTCATGGAATGGTATACCTCAGCCCTGGCACCCGGAACTCTCAGCAAACGAGAAAAGGCGCTCATAGGAGTTGCGGTTGCCCATGCCGTCCAATGCCCCTATTGCATAGATGCCTATTCCAAAAGCTGCCTGGAAGAGGGAATGAGCCTTGAACATATTACGGAGGCGGTGCATGTGGCCGCCGCCGTCCGCGGTGGAGCCTCCCTTATCCATGCGATCCAGGCACATAACTCCGTTGAAAAGATTTCGCTCTAGATAATGCAAGAGCCTGGGAAAGACTGTCAGGGTGTTCAATCCAAAGAGAGGAGCCTATACCACGTGAGCACGAAAAGGATTCTCTGCGCAGATATCGGCGGGACAAACAGCAGATTCGGCCTCTTTGAAGCAGACCCCACCGGGAACCTCTCTGTGGTCGAAACACAATGGTTCAGGACAGATGAGGTTGCATCATTCGGGCACCTGATCAGGCTGCTCAGGGAGAGTGAATTTCAGCTAAAACCCGGAGATGCTGACATAGTCGTCATCGCTGTGGCAGGCCCTGTGGAAAGAGGTGTTTACAGTGCTCCTCCCCTCATTCCATGGGATGTCGACCTTACCGATGCCTTGACCGACTACGGATTTAAGAGATCCATTTTGATCAATGACTTTGTTGCCCAGGCATACGCTACAAGATCCATTGTGGGACAATCTGCTCGGGAGATATTGCCCGGGCAGATAATTCCCGGGGGGACAGTTGCGGTGATTGGTGCAGGCACCGGCCTTGGCAAGGCCATGCTCGTTTCTGACAGCGATGGCAGGTATATCGCGATACCCTCTGAGGGGGCTCATGCCAGCTTTCCCTTCGAGTCTCAGGAGGAATTTAGATTTCAGGAATTCCTTATTCAGGAGCTTGGAGAAGACTATATTACTGCAAACAGCGTTGTCTCCGGAAAGGGCCTGACTCTTATCCACCAATTTCTCACAGGGGAAAAACTTGAGCCAAAGGACGTCTTGGCAAAATGCACGCTGAATTGCGAGACCCTTGTCTGGGCATCCCGTTTCTACGGAAGGGCGTGCAGAAACTTTGCATTGGAGACCCTTTCGCTTGGTGGAATGTATATCACAGGCGGAATAGCGGCAAAACTTCCACAGCTCGTTACTCATGATGCCTTTTCCCGGGAGTTTCGGAGTTCAAAGACCATGGGGAGATTACTGGCTCAGATGCCTGTTACACTCATGTCTGACGAAGAGAGTGGTCTATGGGGGGCAGCCTTTTTGGGACAGCAGGTAGTCCAGGAATGATGGGGAATCATCGGCACTGGGGTTCCCTTTGAAAAGAGATACGCTGAATAAGATAGCGGTCCTCATCCTCATATTGACTATTGCCATAGCCTTCAAGTTATTTCACCTCGGCCAATATCTGACCCTTGCACATATAAAAGAATCCGGGCAGGAATATGTGTTGTTATATAAAGAGCATAAGGCCCTCGTGATTGCCGGGTACATGGTGATTTATATTGTTGCGACCTCACTGTCTCTGCCCGGGGCAGTTGTATTGACTATTGCCGGAGGAGGCCTTTTCGGGCTATTGACCGGTACGATCATTGTATCTTTTGCCAGCACCATCGGTGCAACGTTGGCCTGCTTTGTGTCACGTTTTTTTCTCCGCGACTGGGTTGAAGACAAATTTTCGGACAAAATAGGGAAGGTGAATGAGGGGATCCAAAAAGAAGGGGCCTTTTACCTCTTCAGCCTGCGACTTATCCCCATCTTTCCTTTCTGGCTTATCAACCTTGTGATGGGGGTCACGAAGATGCGCCTTGTGACCTTTTACTGGATTTCCCAAATCGGAATGCTTCCCGCCACGGTTGTGTATGTTAATGCAGGAAAGGAGCTGACAAGAATTGATTCTCTGAAAGGCATTATATCCCCGGAACTGCTCGGTTCATTCGCACTTCTGGGCATATTTCCCTTGACTGCAAAACGAATCATTGCCTTATACAAAAAGAGGAAAAGCAGATCCCGGCCGCACAACGAGTATAAATAAGAGCAGGGAGGTCATCATGGCAGTGTATGATTTTGATATCGGCATACTGGGAGGTGGAGCAGCGGGGCTCACTATCGCTTCAGGGGCTGCCCAATTAGGTGCCAGAACCCTTCTCATCGATAAAGAGGGCAGGCTGGGAGGAGACTGTCTCCATTTCGGGTGTGTGCCGAGCAAGACACTTATAAGAACTGCCCGGGTATGGCATCTGGCGAACAGGGCAAAAGAGTTTGGGCTTCCTGAGCTTGAACACAAGCCGGTTGATTTTAAGGCTGTGGCATCAAGGATACAATCGGTCATCAGTACTATACAGAAGCATGATTCTGTGGAACGGTTCTGCAGCCTCGGAGCAAAAGTTGAATTCGGTCAGGCGATGTTTGTTGACGAGCATTCAATCAATCTGAATGGAAGAATCTATTCTGCAAAGATCTGGGTCATTGCAACCGGTTCCTCTCCCTCCATTCCCTCTATCCAAGGCCTGGATAAAACACCTTTTCTTACCAACAGGGAGATATTTTCATTGGATCACCTTCCCCGCTCCATGATTTTTCTTGGGGGAGGGCCTGTATCCACCGAGATGGCTCAGGCCTTCGGACGTCTGGGAAGCAGAGTGACGGTTGTAGAGCGCGGAAGCCACATCCTCGGCAGGGAAGATGAGGACATGGCCGCCAGCGTGATGAAGGTCTTATGCAGCGAGGGGGTGACTTTTCACCTGAATGCGTCCGTGGTGAGTGTAAGAGACCTTGGTACAGAAAGAGAGGTGGTTATCAATAAGAGCGAAGAGACAACCAATCTCAGGGCAGAGGCTATCGTAGTGGCAGTGGGAAGGGAGGCAAATATCAAAGGCATGGGACTTAAAGAGATAGGGATGGACTTTGACAAAAAGGGGATAAGAGTGGACAGCCGGATGAGGACAAGCCACAAACATATTTACGCTGCCGGAGATGTCACCGGCTCTTACCAGTTCACCCATGCTGCAGGGTATGAGGGAGGTATTGTGGTGAGTAATGCCATCTTTCATTTGCCCAAAAAGGCTGACTACACATTCCTTCCCTGGTGTACCTATACTGATCCGGAACTCGCAAGTATCGGAATGAATGAGGCGGCAGCAAAGGCAAAGAAGATTGCGTATTCAGTCTGGACAGAGGAGTTCAGTTCTAATGACAGAAGCCTTGCGGAAGGCGAAGAGGTGGGCAGGATAAAGATGGTTCTGGACGAACACGAAAACCCTGTTGGCATACAGATCCTGGGACCTCACTCAGGAGAATTGCTCAGTGAATGGGTAGCGGTCCTTAACGGGAAAGTGAAGCTTTCAACCCTTGCGGCAGCGGTCCACCCTTATCCAACCCTTGGAGAGATAAATAAGAGGGTTGTGGGAACATACTTCTCGGGCAAGATATTCTCTGACAAAGTGAAGAAGGCTCTGAAGTTTTTCTTCAACCTTAAGGGAAGGGCCTGCGGATAACCATAAACATTTATCCGCCTTCTCTGCTAAAATGGTGAAGGGTATAAACGGCAATTGCGGGTGATGGACATGATTCCGATATTCTGCCAAAAGAAATGAATTATGAAGAAGTGTCCTTATTGTGCTGAAGAAATTCAAGACGCGGCAATAAAGTGTAAACACTGCGGGGAGTTTCTCGATGCCTCCTCCCGCCCACACCGTAGAGAAGACACGACCAGGTGGTATTTCCGAAAATCTTTTATTATCATCGCAGTCTGTTGTGTAGGACCTCTGGCGTTGCCGCTAATCTGGTGGCGTCCTAATACAACGCGAGGTTGGAAAATCGGTCTCACAATTGTAATTCTTGTGCTAAGTTGGATATTGTTGCAATTAACTCTGGACTCGATTCAAAAGATAACAGAGTATTACAAGCTGTTTGAGACGATGTAGCAAAGGGAGAAAGAGGAGACTAAAGAAAAAGGTTTCTTCCTGGAAGGACCCTGGTTCAAATCCCACACGGGAAACCATGTCGAATCAATTCGTTGGGTGACTTAATTGTACCTTCTGATCGTGAAATGGCAATAGGTTTGGCGTTTCACCAGGCGTTAAAGACAGAAAAAAATATCTGATAACCGAGAGTTTTTATACTACACTCACTGCCTTAATAAAGCCATGTCGTAGGCATTTTAGATATTGTGGGCTTTATTAATTGCGAGATCAATAACCAAAGGTACAAAAATTGCGTTATCTCTCCAGCGTACTTTCTTAAGATACTTGCGACGGAAATAGAATATGATAAAGTAATAGCGTGACTACAGTTTTATCAATATAGGAAGGCGAGGACAAGAACAATGAAAAGGATAGGCATCTTATTAAGTGCTTTGATTATGGTGCTTGGGTTGTCTGTGTCTGTTCAGGCAACGCTTGAGGACATGAACGATGGGACGATCTATGACACAACCACGCAGCTAAGCTGGCTCAAGAATGCCAATACGGCAGGGATGATGACTTGGAGTCAGGCGGTTGCCTGGGCAGCGACTTTGAACACCGGTAATGGATTTGCGGGCTTAAAAGGCTGGCGGCTTCCGACAACCACTCAACCGGACGCGACCTGTTTGGATCAAGGGACCCCCGGCGGCAGCTTTCCTCTCCAAGGGCACGGACAAAATTGCACCGG
>DATKOU010000145.1:0-3321 GCA_035524455.1 Thermodesulfovibrionales bacterium | reverse complement strand
AGATACGCCCTTTGGGAACGAAATTATGGCGGGTGAATTCTGTACGATATTTCCACAAGAGAAACCCGTCCTGATACATCTTCAGGAGCTTTGAATACTCTTGCACAAGGTCTCTCTCTTTCCCGGATGTCACACGCGCATTCAGCGCTTCGATCTCAGAAGACAACTGCTGGATCAATGCACCAAGTTGCGGGTAGTTTTCACCAGCCGAGATGGCATGCTGAACTGCCTGGGCAGTGTGGTTCACTTTCTCAAACTTTTGTTTATTCATTTGGGGGGAACAGGCGGCACAGACAAGGAGCAGCCATATCCCCGCTGAAAAAATACCCTCTTGTAGCATAGGCTTTTGGAAATTCTTCAACTAATGTCGGCTAATGTTATTTTCATTTGCCTTTCACCTCCTCTACAGGGGAGTCTTATTGCGCAAGTGACCTGCCCCGGTCATTTTACCACATGTACAGTAGTAGTCGGCTGATAAACTTAATCCTGTCTTTGCTATCCTTGTGAAGAGCTGCATACGGGTGCAATCAACTGGCTCAACACGGTCCCCTGTGCTCCTCTCCTTTCCTTTGCCTGGCAGGCCCTTCCTGAAGCGGGAATATACCAGGAAACACTGTCTTTGTTATAATGAAGAATACGTCCTCCTTTGATTCCGGCACACTGAACTGCATAGGACACGGAGACACTTATGTAGGAGCAGATTTGTCGGGTCAAAAACGCAAAGGACTCAAGAGAGACCTGATTCTCTGAGTGACTGAAAGGAACATTTGCCGTGCTGCATGCATTTTGGGTCTTCATGCTGAGTTTTCTTTTGCTCCTTTTGTTTGCAGGAGCGCTCTCCCCTCTGTGGATTCGCAAGAGGGAAAACCGGGTCTTTTATGCGAGAATCTTTAAGTGGTTCATCCTTAGCGGCGGAATACTCGTTGTCAGCGTCGTCATATGGACAATCTTAAGTGACTATCTCGTCGGCAGGACTGAATCTCGGATGCTGATCACGCTGGCTTCTTTTTCCCATCATCGTAGTCGGCACCGGCAGCAATATGCTCTATGAGTTGTCTATGAAGAGGCACATGGAGCGGCTCGAGACGAAGAAACTCAGGCAGCGCTATCCCGATTCCCCCTGGAAATGGAGCACGCGGTGGCGGAGCAACAGGATTGAATATTCCGACAAGGCCGAGGTTATCTTCAGTTATCTTACTACGGCAATTATAATCACTGGAATAGCGCTGAGCTTTCTTTTGAATACGGAGGGGATTCTCAAACGTTTCCAAGAAAACCGGATGGACAGTCTTATCATCCTTTATATTCTTCTCATGGGAGTGCTTTTTTCCGTAAGGTTTGCCGTCATCTCCACTAACAGGTGGAGGAAATTTAAGAGATCTTCCTTCGTGATGTTCACCTTCCCGGGAGTCATTGGAGGAAAGCTTGAGGGTGAGATCCAGACGAGGTGCAGACGTGTTCCCTGCAGCGGATTCGACCTGAAACTCTCATGCATTGAAATGGACATCTCTTTTCGGAAGTCCATCCATGACATAACGGAAACGGTTCTTTGGGAGTCGAAGAAGAAAGTCCAGATCGACAACATTCGAATGGGACCCTACGGAATTTCATTCCCGGTCTCCTTCAATATCCCGGCAAACACGGAGGAGACTGACACTGTATCACGCGACAGGAGGATTCATTGGGTGCTAAAAGCGCATGGCACTGGCGACGAACACTGTCTTTCTGCAGTCTTTAAGGTTCCTGTTTTCAGGGTGAGACTTGAGCAACTTGATAACAATCTCACTTCCTCCCGCAGCTGACCCTCTTATTGAATGCAGCACATGTCAATTTCATTCACAAAAAAAGGGCCACCTTCTTATCAATAAGGTAGCCCCAATTATCGCCCTGATATTAAATTTATTCTGTTGCCCTGATGAACTTGAAATAGACCATTACCCAGTTGCCGAGCATGATCGAAATAATTGCCACCAAACTAGGAAGTGACATGGTGGACATCCCCGTAACACCATGTCCGAGGTTGCATCCGCCGGCGATGACTGCGCCTATACCCATAAGGATACTCCCAAAGAAAACGGTGATTACCTCCTTTGCCGGCGGCGTCTTCCACTTGAACTCCTTAAGGCCTACAGCACTTATCCAAGAGCCAAAAGGAACGGAAAGAATAAAGAAAACACCCCATGTGCCCGTGAATATCCCAATGAAACTGAATTCCCGGAATGGAGAATGAGTACTGTTGGTAAGCATGGAATTGAATAACTCTCTCAAGGGAGTGGTTATGGCAAGCCCTCTCGGGGTGCCCCCAAAGACAGAAGATACCTCCCAGCCAAGTATGGTCAACAACCCGACAAGGACGCCGGTCAGTCCCCATGCATAGCCCTTGCCGGACTTGCCGAAGGAAGGCTTTCCCTTAAAGACAAAGGCCAACATTACAATGGTGAAAACTGCGATTGTGCCCCATTTTGCTGTCGGGCCGCCTCCGAAGAGATCCCAAATGGCAGGGTTACTAACCCCAAAGACCTCGACTTTAAAGCTTTTCAGGTACTCACGGACGGGACTGAGCATTCCGTCTGTTGTCATGCCGATACCAAAGAAGAACCCGACGACAGCGATTAAAGCCCCTATCTGGCCCTCACCTAACCTATAAACAATACCGCTGGCACATCCGCCTGCAAGGACTATTCCGATACCGAAGAGGAGACCGCCAAGGATATTAGCAACGGGAACAAAATTCTGACGCATCAGTTCCGTTGAAACAAAATGCCCTGCTTCCTGATCATAGGTGAATATGAGCCCAGAGCTTTCCAGCATGTTCGTACCTATTATTGCAACCGAAATGCAAAGCAGATATGCCCTGAAGAACGTGAGGTCCTGAATGAAAATGATGTCCCTGAATGCTGAATTGAGGCAGAAACGCCCTCTCTGGAGAACAAATCCAAGCGCAGTCCCCAAAAGTATGGCTGTCAAGGCTGAAATGGTACTACCGAATGGCATAAGCGTTCCTCCCCATCATGAGCGTTAAAATATTCTTTTTGTTTTCTCGAGATGTAAATACCGAAAACTTCTCCATGGTTCCCTTTTCCTCCTCTTTACAGGAAATTAACAGGCTGTTAATGATCCTGTTAACACTATTTCATAGAATGTTTACTTGTTAATCGTAGAATATTAACGTGTCTACCGTCAAATTGTCAACGCCTTTGTCGGAAAATGACGCACTAAAGAAACAATTGTGAGAGATGAGAAAAACGCCGCTGACTGATATCAGCGGCGTTCCAATGGCGCAATGAATTGACATGTAAAACGTCCCGACTATCTATATCT
>DATKOU010000144.1:0-9012 GCA_035524455.1 Thermodesulfovibrionales bacterium | reverse complement strand
GATGGCAAGACCATCCAGTCCCTTGACTATTGAGGGCTTTTCCAATAAACTAAAAAAGCTGAGAAAAATCCATGGGAAAGGGCTAGATAAGCAGTTTTTTGCAGGCAGGTCCTGGTTTGAAGACTACGAAGCGTCCTGAGGAAATCATTGTGACACGGGGAGCGAAGTGAAACTACCATGACAGAAAAAAGGATTAAAAAAGCGATCTTGCCTGCTGCAGGCCTTGGGACGAGGTTCTTGCCTGCCACAAAGGCGTCCCCGAAAGAGATGCTTCCCATTGTTGATAAGCCTATGATCCAGTATGCGGTTGAGGAAGCCATATCCTGCGGAATAGAGGATTTCATTATCATCACAGGGAAACACAAACGGGCTATTGAGGATCACTTTGATTCCGCCTATGAGCTTGAAGAAAAACTGAAGAATGCGGGCAAGAAGAAGCTTTTGGATGAAATAAATAAGTTAAGTCATATTAACTTTGCCTATATCCGGCAGCGGGTGGCTCTCGGTCTTGGCCACGCAATACTCTGTGCGAAGCCCTTTGTGAAGGACGAGGCCTTTGCCGTGATCTTGAGTGATGATGTGATCGATCCCGATTACCCCCTCCTGAAAGAGATGATCAGGGTATATGAAGAGGTGGATTGTCCGGTGATTGCGCTGGAAGCGGTGCCAAAGGCTGAGGTTTCTAAATACGGTATTATCGATGGCGTAGCAGAGGGGGATGTGTACAGGATCAAAGACCTGGTGGAGAAACCAAAGGCCGAAGATGCTCCCTCAAACCTTGCTATCATAGGAAGGTATATCCTTACCCCGGACGTGTTCAAAATCCTTGAGAAACAAAGGGCAGGGGCAGGCGGTGAGATCCAGCTCACCGACGCACTGAGGCAATTGCTCAGGAAAAGGTCCATTTACGGATTTCCCATTACAGGCACCCGATACGACGCAGGGGACAAGGTCGGGTTTCTGAAGGCTACGGTGGACTTTGCGTTGAAAAACCTTGAGGTGTCTG
Organism: Thermodesulfovibrionales bacterium; assembly: GCA_035524455.1. Classification (GTDB taxonomy): domain Bacteria; phylum Nitrospirota; class Thermodesulfovibrionia; order Thermodesulfovibrionales; family UBA9159; genus DASPUA01. The sequence goes on along the minus strand of DATKOU010000144.1, from coordinate 8,006 downwards.
AGCCCTTTAGGGCATATATCCTTGAGAAGGCAATGAGCATGGAACGGAGTACTACCGGTGGCAAGGGTGTGAAGGGAGCAGGGGTCCTCCGGGGCGCAGGGGGCTGACATGTCCTTGCGCAGCGGACTGTATTTTCACAAAGAGACTGCGGGGTACCTCCCTCTCCTCGACCTGTATGAAACGGATGACAGTCTCATTCTGGAGATGGACCTTCCGGGGATAGACCCGGAGGACATACTGATAAAGGTATATGAGGATCTCCTTATTATTGAGGGAATAAAGAGGAAAACAGATGAAGAGAAGGGATTCAGATACCTCTGCATGGAACGGAGATTTGAGAGTTTCAGAAGAATGGTCAAGATTCCTGTTCCCGTTAATTCCGTTGCAGGAAAGGCTTCCTATAGTGACGGCGTAATCATCGTGACCTTTCCGAAGATCAAAGACAGGGTTATCAAGATAAAAATAGAGAAATGAAGAGGAGGAGTTCCCCGGCACTGCGGACTTTTTAGGGGAAAACATGCTATGGCAGAGATAGAACAGAAGGATGAAAAGGAAGTAGAGATCCCCGATACATTACCGGTGCTCCCTGTAAGGGATATCGTGGTCTTTCCCTATATGATTCTCCCACTCTTTGTGGGGAGGGAAATGTCGATAAAGGCCATTGATCAGGCATTGAACACAAACCGTATGGTGATGCTGGTCACTCAAAGGGATCTGAATATGGAAAACCCGACCCAGGAAGACCTCTATGCCATTGGTACGGTAGGGATCATCATGCGGATGCTTAAGCTTCCTGACGGAAGGGTAAAGATACTGGTGCAGGGGGTCAGCAAGGCGAGGGTTCTGGGATTTACCCAGACAGAGCCTTTCTACACCGCGACAATTGAAAAGATCACTGATCAAAAGGTGGAGGAGATGACCATCGAGACAGAAGCCATCATGAGGACGGTAAAGGAGCAGCTTGACAAGGCGGTTTCCCTGGGTAAGACTATCCTCCCTGACATTATGGTGGTTGTGGAGAATCTCGAGGAGCCCGGGAGACTTGCCGATCTGGTTGCCTCAAATCTCGGGCTCAAAACAGAGCAGGCGCAGGAGATTCTGGAGATTATAGAGCCGGTCCAGAGGCTGAAAAAAGTGAGCGATATATTGAGCAGGGAAATAGAACTTCTCATTGTGCAGCAGAAGATACAGACAGAGGCAAGGGGTGAGATCGACAAGACACAGAGGGAGTATTTCCTGAGAGAACAGCTTAAGGCAATACAGAAGGAACTTGGCGAGATCGACGAAAGGGGAGAAGAAATCAATGAACTGAGAAAGAAGATAGAAGAAGCCAAGATGCCTGACAAGGTTCTGAAGGAAGCAGAGAAACAACTGAAACGCCTGGGTAAAATGCACCCTGACAGCGCGGAAGCGGCTACAGTGAGAACGTATCTCGAATGGATGGTGGAAATCCCGTGGTCCAGGTCCACGAAAGACAAGCTTGATATAAAGGCCGCAGAGAAGGTGCTGAACAAGGACCACTATGACCTTGAGAAGGTGAAGGAACGGATCCTGGAGTATCTCAGCGTGAGAAAGTTAAAGGAAAAAATGAAGGGTCCCATCCTCTGTTTTATCGGACCTCCCGGAGTAGGAAAGACCTCTCTCGGTAAATCCATTGCAAGGTCTTTGGGAAGGGAATTCGTGAGAATGTCTCTTGGAGGGGTGAGGGATGAGGCAGAAATCCGCGGCCACAGGAGGACCTATGTGGGAGCCCTCCCCGGACGGATCATTCAGGGGATGAAGCAGGCAGGAACAAACAATCCGGTCTTTATGCTTGACGAGGTGGACAAGATCGGAATGGACTTCAGGGGCGATCCCTCTTCCGCCTTGCTGGAGGTTCTTGACCCTGAGCAGAACAACGCCTTTGTTGACCATTATCTCGGGGTCCCCTTTGACCTCTCCAATGTGATGTTCATCACTACGGGAAATCTTGTGGACACGATCCCCGGTCCCTTGAGGGACAGGATGGAGGTCATCTACTTGTCGGGATATACCGCAGAGGAGAAGCTGGGAATCGCGAAGAACTTTCTTGTCCCAAAACAGCTGGAGGAGCATGGAATCACAAAAAAGATTCTTAAGATGACGGATGGAGCACTCCTCCTGGTGATATCGCAATATACGAGAGAAGCGGGAGTGAGGAATCTTGAGAGGGAGATCGCCAATCTCTGCAGAAAGGTCGCAAAGAGGATAGCCGAAGGGGGCCAGAAAAATTTTGTTATCACTCCCCGGAATCTCCACAGGTTTCTCGGTGTGCCCAAGTACCTTCCTGAGGAAGAGATGGAAAAGGACGAGGTGGGCGTCTCTACCGGACTTGCCTGGACAGAGGCAGGGGGGGACATCATCTATGTTGAAGCGACTACTATGAAAGGGAAGGGCGGCCTTACCCTCACCGGACAATTGGGAGATGTCATGAAAGAGTCTGCGCAGGCAGCCCTGAGTTATATACGCTCAAGGGCAAAGGGGCTTGGCATTAAGGATGACCTCTTTTCGCGCACTGATTTGCACATCCATGTCCCTGCCGGGGCAATCCCCAAGGACGGCCCCTCTGCGGGAATCACTATGGCCACTGCCATCGCTTCTGCATTGACAGGGAAACCGGTCAACAAAAGCGTAGCCATGACCGGAGAGGTCACTCTTAGGGGGAGGGTGCTTCCCATAGGAGGACTCAAGGAAAAAACTCTGGCTGCAAAGAGGATGGGAATCAATCGCGTAATCCTTCCCTCAAGAAACAAGAAGGACATTGAGGACATCCCGAAATACATAAAAAAGGATATGCAGTTTATCCTGGTGGATACCATGGATGATGTCCTTAAAGTGGCCCTGAAGACCGACGGGAGAGCAAAAGGAAAGGCATAGCCTCTGGGCGCGAGGGAATGCTGAATTCTCTTCGGCCTGTTTCCGGGAAAGTGCGTAACCTCTGCATTCTTACTGCATTAGGACTGAACGTTAAGACCCCCTAAGCCTCCCTTACCAGGGGAGGACCAAGGGGGATTCATTTTAGTAACTTGTCGCGAGGAATATGAGACTGAATGAACGAGGAGAACTTTCCCTGCTTAAGGAGATACAAAAGAGGTTTAAGGGCAGGGCAAAGGACATTGCTACAGGAATAGGTGACGATTGTGCGGTGGTAATTCCCCGAAAAGAAAAGCTCCTCCTGACCACGGATATGATGGTTGAAGGAGTTCACTTCGACTTTGCGTTCACCACACACTTTCAGATCGGGTTCAAGATCATATCGGTGAATGTGAGCGATATCTTTGCGATGGGGGGGACTCCCAGGTTTGTTCTTTTGGATATCGCGGCGCCTGAAGATACCGATGAAGATTCCCTGGATTCCCTTTTTGAAGGCATGGAGAAGGCGTTTCGTCATTATCATATCACGCTTGTGGGAGGTGATCTGTCAGCATCAGAATCGTTCGTGGTTTCCGCGACCCTCATCGGGTATGCCAAAAAGCCTGTCTTACGGTCTGGTGCACGTCCTGGTGACGGGATTTATATTACCGGGAATCTAGGCGATTCTGCATGCGGCCTTGAATTATTGAAGAGGATAAAAAGGCCCGTGTCCCTTGAAACAGGGGAGAAGATCCACACACCCCTGGGATGGTCCACTATGGAACCCCTTCTCAGGAGACACCTTCTCACAGAGGTGAAAAAGCCTGGCAAGCTTGCGGGCATCGCTACCGCGATGATAGACGTGAGTGACGGACTCTTCATAGACCTCTACCGGCTTTGTGAAGAAAGCAGGGTGGGGGCGAGAATCTGCATGAAACAGCTCCCCCTCTCTATTCAGATGAGGAAAGCTGCTTCTTTTTTGGGTAGGGAACCCGATGTGTTTGCCACATCAGGAGGCGAGGATTATGAGTTGCTCTTCACCGCCCCGCCCCGTCGAAGGGTGAATGCTGCTTGTATCGGTGAGATTACTGATTCAGAAAGGGTTATTGTTGAACGGGATGGTTCAGAAAGGCCATTTTCTCTGGAGGGGTACCAGCATTGGCATTAAGGGACAAGATAAGGCTATTATTTGAGGTGAAGGACACCCCTCACAGGATATCCATGGCCTTTGCATTGGGTATCTTTATCGGTATTTCACCGCTCTTTGGTATTCATACGATTCTAGGGATCTCACTTGCGCATCTCTTCAGGCTCAACAGATTCGTCACCATCATCGCGGTCTATGTCACAAATCCATGGACCATAATCCCCATTTACACGTTCTGCACCTGGGTGGGGGCAAAGTGTCTTGGCATAAAGCAGATACTTCCTGATATTGACTGGGGACATATCACCTTCAGCATGTTGTTAAAGGATCTGGGCCCTTTACTTATGCCGTTTCTTTTGGGGACGGTGCTTATAGGCCTTCTTGCCTCCGTGGCAAGCTACGTGATTATCTATAGACTGCTCAAGAGGAGAAATGCCTAAGGTATCCATTGTGAGTCTTGGATGTCCAAAGAATCTCGTGGACAGCGAAACCCTTTTGGGAAATCTCGGGAAAGAAGGCTTCGAGAATACCCCGAATGCGGAAGATGCTGAACTTGTTCTTGTGAATACCTGTGGTTTTATTGAAGAGGCAAAAAGAGAGTCGATAGAAGAGATACTCAAGCTTCGACACCTAAGAGGAGAGGGGAAAAAATTGCTTGTGTTCGGATGTCTGGCAAAGAGATATGGGAATGAACTCATGAAAGAAATTCCAGAGATTGACGCCCTCTGGGGTGTGGGGGAAGAAGAGAAAATAGTAGATTACTGCAAAAAGGCTGTAGGAAGCAAACAGCCGTTAGTGGATGACCAAGGAAACAATGATAAACGCGGACCGATGCCTGGAAAAGCTAACCTGGAGAGGGGTTCCTATGCATATCTTAAGATTGCAGAAGGCTGTAGCAGGGGTTGCACGTATTGCGTCATCCCTGACATCAGGGGACCGTACAGAAGCACAGAGCCCGAAAAGATATTGAGGAAAGCTGAGGAGCACATCGCGAGTGGAATCAGGGAGCTTGTACTCATTGCCCAGGATATCGGAAGCTATGGCAGGGAATTTGGCGGATATACGCTTGTTTCCCTGCTTAAGGACATGGCATCCATCACTGGTGATTTCTGGATACGTCTTCTCTATCTCTATCCCACCGCAATTAATGAGGAGCTGTTGTCGTTAATATCCCATGAGCACAAAATATGTAAATACCTGGACGTCCCATTGCAGCACTCCGAGGATCGAATCCTCAGGGCCATGGGTAGGACGGGAACAAAAGAGTCCTACTCAGACATGATCAGGAGGATAAGAGACGAAGTCCCGGGGGCTGCACTCAGGACAACATTTATTGTGGGATTTCCCGGAGAGACCGGTGATGAGTACCAGGGGTTGAAGACCTTTATTGAAGAGACGAGATTTGAGAGGCTAGGGGTATTTGTCTACTCAAAAGAGGAGGGGACACCTGCGGCGGGAATGAAGGGAAATGTGCCGAGAAAAGTAAAAGAGGAGAGACGCGATGAGATTATGAGGGTGCAATCCCGCATCTCTTTGGATATAAACAAGACGTTGGTAGGACAGAGATTCAGGGTACTTGTGGATGAGACGGACGGCGATACTATAATTGGACGGCTCTCATCCCAGGCACCGGAGATAGATGGAGTGGTGATCATTGAAAAAAAGGACAAGGCAATGAGCACAGTGCATGGTGCAAGTGGGAGGAAAAAAGATAAGAATGCGTCGCGGCTCACTCTTGACCCTTCACGTTTGCTAAGGGCGGGCGAGTTTGTGGAAGTGAAAATCAAGGAAGCCTATGATTATGACCTTAAGGGAGAACTGGTTGAGTGAAGAAATTCCCCTTTCTCCACCTTGTTCTTTTTGTCCTCACGTTTTTCTCGACCCTGATTGCAGGTGCCCTTTTTCAAAAGGGGGTGAATATCTTCAATGAACCATGGAGGATTATCGAGGGATTGCCCTTCGCGCTAACTCTCATGACGATTCTCCTGAGCCATGAGCTCTCCCATTATTTTGCGTCAAAAAAACACCACACGAAGGCCACTCTTCCCTATTTTATTCCTGCGCCTTCACTCATAGGAACATTTGGTGCCTTCATTAAGATGAAGTCACCAATTATAACGCGGAAGGCCCTTATAGACATAGGTGCAGCAGGTCCCATTGCAGGTTTTGTTCTTTCGGTCATCGCAGTTATTGCTGGGCTGAGGTATTCCAGCGTAATCCCTGTGGCTGATACCGAAAGTATATTGAGCCTGGGGGATTCTCTCCTCTTCACGCTCCTTTCACGTCTTGTGCTAGGAGTCCCTCCTGCATCCTACGAAATTGTGTTGCATCCTGTGGCATTTGCAGGATGGATTGGACTTTTCGTCACGTCGCTCAACCTCATCCCCATAGGGCAGCTTGACGGAGGGCATATCGCCTATGCCTTTCTTGGGGAGAGGCATAAATTCATATCCTTAACCCTTGTAGGAACTCTCCTCCTTATGGGTTTCTTTTTCTGGGAGGGGTGGGCATTCTGGGGTGTGGTTATGATTGTACTGGGTTTAAAGCATCCCCCGGTGATCTACTGGGAGGCTCCCTTGGACAGGACTAGGAAAATTGTGGGGATGTTAGCCTTGATAATATTTATCCTCACATTCATTCCCTCTCCCTTTAGGATTCTTGAGTGAGCATATCTTTGAGCAGCATTCATGATTTTGAGAGATGCCTCGGGCTATTTCTCTGCGTTTAACTTGAGAGCGAAAAAGAGATACGCGAGGGCAAGGGCGAAATCTATCAGCCACCAGAAGGGGATCGCCATGTCAAGGTAGTTGTAAAGGGTGTCGAGGATAATGGCGGGTGTCATGGATACAATTGCGATACTCAACAGCGCACTATACTTAAAGTTAAGCTTTAGGTAGCTACTAAAACTAATTGCTATTAATGCAAAAACTAACGCCTGAGATATCCTGAATAAAAAAGTAAAAAAAAGGGCGACAGGATAAAGGACAAAGGCAAAGTACTCAAGGAATGTCTCCATCCAGTCGTAGAGCCTGGACTGGTTGATGACGAGACTGTCAATATCAGAGAGGTCCAATATCCTCGACTCCTTCGGACCTCTTTTGAAAAACAATTTTGTTTTTGTCAGGAGGACCAATGCGTTTGAACCGGCTAAAGAGGTCACCTGCCCTGTGGTGTCAATGATTACAAGAGGTGCGTTATTCTCGGGATCCTTGATGGTATAGGGCATGGGAACATCCACCGATACCTGCCCCTTGGAGATGCTCACCACCGGGAACTGTTTTATAATCTTCGGGGCCTCACGCAGAACGTAATCGGAGACCGACGCACGGGTCTTAAATGTGAGGGGTATCAGGCAGACCGCAAGTAGCAGAAGGAGATAGAGTATGGATATCTTCTTCCAGTTCGTGGCCACGTCCTGATACAAGGGCCTTGAGTAGAAGGACATAAATAAGGGGTGCGCCGTGCTGTATCTTTTCATGGTGTTCCGGTTCCCTGAGATTTGCCTAAGAGCGCCTTTTTGTTTTTCATAACCTCAAAGATTAGTCTGCCGCACTTTCTTTATTCATAAATGCGCACGCGTTTGTAAAAAAATGGCTTAAGCACCTTGAGTGCTGCAATAGAGAGCAGGGGTTTAAGAAGCCAGGAACTGAATGACTTGCTTCCTAAACACTGCTTGCAGTGGGGATGAACGAGCTGGAATTTTCTGAAGCCGTCCATAATCTTCCCGAGTTCATCAGAGGAGAGTATCTCACGAAGGGATGAATGCCGGAGGTTGCCCACCGTTGTCTTTCCTTCGAAATCTATACAGCAGAGAATCACGTCCCCGTTATGGAGAATGCTGAAGTGGTCCCGCATGCCGAAGCAATATCCTGCCCAAGCATCTCGCACTTCACCCTCATTAAAGGCATTCCCCCAGTCTTCCAGCACATAGGTCTCGAAAAACACATTGGGATAGACCTCCACCACATTCCACTTATATGCGGAAAGC
>DATKOU010000143.1:0-3358 GCA_035524455.1 Thermodesulfovibrionales bacterium | reverse complement strand
CTGGGGCTGTTCCTTTCTGATACTCAGGTCATCCCTATAAAAAGCGATGTCCAGCGAGCCCACCGGCACATCCTTATCCTCTATCTCTCTAATTTTGTGTGCCAATCTCTTTGCAAGGTGCACTCCTCCCCTCTGTATTCCCACCAGGCAAAGGCCTTTTGCGCCCTTGTTCCTTTCCAGGATCTCATGGGCCATGCGGGAGAGTATCCGGTCGATGTCTTTCTTATCTAATAATTCCTTGGGCATGTTCAGGCATAAAAAAAGCCTTCCCCACGTATCATGAGGAAGGCTTATCTTGTAATAATGTAAGCAGCTTGGGCTCCTTTGCCTTCACAGCCTCACCGGGCTGCCCTTAAAGGCAGCACTATTAAACCATAACAGAAAGAACGCTGTCAATGCGGCCTGGGCTTTCCCGGTCTCAACCATTAATCAATCCCGGAAACCAATCCTGCTTATTTCCTGAACGTCCCTCTGTTAAAAGGCTCCATTAACGCACTTCGTGTAGGTCTGGTTTGGAATAACACATTATTAAGAAACATTCATTGGCAGTTAATGGGATTTTAATATTCTTGGTTCATACTCTATAAAAAGACAGGAGGACAAAAAAATAATCCCTAAAAATTGCACCTCCTTCATGTTCACGGTTTCGGAAGGGATTTCAGGGTTTATGAGCGTTAATAAAATTCTCAGCAAGCGTTCCGACACCGTGACAGGCACGACGCAGGTAATCTGTAAGCAGCAAATGGGAATGAACAGAAGGGTCTGTCTGTCAGGCACTTCTGTTCTCATGCACACGAGAGGGTGGAGGGAAGTTTCCCTCCACCCTCTCTAATGACCAAAGGGCATCAAGGCCCGGAAGACACTCTTCTCAAAATAAGGCTAATTGGATTAGACTATGTATATGCGAATCCTCCTCGTCGAGGATGAAGAAGGCGTAGCCAACTTCATCAAAAAGGGACTCGTAGAGGAACATTATGCCGTCGACCTCGCCGTGGACGGAGAAGAGGGCAGAGTGCTTGCTTTGGCGAACCGGTATGACCTTATTATCCTCGACGTCATGATCCCCGGGATTAACGGCATCGAACTCTGCAAAGAGATCCGCCAAAAAAAGATTCAGACCCCGGTCTTGATGCTCACTGCAAAGGACTCGCTAAAAGACAAGGTGGCCGGCCTCGACAGCGGCGCTGATGATTATCTCACAAAACCTTTCTCCTTTGAAGAATTTATCGCACGGATAAGGGCCCTCCTCAGGAGAAGACAGGATGCCCTTGTGGAACTGCGGCATAAAGACCTCAGGATCGATGTCCTGTCCCACAGGGTTTTTGCGGGCGAGAACGAAGTCGTTCTCCGTCCGAAGGAGTATGCCATCCTGGTCTACCTCGTGAGAAATCGGGGGCGGGTGCTTTCACGAACCCAGATTATCGAAAATGTATGGGGTTATGATTTTAACCCCAACACCAACATCGTGGATGTGCATATCAAATCACTCCGTGAAAAAATCGGTGAATTCGTATCACCCGATTTTATCAGGAGTGTAAGAGGGACAGGATACATGCTGGAAAACGCTCCAGAATCAGACTCCCGTGATTGACTTCACACAGAGACGTTTTGCAATCCGCTTTTCATTGATCCTCGTCATCTTCACAGTCTTCATCCTTGCGGTCATCGCAGTGTATTTCCACCAGACCATCGTGCATGCGGTAAAGCGGCATATGAAAGAGGTTATTCAGAGAGACTTTGTCGACCAATTCAAACGTGCCGGCATTGATACCTCCAAGCCCGCGTGGGAAGAATACTATTTTCAGATTCTGAACGGCAAAGGTGATATTGTGGTCGCATCCAGGAGCTCTGCCACGTTCTACCCGGTCCTCAACAGAGATTTGTTGGGGAGCGCCTTCACAGGACGCGGCGGTTTTGAAACCCTGGAGATCCGGGAAGAATCCTATCTTATCTCCTATTTCCCCCTTAATGAGCGTTTCGCCGGAAGGATCGCCGTGCCCTTTGCTTCCGGGACTCAATATGAGAGAAACTTTTACCGTGTTATCCTCATCATCTTTCCCGGAATACTCCTCCTCTCCTATCTCGTGAGCCGTTATCTGGTCAGGCAGGCGATGAAGCCGGTATCAGACGCCTTCACCTATCAGGAGAGCTTCTCCTCGAGTGTAAGCCATGAGCTCCGCTCCCCCTTCGCTTCCCTTAAGGGAAACCTGGAGGTGACGTTAAGGAAAGAGCGGTCTCCTGAAGAATACCGAAAAGCAATCGCCTTTGGTCTCACAGAGGTAGACCGTATAATCAGCCTGCTCAATGATCTCAACCTCCTCGCCTCTTCCCGGTTCAAGCCTCTCGACCTTTTCAGGGAGCAGGTTGATCTCGCGGTGCTTATCGCTGAACTCTACGAAAGCATTCTGCCCCGCGCCAAGGCAAAGAACATCAATATCGAGAACAAAGTTGACTCTGTCAGTCCCTGCGTGTGTGATAAAGGCCTGATACGGAGGGTACTTGAGAATATATTTACTAATGCCGTAAACTACACTCCCGAGGGCGGGCTGATTGTAATCCGCGTGTTTGAAGGCATGGGGAAACTCCTCGTCAATGTATCAAATACCTGCACCGGGATCGACAGGAATGAACTGCACGATCTCTTCGAGCCGTTTTACCGCGGGAAAAGTACCACCAAGGGCAAGACTCAGGGAAAAGGCCTTGGCCTCTTCATTGCGCGTTATATCGTCCGTTCCCACGGCGGAGAGGTGACCGCAAATCTCACAGATACCGGAATGTTTTCGCTCACCGTCTCCCTTCCGCTGAAATGAGGGTCGGCCAAGGATCCGCGCTCTCAAGACCGCTCCGATAGTGAGTGAAGTGGGCTTGTGCGGGAATATCCCGTTTAGGCTTCGCACAGGACTCTAATCGTCTTCCTGTCGTCGGCTGTCTTGAACACGCTGGTCGCTGTCTTCCCTGAGCTGGTAGTGGCGTAAAAATAATAGATGTTGATCCCGGAATTCGCAATGATCTTTGATACCCTCTCCAACGCCCCCACTTTGTTCGGTGTCTCTACCATAATAACCGACGACTCATGCAGGTCATCAGCGCCGATCTTTTCGAGGGCCCTCTCTGCTTTGGCATAATTGTCCACGATCAGGGTGAAGATCGCCTTTCTGCGCATGCCGCTCGCCGAGTACCCTGTCCCGGCAAGTATGTTTACATTCTCCGCAGCGAGGGCCGCGGCCACTTTTGCGGTCAATCCCATGGTGTCCGGAAATGTTGCGGTTATCTCTATGGCTGGCTTAGCGGTAAACTCAGGCGCCACGGGTTTCTTTCCCGTTGTGGCCACTTTCTTCGCAGGTTTTGCGGCGGTTTT
>DATKOU010000142.1:0-21163 GCA_035524455.1 Thermodesulfovibrionales bacterium | reverse complement strand
GGTCCGTCGCGCTACCGGCTAAAGCCGCCCACTGACTTCATATGGATGGGGTTGAATCCCGCTAACGCATCCTTAACTTCCTGGCTAGGTGAGCCGTATACAAAAAAGCGAACAGGTTTCAAGACCTCTAGAAAGCGCCCGGCAAAGCGCTCGTCGAACGTGCCTAGATGAGTCATCACCGCCGCGGAGTCGACATAACGCTCATAAATGTGACATAGTTTGCCATCCGCACTTGTGCTCCACTCGTAATTAACCGTCCCAGTTTCATTCGACTGTGTTGCTGTGACCATCTCTGCCATAAGACCCCTGAAGTCCTTCTCCCACCCTGATTGGACCTGCAGCTCCAATATTCAGCAAACGCTGCTATTCATGTTGCTTCCGCCTTTCATTGATTCTCGCATCCCTCTCGATGCCTTTGTTATGTGTTCTTTTATTTCTTGTATTCACTTTGACATCACTCCTCCAGTAATGCTGAATTGATTGAGATAGTGTTCGAGTTTCCGACGTTCAACCGCGTTAAGTGCAGGACAATGTTCAGGTCCTTTGCCGCCCTCCATAATTTGAGTTGCAAATACAAGGCACGTAGATTGGCCGCATTTTTTACAATTTGTCCTTGGAAGAAGTTTCAGGATATCGAGAAGCGTAGGAGATGCAACACGTTTATATGATGGTTCAATTTCCTCGCGTCTTTCCCATATATCGTTAATCTGTTTCCTGAGCCATTCCAAAATCTTATCGGCTTGCTCCACGCTCTCCAAAGCATTGACCGCAATTCTTGTGGGATGTATTGTTATTAATCTGCCGTTAATTTTGAAAGTCACAGAAGGAGGCTCTTTTATATATTGATGGCCTCCAAGCTCTGCATTAAGATATGGAAGGACTGCTGTGATATCTTCATTCAGATATGCAATACAGTGCAGGGACTGAAAACTCGAATTGCACACTGGGAGAGATACGTCCTTCATATAACCGGATAATAGCATCATGCGCCTCCAATATTGTCATTATCTTCTCTATTATCTCTTCATATGCCAATTAATATACCCGGCAGGTCTTTTCCCCTTCACGGTTATCATTATGGCATATCCAGCTCCCCTAGCCATCCCACCTTTCATTCATTACTCAGATATTTGTTATTCCGAAGTATATTCCAACAGCGACCAGAATCGCGCCGCTGAACCTCTTTGAATAAAGGGAGAAGTTTCTGATGCCTCTTGAGCGAACAATACTTTCCGTGACCCCGACAGACAGTCCGGCCATAAATATAAGCGCGCAGTGTCCGAGGGCATAGACAAAGAGGAGTGATCCGCCGTATATCATATCGCCTTGAGTCGAGACATAGGCCAAGATGACCGCAAGGACCGGCGTTGCACAGGGAGATGAGACCGTTCCGGTCAACATGCCGAGAAGAAAGGCCCCGAGGAGTCCCTTTGTTTTAACTGCTCTTGTCTTCTGGAAGGGTAAAGGAATTTCGATGATACCCATAAGCTGAAGACCCATCAAGACAGCTATCAGTGCCAGACCAAGGTAGAGCCATTTTCCCATGAATCCCAGAAACTGGCCCATGATTGATGCTGCTGCACCAAGAAGGGTAAAGGTAAGCGACAAGCCAAGGATAAAGACAAGAGAGTAAAGAGCAGCCCTTCTTTTGTTTCCTTCCGAATAACCGCCGACATAGCCGATTATCAAAGGAATGGCTGCAAGAACACAGGGGCTTGCTGCAGATATGATGCCACCGATAAATACAGCAACAAACGCGAGGCCATGCCGATTCTGGATTACTGTCTGTATATTGCCCAACAGGGATTCCAACATCCTATCTGCCCTCTTTCAATTTATCTGCAAAGTAGGCAGGCAGTCCACTGGCTACAATAGCCTCGGTCGTCTTTGCAATATCATAGGGAACTCTAAGGAAATTTGTTACCACGGCGCCTTTGGTTATTTCAATAAGGGCTACGCATGCCCTCGGATCTCCGTCTTTGGGCTTCCCGACGCTTCCTGCATTTATGAAAACCTTGTTATCCATGTCCATCCGATACGGTTTATGTGTGTGGCCGTAAATCATTACGTCGGCGTCCACTTTCCTTGCCATCTCACGGAAAAACTTCTCAGGCCTGTCTTCGTACCAATAGAGGTTGTTTTTCCCGGGTGTCGCATGAAAGAGCAGTACCTTCTTCCCCTCAGCCTGAAACGAAATGCTGAAAGGAAGTTTCTTCAGATACTCTTTGGTCTTCTGCGATGCATGCCTCTTAGTCCATTCGAAGGACCGGTTCGCCATTTCCTCCTGGATCGGGTCCTCATATTTGCATCCGCAATGCTCACGGTCATTGGCAACCGTCTCGTCGTAATTTCCTTGGATGCCTGCAATGCCGTGCTCGATTAGGAAATCGACCACCTCGTTCACGAACGGAGCATAACCACCGATATCTCCAAGGTGGTATATTTTCTCAACATGCTCGGACACTGCTGTGGTATAAGCAACCTCCAATGCTTCAAGGTTGCCGTGGATATCACCAAGAATTGCAATTTTCATCTTTTTCCCTCTGTTTAGGCATTGCACATCGGTTAAAGGCCGGCTTTCTTCAGAACGGGGACAATCTCCTCATACTCGTAAAAGCCGAAGTGCCGATGAAACTCTTTACCGTTTTTATCAAGAAAAACCTGTGTCGGTATGACATGGACACCGAACTTTCTCGAGGTCTCCTTGTCCTTACGTACATCGACAAAGAAGACTTCCAGCTTGCCTTTGTAATTAGTTCTTAGTTTTTCCATTACAGGCTTCATCTGCTCGCAGGGGACACATCCCTCAGACCCAATCTCTAACATGACCGCCTTCCCATCTTTTCGTGCATTGCTCAGCATGCTATCAACGTCGCTTGCATTGCTGTATTCGAATAGCGTCAAGAGCGTTATTAGGGCAACGAGAAGCATCAATCCTTTTTTCATTACTCCTCCATATCTTATGGTTTTTCCTTGAACATTTTAAGGTGATTCAACGCCTTTTACCCTGCAGTACTCAATGGTGAAATACCTCTTCTGGAAATAGAGGGCAACATTTACCAGGCTGATTAAAACCGGCACTTCCACGAGCGGGCCGATGACCGCGGCAAAGGCAGCACCTGAATTGAGTCCAAAAACAGCAACAGCAACAGCAATAGCAAGCTCAAAGTTATTACTCGCCGCAGTAAAGGAGAGCGTGGCTGTCTTCGGATAGTCCGCCCCGATCTTTTTCCCGAGATAGAAGGAGACGAGGAACATAAAAACAAAATAGATAAGAAGCGGAATCGCAATTCGTATCACGTCCAGGGGGAGCCTGACAATGTAATTCCCTTTCAGCGAGAACATGACGAGGATTGTGAAAAGCAGAAAGATGAGTGTGATCGGGCTTATCCTGGGGATAAATACTTTTTCGTACCACTCACGATTCTTGATTTTGAGTAGGCTGAACCTTGTTATCATCCCCGCAAGAAAGGGAATGCCGAGGTAGATAAAAACACTTTTTGCGATTTGGCCGATAGTGACATTTACAACAACACCCTTTAGTCCGACCCATGACGGAAGGACGGTAATAAAAACATAGGCGTAAACTGAAAAGAAGAGGACCTGAAAGATGGAGTTGAATGCGACAAGTCCCGCAGCATATTCAGGGTCACCGCAAGCAAGATCATTCCATACTATGACCATGGCGATGCAGCGTGCAAGGCCTATCATGATGAGCCCCACCATGTATTCCGGATAACTGCGCAGAAAAATAATCGCAAGCAAGAACATCAGGATTGGGCCGATTACCCAGTTCTGGACAAGGGACAGCGTAAGCACTTTTTTGTTTCTAAAGACCTCTCCCAGTTCCTCATATTTCACTTTTGCAAGAGGGGGATACATCATGAGGATAAGGCCGATGGCAATAGGAATATTTGTTGTACCGACCTGAAAGCTGTTAATCAGACTTTCCGTTTGAGGAATAAAGTAACCAAGGCCGACGCCAGCAGCCATTGCGGAGAATATCCACAGGGTCAAATATCGATCAAGAAAAGAAAGCCTTCTAGTTATAGTTGGGTTCATAATCTATCCTTTCTCTTCATCTCTTTTATTGTTGTTGTGAGATCCACTCTTCTCTCTTGGCCTTTATTTGGTCCCTGATAATTCTTGTCCCCTGAAGCTTTTCCTCACGGCTTCCTTGAAGCTTTGAGGGATCATCAAAACCCCAGTGGAGCCTTTTCGCCAGCCCGGGAAATATAGGGCATCTTTCGGCATTTGTTTCATCACAGACTGTAATCACGTAGTGATACAATTTCCCTGCCTTGAAGCAGTCAAAAGCACCCTGCGTCTTGTTATTTGAGATATCAAACCCCACTTCCTTCATCACGTCAACGACTATCGGATTCAACACCCCTGGCTCCAATCCTGCGCTTTCAGCAACAACTTTATCGCCGCCCATAGCATTGAGAAACGCCTCTGCCATCTGACTTCGAGCGCTGTTGTGAACACAGACAAACAACACTTTTTTCTTATCCATAGTTGACTCCCTTTAGATTGGTTATAGGTGAAAGTTAGTATCTTCTTTAGACATGCTTATTATCCGCAGCATCCTCGCCTCTTCTCAATATCCACAACTGTTGCCTTGGTCTTTTTAGTCTGCATAAAAGCATCAAGCCTTTTGTTGTCTTCACTGACCGCTTTATTATGAATTCTTTCGAGGACCGACATAAGCAGGAACCTTCTGAAGAAATCCGAGTCGTCAATGCGATAATGGGTCCAGCGTCCTTGTTTCCTGTCTTTAAGAAAGCCTGCTTCTTTTAATACATTCAGATGGAAAGACACTTTAGGCTGAATAAGTTCAAGTGCGGCAACAATATCGCATACACACAGTTCTCCATGCTCAAGCAGCTTTAAAATCCTGAGCCTTGTTTCTTCTGAAAGGGCTTTGAAGATATTCATCAAATCCTGCATGGTCATGCCTCCTCTTTGATAAGTGTCTTTACTTTTTCAATATTAGGTAATGGCTTTCCTGAATGTTTGAGTTTGCCGTTTACTACAAGGCCCGGCGTGGACATCGTATATTTCATGATTTCCTGAATATCGGAAACCTTCTCAACCCTTGCTTCAACGCCGAGTTCCTTCACCGCGGTCTTTGCCAGCTCTTCCATCTTGTGACAGTTTGCACAACCCGGACCTAATACCTTGATTTCCATTTCATATCCTCCTATAAGATTGTGTTGAACAGATATCCAACTATAATAATTCCCACCGCCACAATACCGAAGAAAATATAAATAAGACGCATCTTCAGCACATTCTTCAGTATTACCGCCTCGGGAAAAGAGATTGCGGTTACCGACATCATAAAGGCCAGCACAGTCCCCATGGCCATCCCTTTTCCCACCAGTGCCTGGACCACAGGAATCATGCCGGCGGCATTGCTGTAAAGCGGGATGCCTATCAGAACTGCAATCAGAACAGCAAAGGGGTTGTCAGGCCCCGCATATTTGACCACAAAGTCAGTCGGGATATAACCGTGAACAATCCCTCCCAATCCAATACCGATGATCACATAGGGCCAAATCTTTTTCAGAAGCTCGGCAGTATAGTTACGGGCATAATCGATCTTCTGACCGAAGCTTGTCTCCACGATCTCCGAGTTTCCGACCTTCATTTCCCAGACGTAATCCTGGACATGCTTTTCCATCTTAAGCCTGCCTATGACGATGCCGGAGGCAATTGCCAACAGGACTCCGGTGCTGGTATATATCAGGGCTATCTTCCAGCCGAAGAGACCCCAGAGCATAATCAGTGCTATTTCATTGACCATTGGGGAAGAAATGAGAAAAGAGAAAGTGACCCCAAGAGGTATTCCTGCTTCCACAAAACCGATAAAAAGAGGGACTGCCGAACAGGAGCAGAATGGTGTGACTATACCAAGTAAGGCCGCCATGACGTTGCCGATATATTCCCTCTCATGAGCCAGTATCCGCTTGGTCTTCTCAGGCGGGAAGTACGCCCGGATGATTGCGACTACAAAGACAATGGTAGTGAGAAGGGTGAATATCTTGAGCGTATCGTAGATGAAGAAGTTGAGAGCTTCCCCCGCATGGCTGGTCGGTTCCAGTTCTAGTAAAGTGAAGGTTACGTAGTCAGTAAATTGTTTAAGCATGCGGGTTTCCCTTGCTGTATGAGGACTTAACCGCACGAGGAAATACTAAAATAGTACTTTCGATAAACTCTTGTTTATGTAACATGATACCCTTGGTTTCTTCTGAGGGGAGATAACTCCTAATTAGTGAAACAAATAAGGATCATAATATATATTATATAAACATGAGTTTATTGGTAAGTCAAGAAAAGATTAGCTGAGTTAAATGAGTCAACAGAGCTAATCCTTCACTACACATTTGTCGAAAAACCTCCCAGAGGCCATCCTCGCGAAAAGTTGAGTACGACATGGACAACCACAGATTGAATAGTGGCCATGGTGCGAAGATTAGAAACGGTAATAATTACTGTGGCGCAATGTCCACAGTGTGGTATAGTCAGTGAACTGCTCACCAAGAAAGTGGTGGTGCTATTGATCAGTTCAGGTCAGGACCACTATTGATCTGCCGGAAACTCCTTTAGTCCCTTCACCCTCTCCCTCACCTCATTCGCAAAGAACTGATACTCGTCTATTCCCTCGGGTTTTTTGGAGAAATCCACTTTTGCCGCGTAAAGAGGTCTCCCGATTGTGAGTGTTATCTTCACAAACTTTGGCCAGAGCGCTCCTCGGGGCAGGGCCTCGAAGGTCCCCTCTATCAATACAGGCACAACAGGGATATTATGCTCCATGGCAAGAATCCCTATGCCCTTCTTGAACTCCAGGAGACTGCCGTCAATTGACCTTCCTCCCTCGGGGAATATGCAAAGGGCACGGTTTTTCTTTAACACATAGGAAGAGAGCTGGAGGGCCTTGCTCAGAAAGGTTTCAGGATCAATGGGTATCACGTGCGCAAGCCTCGCGAAGAGGGAAGGCAGCCATCCCTGGAAATATGTCTGGTAGCCCTGGAAGTAGAGACTCTTGAAGACAGCAAGGGGGATCGATAGACCCACCACAAATCCGTCCATATTGCTGCAATGATTGGGGGCGATGATGAACGGAAAGGCGGGAATGTTTTCGATGCCCCTGGCTTCAAGCCTGAAGAACACCCTCAGAAAAAATTTGATGAGCTTGATACAGACAGCGCTGAATGCCCATTCCACTCTTCCCTGATATAACCCTATCTTTTTCCTTTCTTCCTCGGGAATTTCTGCAGCAAAAATATCTTCCCATAGGGGCTTCTCAGCACCTGAAATCCCCCGGGTCTTGAACTCCTTTATCCGTTCCACGAGCTCCCCTACCGTCTGGACTTCTGATGCGAAGGTCTCGGGGAGTTTGAAGGAGAACGCCTTTTCCAGAGCCACAACAAGTTCTATCCTCTGGAGAGAATCGAGGCCGAGGTCAAGCTCAAGATTGTCTGATAAATGGACCGGCATCGCTTCCCGCAAAAGAGGCGTTATGCACCCCTCAACCACCCTTCCTGTTTCATCTCTCAATAATAAACTATCCTCTCCCTTCGCCTCCCGCCTCCCGCCTCTCGCCTTGCTGATTATGTCCCTTACCATATACCTCCTCAGCTTGCCCAGGGGCGTTCTGGGCAGAGGCTCGGAAGAGAGCGTGAACCCTTTAAGCCTCATATAAGGCGGCAGTTTGAGAGCAACTTTGTTCATTGCCCATTTCAGGGAATCGGAGATATTGCCTATGCGCTCCTTCCTCGCGTGGTCTAGGTTCGGAACAATCACACCGTGAAGTGATTCCACTATCCCTTCTTTTTCAATTCCCGTAACACAGATCTCTTTGACAAGGGGTATTTCCTGGTACGCCTTTTCCACTTCCTCAGGATACACATTCTTTCCTGAGCTGAGGACGATCACCTCTTTTGCCCTGCCGGTGATAAAGAGGTATCCTTCGTTGTCCAAATATCCGAGGTCCCCGCTCAGAAACCAGCCGTCACGGATCACCTGCGCAGTAGCTTCCGGATGCTTGTAATAGCCCTTCATCACCATGGGGCCTCGAATCGCAATCTCGCCCTCCCCTGTCCCTGAGGGATTCAGTATCTTTATCTCCGCCCCTGGGAGAGGTCTTCCCGCAGAGCCCGACTTCCTCTTCTCTACCGGATTGAAGGTCACTACAGGAGAGGTCTCGGTAAGGCCATATCCTTCAAGGGCAGTAAAGCCCAATGCCTCAAGGTCATCCTTCACCATGGGATCAAGCCTTGCGCCGCCACTCGCAAAGAACCTGAACCTCTCACCGAATGCCCTTTGCGCTGAGGCGAAGATAACTCTTCCCATATTGAGGTCCGTGCTCTTCCGCAGTCCTCCGCTGATTCTTAGAAGAAGGAGAAGCGGGAGAGAGACCGGAGAAGGCATCTCCCTGAACTTCTTCATAATGCCGTTTCTTATGAGCTCCAGGAGCTGGGGCACTGCCACCAGGACCGTCACCCCCCTCTCCTTCATAGTCGAGATGAGTTCAGGGCCTTTCATTCCCAGGGGATAAGTAATGGTTGCACCCAGAAAGAGAGGGACGAGGAAGGTGCACATGAACGCGTAGGTGTGGTGGAGGGGGAGGATTGACAAGACATTGTCCTCATGGGTCACAATGCCTGCGCTGATCAAGGCCTCTGAATCTGAGCAGAAGTTCTTGTGGGTCAGCATCACCCCTTTAGGGGTGCCTGTTGTCCCTGACGTATAGACGATGGATGCCAGATCCTCTTCCGTGAGGTTTGGATAGTGCCCCCTAAACGGGGTGCGGCAGATCTCCTGAAACTCTGTGGAATCGACATTGATCCCCCTGATCTGACTCTTTACATTCGTCTCTGTCCTATCACTGTGAACTACAAGAGCAGCCCCTGAATCATTGAGAAGATTTTTGACCTCATTGGATCCCAGCTGCGCGTCCATGGGAACGGCAATCCCTCCCGCTATGAGGACACCTAGATATGATGCGCACCACTCATGCCTGTTTTCGAGAATAATGGCGATCCTGTCGCCCTTCCTCACTCCCTCTTGTATCAGATGCGATGCAATGCCCCTTGTCTTTCCGAGAAACTCGCCATAGGTTATTGTCCGCCACGATTGCGCAAAGTAGTTGAAGGCGGTGTTGTCCGGGTATCTTCCCGCAGCGTTAAGAAATAAGCTGATAATTGTGTTATTCGTCATATTTTTTCCAACAAAGTTCACCGCATTCCCCGACAGGGGCTTGGCAGGAGAAGAATTCTTGTATGACACCTTATGAAAAAACCCTTTTGAGAGATCTGAGGACAAGTCTTGCCATTTAAGGGATGTCGATATGCCATAGTAATATCCCGATTATAAGAATTCTGAAAATATCCGCTCTCGGGCCTGGACGTTTAACCCTCTGTCTCTCCTATCTCCTCTATCGCCTCTCTCACGATTTGTCTCACGCCGGAATTGTTATCATCTGCTGCCTCCACCAGAAACGGTAGAACCTCCCGCTGTCCTATGATTCCGAGGAGATATGCAGCGTCACCCCTGATGATCGGGTTTTCATTCCTGAGGAGGTGAGCGATTCCCGGAATCGCCCGTGCAATGGTGTTGCGGTCTTCCTTTGCGAGTGTTTCCACAAGTGCAGAAATGCCGAGTCTCACCCGCATGCGCTCATCAGTCATTAACTCACCAATCAACGGATAGAGGCCCTTGTCGTGTTTGAACATGTCGATGATGTTCTCGAGAAATCCCTTCTCCATATAATCGGCGATCATGGTCTTGATGTCGTCAGACATACCTTACATGATAAAGGAAGGGGCCAAAACATTCAAATAGACAGATATTTACAGTCTGCAGAGGTCGGACAGGCGAAGGATTCTTATACGACACCTTGTAAAAGAAAACTATTGAGAGATTTTGTAACAACCTCACTTTCTTGAAATGTTGACATCATATAAATATCTTGTCGACTATAAGGATTCTGAGGTTGCTTGACCTCTGATTGTTTCGAGATTATGACGCTATCCATTTAGTGTATAATAACCTTTATAATGGGTTTTTGGAGCACGATAAAGAGGGATTTCAGGTCTGTCTTCAGAAACGACCCCGCTGCAAGGAATGGCCTCGAAGTGGTCCTCGCCTATCCCGGATTTCACGCGATAGTACTCCACAGAATTAACCATATCCTCTGGGACCTGGGGATACCGGTAATACCCCGGCTGCTTTCCCATTTATCAAGGTTTCTCACAGGAATTGAGATACACCCTGCAGCAAAGATAGGACCCGGTTTTTTCATAGACCACGGAATGGGTGTGGTCATCGGAGAGACCTCAGAGGTGGGGGAAGACTGCCTATTGTATCAGGGCGTTACCCTGGGAGGGACCGGAAAAGAAAAGGGCAAGCGCCACCCAACACTCGGGAATAATGTGGTGGTGGGCACAGGCGCCAAGATACTGGGTGCAATCACCATAGGAGATCATGCTAAGATAGGTGCCAATGCCGTGGTCCTTGACTCCGCACCCGAATATTCCATCGTGGTGGGGGTACCGGGAAAAGTGATAAAGAAGAAGGTACTCAGGATGGTGGACGAAGGGCCGGTGGAAAGCCTAGCCCGTGTACACATGCCTGACCCGGTGGAAGAGAAATTCAGGGAAATGGAGAAGCATGTGGCTGAACTGCAAAAAAGAATTGAGCAGCTTGAGGGGAAGGGAGGAATGATGCGGGTTTATAACACACTCACCGGAAAGAAGGAAGATTTCAATCCCCTCACCCCTGGGAGGGTCGGGATCTATGCATGCGGGGTCACTGTGTATGACCTCTGCCATATCGGACATGCCAGGAGCGCCATCGTGTTTGACGTCATGAGGAGATACCTCGCCTTCAGGGGCCTTCAGGTGAACTACATCAGAAACTTCACTGACATTGACGACAAGATCATCAACAGGGCAAAACAGGAAGGTATTTCATGGGATGCAGTGGCAAGAAAGTATACTGGGGAATATTACAGGGACATGGACCGTCTTGGTGTCGGAAGGGCCGATGTGGAGCCCAAAGCCACAGAGCATATGGCGGAAATCATCGGGATCGTGAAAGGGCTCATGGACCGTGGATTCGCCTATGCGGTTGACGGGGACGTATATTTTGAGGTGAATAAATTCCCCGGCTATGGCAAGCTCTCAAAAAGGGATACTGAGGATATGCTCGCAGGCGCCAGGGTCGAGGTGGATGAGCGAAAGAGAAATCCCATGGATTTTGCCCTCTGGAAGTCATCGAAGGAAGGCGAACCTTCCTGGGACAGCCCCTGGGGACCGGGAAGGCCCGGCTGGCATATTGAATGTACTGCCATGTCCATAAAGCACCTAGGAGAAAGCTTCGATATTCACGGTGGAGGCGCGGACCTTATCTTTCCACACCATGAAAACGAACTGGCCCAGTCAGAGGCATACACCGGAAAGCCGTTTGTAAGATACTGGATACACAACGGCTTCATCACCATTGACCGGGAGAAGATGTCCAAATCTTTGGGCAACTTCTTCACCATAAGGGAAATCCTTGACAAGTTTGACGCAGAGGTTGTGCGCTTTTTCCTCCTCTCCACTCATTACAGGAGCCCGATCGAATTCTCTGACGAACTGTTGAGAGAAGCAGAGGTCTCCATTGACCGGTACTACACCACCGCTACCCGGATGGAGGATTTCCTTAAAGGGGGAGTGGGTACTCAAAAACCTTCTGCCGGAGACCATGCGCTGGAAGAAACCCTTGCCGTCTTCATGGACAGGTTCAGAGAAGCAATGGATGACGATTTTAATACTGCGCAGGCACTGGGTCATATCTTTGAGGTGATAAGGGAGGTCAACAGGTTTCTGGACAACCACCCTGCCGGCCAGAAAGCGAATGACCTGGTGCTCAGGGCAAAGGACCTCTTAACCCAGGCAGGCAAGGTGCTGAACATCTTCAACAGGACGCCCGAAGAATGGTACGATGCGCTGATGCTCACCAAAAGGATTCCCTACACAAAGACGGACATTCTCCAGAAAATTCAGCAGAGGAAGGACGCAAGACAGAGGAAGGATTGGGCAGCGGCTGATGCCATAAGAAAAGAACTGGAAGAACAGGGAATAATCCTTGAGGACAAGAAAGACGGCTCCACCTGGAAGGTGCGGGTACCCAGGTAACTGCGGGAGGTTCTTAAGTCCTTTGTCCCTGTCTCTGCGGGCAAAAGCCGGGTTGCCGCAACATATAACCCTTGCATGTCCTGGTGTGCCACAGCATTTAGGAGCGCGTTCAGAACAGTAGAGATGTCGGAGGGTAAAAGAAGATTACGACTTGGAGGCCATCTCCGCCAGCTTGCCCTTCTCCTTCATCTGTTCCATAAGGACCTCTTTCATGAGAAGGCATGCCTCGATGACCTTACGGTTCGAGACGCTGTAATACATATTGATACCCTCACGTCGAAATTTCAGTATCCCCTTATGTCTCATGACCGCAAGGTGCTGCGAAACATTTGCCTTGGGTACCCCCAGGATCTCGACAAGCTCACTCACCGTCTTTTCACCCTCTTTCAGGGCATTCAGTATCTCGATCCTCTTGGGGCTTGCAAGGGTCTTGCAAACGTCGGACTGCAATTCATAAAGTGTCCTGTCTTTTTTCATTTGGCTATTCTATTCATTTTGGGTCCAAAGGTCAAGCCTTTATTGGAGGGCTCTTCTTGACATTTGTGGTAGCATTTAGATATTTTTAATAGTCAGCGCAACAGGCGCCGAAAGGCCTAACAGGGAATCCCGTAAGAATCGGGAGCGGTCCCGCCGCTGTAAACGGGTACGAAAACCACACACGCCACTGTCCCGACAAATCGGGACGGGAAGGCCGGTGAGTAGGACGATCCGTGAGCCAGAAGACCTGCCTGTGGATGATAGCTCATAGCTCTTGGCTCATAGGTTTTCAGCTTCATACACCATGAGCAATGAGCCAATGACTATGAACGAAATGCCTTCCCGTGGAGGAAGAGGGGTTCCTGAAAAGTCAGGGGACATTTCGGGATACCGGTTGGGGATGAAGTGAAACAGGGTGCAATCCTCTCGCCGCAGGCGAGGGGATTTTTTTATTTTGTACTGTGTCCATGGCAAATGAAATGGAAAAGATATTTTTGTTCTTAATGCTCATTGTTACCTGTTCGTTTTCCTCCTCTGCCCATGCAGGGGAAACACCCCAGCGAATCATTTCCCTTGCCCCCAATATGACAGAGATACTTTTTGCCCTTGGTCTCGGCAACAGGATCGTGGGAGTCACAAGCTTCTGCGACTATCCTGCCGAGGCAAAGAGGAAGCCGAAGGTCGGCGGTATGTCCAACCCGTCATTAGAGGCGGTCATCTCACTGAAACCTGATTTGGTGGTCATGACCATTGACGGAAACCCCAGGGAATTTGAGGAGAGACTGCGCTCCCTCGGGATCAAGACCTATGTCTTCAGAGCGAGCAGACTCCGGGAATTGCCTAAGGGCATCAGAGACCTGGGAAAGGCACTGGGTGTGCAGGAAGAGGCAGAGACGTTCGCGAGGGAGTTCGAAGCAGCGGTGAAGAGGGTTGGAGCCGGTGAGGGAATGACCGGCTCTCATACACTCTCAGCAAGGAAAAGGGTCCTTTTCATTGTATGGCCGGAACCCCTGATCGCTGCGGGTCCAGGCACGGTGATCGATGACGCGCTGGCCCTCATCGGTTTCGACAACATTGCATCGGATTCCCGGGTGGCATATCCAAAGTATTCCATCGAAGAGATTATCCGCAGGGCACCGGACGTTATCATCATAGGGAGGGGAATGGAACGTCAAGACATAGAAAAAATCTCGGCAGGTCTTCTGAAGAGGCTGCATTCTGTCCCTGCAGTAAGAAACAAAAGAGTCTTTTATGTCAGCGATGACCTCTACCGCCTCGGCCCAAGGACGATTAGGGGTATTGATGAAATTTCGAGACTGGTGGGCCAGTAATATGAGAATAAGGATGTTCCTCATCATTGCACTCTTTTTCTTGGTCCTTGTGCTCACCCCTTTCCTTGGACCTACGGTGATAAGCCCTTTTGCCGTTGATGCCACGTCGAGGGAGATCCTCTTTTCCATCAGGGCGCCCCGGGTCGTGGTTGCGGCACTTATGGGAATGGCGCTCGGGGCCTCGGGGGCGGTATTGCAGGGGATACTCAGAAACCCCCTCGCAGACCCTTACATTCTTGGCATATCAAGCGGTGCATCGCTCTGCGCAGTCCTTGGCATCCTCGGCGGTCTGACCTTCTTGGGCGAGTTTACCGTACCGGTCCTTGCGTTTATCGGAGCGATCGTTACAGGAAGCATTGTGGGCATAATGGGCTGGAAGAGGGGAGGACTCTGGCCGGAGAGGCTTCTCCTTGCGGGTGTGGGACTGAGCTTCCTTTTTTCAGCCCTCCTGATGCTCATCATGAGCGTATCGTCGGATGAGGGGATGCGTAAGGCGATCCTCTGGATATTCGGAGACCTCTCCATGTCCGAGTGGGCCCGGATACCCTATGGGCTCGCCTTTGTACTTGCCGGGATCATCCTGTCAGGTACAAAGGCAAAGGCACTGAATGCGCTGATTCTGGGCGATGAATTCGCCCACAGCCTCGGGTTTACTCCCCACCGGGAGCGGTTCATCCTCTTTGTTGCGGTAGGTCTCCTGACCGCCGCATCAGTATCGCTTGGGGGAATGATAGGCTTTATAGGACTGCTCGTTCCCCATATAATCAGATTCTTCATGGGGTCTGACGGGAGGGTTCTTATCCCGGCTTCCGCACTCGTGGGTGGTGCGCTCCTGTGCGTCGCTGATCTCATCAGCAGGTCCGTGCTTCCCCCAATGGAACTCCCTGCAGGCATCATCACTGCTCTTATCGGATCACCCTATTTTCTCTATCTTCTCAGGAGGAAGAATGTCCTTGGTGTCTAACAATACGATACTCGATCTTCAGGAGGTCTCGTTTTCCTACGGAGAACCCGCGCCCTTCATCCGCAACATTTCCTTCTCTGTACGCGAAGGAGAATTTATAGGGCTCCTCGGTGCAAACGGATCGGGGAAATCTACGATTTTGAAACTGGGAAGCGGGATACTCAAGCCTGCTTTAGGAGAGCTTACGCTTTGGGGGAAACCTATTCGTACATATAAGAATAAGGACCGCGCAAAATTGATCTGCTATCTGCCGCAGACCCTCGATATCACCGTCCCGTTCACAGTGCGGGAGCTGGTGAGCATGGGTCTTTATCCTTATGACGTCCCTCCCTCGATGACTGCTGAGGAGGCACTTGAAATGGTCGGCCTCGGAGACAGGGCGGATGCGCATCTTTCCGACCTGAGCGGGGGTGAGCGAAGGCGCACGTTCATCGCCATGACCCTGGTGCAGGGCGCAGGTCTCCTCCTACTTGATGAACCGCTTGCAAACCTTGATATCCGATACCAGATAGAACTGATACGCCTTCTCAGACGGCTGAGAGAAGAAAGAAACATCTCTATACTCATGGCGCTTCATGATATCAACATCGCGCTTCAGTTTGAGAAGGTTATGCTCATCAAAAACGGCGAGATACTCGGTTTGGGAGACTCAGAGACGGTTCTCACGGATGCCATGCTCAAGGAGTCGTTTGACGTGAATATTGAGGTAAGACGGTCTGTTGACGGCAGGGCGCACATCGCGTATGAAAACAATTTTTAAGGAGAGCGGAGGGGGATGCCTGTGAAGAAGAAAATTGTCTTTATTACTGGAGGCGCACGGAGCGGAAAAAGCCGGTTCGCACTCGAAGAGGCTTTGCGGGTTTCAGGAAGGAAGGCATTCATCGCCACCGCAGAAGAGAGTGATGACGAGATGAGAGAGAGGATCAATAGACATAAGCAGGACCGCGGGGAAGGATGGGAGACTTATGAAGAGCCATTAAAGATCGCGGATGTCCTTGGGGAGATGGAAGGGGATTACGGGGTGGTTGTGATAGATTGTCTTACTCTTTGGCTCGCAAATGTAATGCAGTCTGCACTGGATGTAGATGCGGAAATCGAACAGCTCATCTCGTCACTGGCGAGGCTGAGTCTCCCCAGTGTTTTTATCGTTTCTAATGAAGTGGGCATGGGGATTGTTCCCGAAAATGAGCTCGCAAGGAGATTCAGAAATGTGGCGGGAAGATTGAATCAGAGGGTTGCCGGAGCCGCGGATGAAGTGTATGTGACCTTGTCGGGTATACCGGTAAAAATAAAAGGATAAAGGAGAGACTATGCTTCTTGAGAGATTAAAAGAAATCAGACCTGTCAGGGCTGACTTTGCAGAGATCGCACAGGAACACCTCGACCATCTTACGAAACCAAAGGGGAGTCTCGGCAGACTCGAAGAGTTTGCGAGAAGGCTGGTTGCGATTACGGAAAACAAGAGCCCGGCACTCGATAAGAAGGTAATCTTTACCTTTGCGGGTGACCATGGGGTTGCTGAGGAAGGGGTTTCTGCATACCCCAAGGAAGTTACCCCCCAAATGGTCTTGAATTTCCTGAATGGCGGGGCAGGAATAAATGTGCTCGCCCGGCATGCCGGCTCAGAGGTCGTGGTGGTCGACATCGGAGTCGATTTTGATTTCGGAGCTATTGACGGACTGGTCTCCCGGAAAGTCATGAGGGGCACAAACAACATGCGTAAAGGGCCTGCCATGACAAGGCAAGAGGCTGAAAAATGCTTGGAGGTGGGGATAGAGCTTTCAGAGGTCTTTGCAAAGAAGGGGTACAAAATCTTCGCGACCGGGGAAATGGGGATAGCGAACACAACCCCTTCTGCTGCCATCGCAGCAGTCCTGACCGGCAGGGCGGTTTCAGAGGTCACCGGGAGAGGCACCGGAATCGCTGACGATGTCCTGAAGAACAAAATCATGGTGATAGAGGATTCCATTGCATTAAACAATCCTGATCCTAAAGACCCCATTGATGTCCTCGCGAAGATCGGAGGCGCTGAAATCGGGGGGATTGCGGGATTGATTATCGGCGCGGCTGCACAAAGAATCCCTGTAATCGTTGACGGCTTTATTTCCACTGCAGGAGCTTTGATCGCGTACTCCCTCGAACCGCTCACAAGAGAATACATGTTCGCAGCCCACAACTCCGTTGAGATCGGCCACCGGGTGATGCTCGAGAAATTGGGTTTAAGGCCTATCCTCGACCTTGACATGAGACTGGGTGAAGGTACCGGGGCCGCGCTCGCAATGCTTATGATCGAGGCTGGACTCAAGATATACCGGGAGATGGCGACCTTTGGTGACGCAGGGGTTTCGACAGAGAGGGTGAGGTAAGTGAGGCCATTGATCCTCGCATTCCAGTTCCTTACCATTATACCGTTAAAGGTCAGCGGAGGGGTCTCCGAGAGAGATCTTTCCCGATCAACGGTCTTTTTCCCTGTGGTCGGCGCATTTCAGGGCCTACTTGCGGCCGTCGTTGCGCGGTTGTCCTTGACGCTCCTTTCCGGGGACGCCGCAAGCGCCCTGGCAATTACAGCACTGGTACTTTGCAACGGGGGATTTCACCTTGACGGGCTTGCGGACACGTTCGACGCACTGGCAGTGAAATCACGCGGGGATGAACGGATTGACAGGGACAGACGGCTCGCTGTAATGAAGGACAGCACTACAGGTGCTATCGGAGTCGTTTCCATAGTACTTGCCATCCTTTTGAAATTCGTTTTCATGCGTGAGCTCCTCACAAGGGCTTCGGTCGATGCTGCCTCGTCTTTCCTGTTCCTCATGCCGGTATTTTCGAAGTGGGTCATGGTCCCTTCCCTTTATATCGGGACATCCGCCCGTCAGGATGGACTGGGAAAGGCTTTTATGGATTCCGTCACAGTAAGCACAGTTGCGTACTCATCCCTCTTCCTGCTCCTCTTCTGCGCTATGGCCTCTTCACTGCACCTCTATAAGATATTTGGCGCAGGCACTCTTGCACTCTTTTTTTCTCTCTGTGCCACATTCGCTGTCTTCAGTTTCATGACAGTGCGATTTTGCACGAAACGGTTCGGCGGACTCACGGGAGATATATTCGGCGCCATCAATGAGATATCGGAAATACTCTTTTTGTTCGTGGTAGTGCTATGGTTACAACGCTCTATCTAATCAGGCATGGTGAGACAGAGGGAAGCGCGCTCAAACGCTATCTCGGGAGCATGGACATCCCCCTTTCGGAAAAGGGAGTTCAACAGGTCAGGGACGTGTCCGCTTTTATCCGCGAGGATCTGAAGACCTTGGGTGTTGCGCAACATTCGAGTTATCTAAATGAGGTCCACCGCGCTCCTCATACCGGTATGGAATCCGGTGTGAAGGAAGGAACACTTCAGGCAGTATACTCCTCCAATCTTAGCAGGGCTATAAAGAGCGGGCAGATAGTCGCCGAGCCCTATGCATTACAGATCATTGTCGTCCCTGAACTCAGGGAGAGGAGCTTCGGAATATGGGAGGGAATGACCTTTTCGGAAATAAAGGAAACATATCCTTCTGAATTTGAATCATGGGCTGGTAACCCCTTGAAATACAGCCCTCCGGGAGGAGAGAACACCATGGAGGTGCACGAGAGGGTCATCCGGGCATTAGAAATGATTTTGAGCAACCATGGGGGAGACAGGATCGCCATAGTTGCTCATGGCGGAGTGAACAGGATCATTCTCTGTCACCTCCTCGGAATCCCTCTGGAAAATATCTTCAGGATAGAACAGAATCACGGAGCAGTGAACATCATCGAGTTCTGGGAGAAATATCCGGTCGTAAAACTGATGAACAGAGTGATACACGAGTAATGCGCTCAATTCCATCGATGAAGGTTCAGAACATGGCTCAGGTGGAAGGAAGACATTGCAAAGATTATGCACGACTGTCATTGACAGTCCCATACAGGCAGGTGAGGGGAATCCCGTGAAAGCCGGGAACTGCCCCGCAACTGTTAGGGGAACGAACGCCGCAACGCCACTGTCCTGATAGATGGGACGGGAAGGCCGGCAAGTAGGTTGCCCTGAGTCAGGAGACCCTCAATGCCTGAAGACGAATACCCTTCGAGGGAAGAGGAGGTCTGTAATGAGAAAGGACGCAAGGGGGGCTTCTGTCAATGGCAGCAGGCCCGGCATCAGAGGCACACTTCAATGGAGCTCGGGAAAACAATCGATGAGGATGCGGTGGACGATCTTTCTGTGGATGCTCATAATTCTATCCGTGGACAATGGGTGGGCGGATGAGAAAATAAAGGTGGGGGAAGTGGTGGTCACTGCTTCGAGGTTTGAAGAGTCAGCGCAAGAGACGACAAGCGAGGTCACTGTCCTGAAGGCCGAAGATATCAAAAAGATGAACGTTGTCTTAATTCCCGATGTATTAAGAAAGGTTCCGGATCTGAATGTCGTGCAGACCGGAGGAGACGGGAGGCTTACGCAGGTCTTCTTGCGGGGCGGAGACCCCAAGGAGACGCTCGTCATGGTGGACGGGGTTAAGGTAAACAGCATCTCCACCGGCGGCTTTGATTTCTCGAAGGTCTCTGTTGATGATATAGAGCGGATAGAGATCGTCAAGGGCTCCCAGAGCACGATATACGGCTCAGAGGCAATGGCAGGAGTAATCAACATCATCACAAAAAAAGGTGAGGGGAAACCGAGGATCGTCGCGTCGTTTGAAGGCGGCTCATACGGCACCTACTCTCCCTCGCTCAGCATTTCAGGGAGCGAAGGGATACTGAGCTACCGGGTGACCGGTCTGTATTTTTATACCCAGGGCATATCAGCAGCAAAGGACGGTGCCGAGACGGACAGTTATAAGAACGGCTACATGTCGTGGAATCTCGGAGTCAAGACATCAGCAAATTCGGAGGTCGAACTCTTCGGGAATTACTCCTCTGACCGTACTGGTCTCGATGACTTTGATTTCGTCACCGGCAGGGCCATCGACTCTTTAACATTTGTTCAGCATGGCTATCACTATCTGGCTGGGGTGAGAGGCAAGCTCTACCTTTTCGACAAGTGGGAGCAGGTATTGACAGTCTCGGGGTTTGGTGATTTACTTAAATTCGCTGACCCCGCAGTGCAATTCAACAATGCCAATGTATTCGACAAGAGACAGGGTGTGGACTGGCAGAACAATCTCCATCTCTCCGAGGTCCTGATGCTCACTGCCGGCCTCGCGTATCAGCACGAAAGCACGAACAGTCTCGGCAATTTTGATGAAGGCCTAAATGATAAGGCAGGATACCTCAATAGCAGACTAAAGCTCTTTCAGGACACTCTTATCCTCAATGCCGGTCTGAGGTATGACGACTACAGTACAGTGGGCAGCAAGACCACATACAGGGTTGGTGCCGCGTACATGAACAAGGAGGTTGACGCAACAGTAAGGGTAAGCTACGCGACCGGTTTCCGGGTGCCGTCTCTGAATGATCTCTTTTTCCCCTTCTACGGAAATCCCTCGCTCAAACCGGAAGAATCAAAGTCCTTTGAAGCGGGAATCGTCAAGCCCCTTTTTCAGGGAAAAATCCAACTGGGCATCAGCTATTTCAACGCCGATTACACAAATCTGATACAGGCCGATCCCCTCACCTTCACTGCGGTCAACATCGCAAACGCTACCATCAAAGGAGTTGAGGCCACCGCCTCGTTCCAGGCAACCGATGCACTCTCCCTGAAGGCCGGGTATACCTATCTGGACGCGAAGGACACAGACACGCATTTACCGCTCAACTGGAGGCCGGCAAATAAAGTGGTCTTAGGCATTGCGTATTCTACGCCGGCCTATTCCCTTCTTGCAGATTATAATTATGTCAGCGGGAGGTTCAACTCTTCCCATGACGCGGCGATAGGGAAGAGACTTGATCCCTACTGGCTCGTGAACCTGAGCGGAACCTATAGACTATCAAAAGTCATCTCTCTTTTTGCACGGATCGAGAACCTCTTTGATGCAGATTATGAGGAAGTGTTCAGTTACGGAACAAAGGGGTTATCTTCCTACGGAGGAATGAGAGTGACGTTTTAGCAGGCTGCTGAAAAACTACTTCCAATGTATATACGCATAAGGTATAGTTGATGAACGACATCATCGCAGGAGGCATGATGAGAGGCATCAACGACCCACAGGGCTTTATGTTCAGCTATCTTTCTCCGGAACAACGTG
>DATKOU010000141.1:0-3607 GCA_035524455.1 Thermodesulfovibrionales bacterium | reverse complement strand
AAGATACCCTGCGGACTTGCCTCAGGGTTCTTCATCTTCCGGACTCAGGATTGTGAGGAAGTGCTCAGGGAGTTGTCCTTCTCTTCCACCCATACCTGTATGGCAATCTCTGGGCACATCTGTGCGCAGAGCGCGCACCCTGTACACCGTTCCATACGCTCCGTCTTTGCGGGAAAATGTCCGCTAGCATTGAACTCACTGTCAATGACGATAACACCTTTAGGGCATGCGAGCACGCAGTACTTGCATCCCTTGCAGCGCTCCCTGTCGATGGTGATTCTACCTTTCACGGGTGCCTTTCCTGATATGCTCACTCCCCAGCAGTTCCCTTGCATGGGTGAGGGAAATCTCTGTCACCTTTCCGCTGAGCATGCGTGCAATCTCTTCCACCCTTTCTTCCCATGAGAGTTCATTTACTTTAACATAGACGCCCTCTTTTCTCGTTACCTTATCCACCTTAAGGTGATGGTCAGCCATGGCGGCAATCTGGGGCAGGTGGGTGATGCAAACAACCTGATGTCTCCTGCCGAGGGTTTTGAGTCTCATCCCGATGCTGTCTGCTGTTCTTCCGCCAATGCCCGCATCCACTTCATCAAAAATCAGGACAGGGATCCTGTCCACCTCAGCGAGGATCCCCTTCAGCGCGAGCATGATCCTGGAGAGTTCACCGCCTGACGCAATTCGCGAGAGGGCCTTTGGGGTTTCTCCCCTGTTGGCAGAAAGGAGAAATTCCACACTATCCATCCCGGCGGACGATAGTGGAACAGGTTTCACATCTATCACGAACTCTGCCTTCTCCATGGCAAGTTCCTTAAGTACTCCCTTCACTGCACGCTCTATTTTCTTTGAGATCTCCCTCCTCATACCTGAAAGTTGTTGAGCCCGTTCATGGAGTCCTTTCTCTTTCTCTTTCAGTTCATCGCCTAGTTCTATTATCCTCTCATCCGATAGGGTAAGCCGCTGGAGCTCTTGCATCCCTTCGTCCCTGTATCTCAAAATTTCTTCTATCCCATTACCGTATTTCCTTTCGAGGCTTTTTATAAAGTCCAGCCTGTCTTCTATGTGCGCCAGCCTTTTCGGATCCATATCGTATTTGTCTCTGTAATGTCTCAGCGAGCCCGCTGCATCCTCGACCAGAGGCATTGCCGATTCCAGGAGATGAAGGACCTCAGACATTCCGTGATCGATCTGGGATACCTCCCTCAGTATTGACAGGGCTAAGGAAAGCTTTTCTGAGGAAGACCCGTCAGCGCCATAAAGGAGCAGATACGCAGAATCCGTAAGTTCATTCAGTTTGGCAAGATTTGCGAGAATAGCCCTCTCTTCCCTCAATTTCTCTACTTCACCCATCTCTAGGGATGCAGATTCGATCTCGTTGATCTGGAACTTCAGAAGGTCGAGTCTCTGCTGCTTTTCCCTGCTGTCCGTTTTAAGGAGGGAAAGCTCCCGTGTGAGGGACTGCACCTCGTGAAAGAGTTCTGCCACCTCTGTTCTCGCATTGGTGAGTTTCCCGTACGCGTCGAGGACAGCCCTCTGGTTATCAGGCGAAAGCAGGCTCTGGTGTTCGTGCTGTCCATGGATGTCCACAAGGGACCGCCCGAGGTCTAGCAACGTCTGCACATTCACCATGGTGTCATTGATATAGGCCCTGCTTTTTCCTGAGGATGAGAGGGTTCTTCTGAGGATGATGCCGTCATTGCTGGGAATCCCAAGTCTTTCCAGGAAGGGATGTGCGGGAATATCCAGGAATGCCTCTACGGTGGTCTCATTCTTTCCTGTCTTTATCATATCGGTCTGGGCCCTCTCCCCAAGGGTAAGGCCGAGGGCATCCACGATAATGGACTTCCCTGCCCCGGTCTCCCCGGTGAGGACATTGAATCCGGGCTCAAAACGTAGGGTGAGGGTATCGATAATAGCGAAGTCTTTGATTCCCAATTGGCGCAGCATAACTCCTAAAAATACCATAGAGGGGGAGGGAAATTCCAATTTCCCGGTGTTCAACTGCTGCCCAAGATACAAAGAGACAGGACAAATTTGAGGCTCCCTGTCTGGCACGATTCTTTCTTAATTTCATGCTTAATTTTGGGCTTGACAAAAGGAGTTCTTCTTGATACCTTTATTGAACACGGAATCCTAAGAAATACCATAGAAAGGGGGGAATTAGATGACTAAGGCGGAGCTTATCGACAAGATAGCTTCTGGTGCCGGGCTCAGCAAGGCTGATGCATCAAAGGCATTGGATTCAACGCTCAATGCCGTGAAGGCATCATTGAAAAAAGGCCAGAAAGTGACATTGGTGGGATTTGGGACCTTTTCGGTAGTTAAGAGGAAGGCGCGAAAGGGGCGCAATCCCAGAACAGGTGCAGTAATAACCATTCCTGCCGCAAAAACGCCAAAATTCACATCAGGTAAGGCGCTCAAGGATGCAGTAAGATAATTTTTCTTATTTTTACATGCTCAGGGGATAGTATTCACTATCCCTTTTTTTTTGGGGTTTTTTCGTGCTATCCTGTGGTTATAGTCTTGTTTTTTTTAGAACGTAATACGCGTGTCTCCCTGATTGGGGAAAGGAGGAACCCATGCTTATCGGGTTCAGTGTCATTCCATTGGGTGTGGGCAGCAGTATCGGTGATCAGGTTGCCGAGGTAATGAAAATTATTGATGCGAGCGGGCTTCCCTATAAAGTGAATCCCATGGGCACTGTGGTGGAAGGGGAATGGGACGAGGTGATGAAACTTGTGAAGAAGTGCCATCGCGCTGTGATGAAGTCCGCAGAGAGGGTGGTCACCACCATCTCAATTGATGACAGGAAGGGGAAACCGGGAAGGATTGAAGAAAAGGTGAAATCAGTCGAAAGGAGAATAGGAAGGTCACTCAAAAAGTAGTGGCCTCTTGAGGTGAGGACCTGGAGCTGGTTCGGGGTGACGGTATTATTTTCTGAAAAGGTCGTCGAAGTTCTTTCTCGCATCCTGCTGCACATTTCCTGAATGCAGAGAAGAGGTCCCTTCCCTGTAAACAAAATAGTCGCAGAAGTTTGCCCTGTCTCTTGCCCTCTGGAATTCTGCCTTTGGTTCAATACATTTATTGTGAGCTGTCTCAGAGTAGAATCTGCAGTTGAGACAGATATGAAGGTCTCTTTTGCAATTGGGGCATGTAGATTTCCTCGAAAAGTACTTATCCATCTCTATCTCTTTCTCACATGATGCGCATATCTTCACCACAACCTCCCTAACTACCCTTCATCCCTCTTCTGGAGTCCCCTCCTATTTTAGCACTATCTCTCAGTCACCGGTGCCTCTCGGACATTTCTCTACTGTACCATACCGTCTTCTGAGGGATACATAGTGCAGAGGTTCCCCTGCCGCAATGGATATTGAGCTTTCATGGGAAAAGAATGTAAACTAGTATGCCCAATGCCGGGATAGCTCAGTTGGTAGAGCAGCTGATTCGTAATCAGCAGGTCGTCGGTTCGAGTCCGACCGCCGGCTCCATTTCTTCAAGGTCCATTCCGGGGACATGGGTGACAGATCATTCCGGAGACATAGGTAACACTTTCGGACTGAACGGATTCTCGATCGGCTCGAGCCGACAGGTCTCGTCGTCGAAG
>DATKOU010000140.1:0-9572 GCA_035524455.1 Thermodesulfovibrionales bacterium | reverse complement strand
AGCTTTTAGGTCCATGGGACGAAATATTCCTATCTATAATTGACTATAAATGACGGTTCGACTAACCCCATATTTTTTCATCAAGAACTTCTGAAATTCTGAGACGATCTTGAGCGACTCCTTTAATATGAGCAAATCAACATTCGAGAGTTCCTTGGTAGTTATCAAGTTGTTTGCCTGGGATTTATTCAGCACTGCCCTTGCGTGATGCCTCAGCCTTAAATCCTGCAGAAAGCCATAAGACTCTATGAGATCGTGGCACATTTCATTGCTGATCGTCATATTGGCACTCAGCGCCTCCAATCTTTCCTTGGTGTTGGTTATCCCCCAAACTCCACTGTCTACGGCGAGAACCCTGGCACCGTTTACTATAGGGAAAATACCATAGGTCTTCAGATCCACGCCCTTATGCAGACCTAGGATTCCGAATATCCCAAGTGGTGGTCGGATCTCAATGGTATCCTCAGCCATTAGTTTTATAGCCTCGGCTTTTACTGCGGCTTTTATCGATTCCAGCAATTCATTGTATAAGGCTGTCTCTCCGTATAAAGGCCTCATGTCCAGAAACACAGAAAGATATCGGAGATGATCAGGAATTGGGTCTGAAAACCACTGGTTGAAGTATTCTTTCCATACCGGCAGAGGCTGATTCCACAAGCTGTTTGATGCCATGTAGTTTCCGAAGCACGTGGGGTAGCCAATTTTGGCTAGTGACTCATTGATATTTTTAGCTAGTGCCGCAGGATTATCTCCTAGGTAGATTAAGGCATTGTCCTGATCAGTAGCTATAATCTCTTCCTTTCTGCCGGAACTGCCCATATGAATCCACAGGAACCGAGCAGGGGCATGTTTATCTATGAGAATCTGAATAACCTTGTACACTACGGCATCATGAACTGAGCATAACATCCTGGTCAGATCGAAGAAATTCGGACCGGTCATCGCAATCTTCGAGACTGATACCATGAGACCTTCGAAAGCGGTTTTAAGCTCTTCGATAGAGGCCGCCTTGTGAACCTTTCTGAACAGTTTGACTATCGAAAAAGAGGGTTCAAGGTGGATCTGAATGTCCTTCCTTGTGATTATACCAAAGACTTTATCATTCTTAGTGACAACGAGGTGGTCTATTCCGGCATCAATCATTTTTGAATAGGCTTCGAATATTGTCGCCTGCACATTGATTGTCTTAACCGGAGATGACATAAACTCCGTAACCGGGTCTAATCTATCACCGCTGATTAAGACCTTTCTCAGGTCCTTATGGGTCAATATGCCGATCGGCATTGCATTGGTGTCTACAATTACGATTGAACTTACCGAATTCTTATCCATCTCAAAAGCTGCACCAGCTATCGTCATTTCAGGGCTGCAAACAACAGGATTTTTGTATATTATCTTCTCAAGCTCAAGAACGAATAAGGCCTCCTCAAGAATCTTCTTATCCGAAGCGATGGTTTTAAACGAGCGTAATCTTCTATTGAGCAAAGTAGAGAAAAACGATGCAAACCTCTCATTTGAATCGAAGATTATTTTGAATTGCCGATGAGCCACTGCATAGCAAACAGTATCCTCCATAGCCTTGGCAGTCGCATTCAGTAGATTTCCATAAAGTGACATAAGGCCGAAGATCTCACCTCGGGAGAGGTAATCAATAGGCGCCTCATCATCAAAGAGGCCGACGAGCCCAGAGAATATCACATAAACGTTTTCAGAGGTCTGCCCTTTTTTATAAATTGTCTTGCCTTTTTCGAATAGATCGACTTCTAATCCAGATACTATGATGTCCAGATCATCTTCTGATAAAAAAGAAAAGGGATGGATCTTGCGTATAAATTCCTTCGGCGGGATCATCTATTATCCATGGGAAGTGCCTTGATGGTGCATAATAAAAACGGTTGATAATCAGCTGATGCTTTAGCTTCAATACTGTGCAATCGAACGTGCTGAAAACCTTGGATGCTATTATCGATTAAGTAATGCATTTCATCCTTTGACTCTGACATGAAATGCATCTATGGATATTTCTCAATACACAATCTTATCATATCACAATTTAATTACATGCTGTTAGCTTCTGGGGATACCATACCTAATTCTTTGAGAACAAATGGAAGAGGTTTCAGAACACAGAAGGGAACTGAAAATACAGAATTTACCGCAATAGGCAGAAAATCAAGACATTCAAATATAAAGTAATATTGAGGAGTTAGATATAATCAAGGGATTAGCAGATTTGTTCAGAGGGTGTCCTAAAGTCCAGCGCGTCTGCCAGTTCCGCCACTCTTGCGTTTGATTCTAATGGATTTTTCGCCTGTTCTGCAATCTGTTATTTTAGGGGTGCAGGCAAATTTAGAGCAGAGAAAAACTCAATATACAGAAAATACAGAACATTTTCTATCAGCATTCTATCCCACCTTCCTCATAATCTTTTCACGACTTATTCCGCACTTTTTAAAGTACTCATGCAACAGCAGGTCACGCTTGAAGCGGAAGAGGAGAGCTGTCTACCTCCTCATCCCGCCTCCCTGGGAAGAACCTCCACCGCTGCGAGAAGACGGTGCCGCTGTCCTGCCGCCGGAAGAAGGAGTCGTCATTTTACCGCCGCCTTGCATCATTTGATGTCGGCCAGGGTTGAAGACGGTATGTGGTGCCCGCTCAATCCCGGTGGAGAGGAACCTCCCGCTACGGGGAGCTCCTATCCCCGCGAAGGTCCTCCCGTTAAACCTCTGCACAGGATCAACTCTGAAGACGCCGGGAGTTCCGAAACGGCTGAAGTGGTTCGTAACGAACACGGGTCTGTTATGCACGATGATGACCTTGTGGAAATCGTGGAGTACGAAGAACCCCGGGAACCAGAAACCAGACCACCAGAACGGATAGGGAACCCAGCCATACAGATAATAGTAATCCGGCGGCGGAGTATAGTAGGTCACAACCGGAGGCCCTTGATCAGAATAATAGTTGCTTATTGTCGTAGGGTTGGGGTAATTTCGACAATCTTGAGCCTCACAGGTCTCTCCATAGGTATATGATTTGACCGGTAGGGAAATCTCGGCGACAACCTGCCGGTAGGCATTCAAAGCATCATCTCTTGTGATTGATATTCTCCCGGAGTCAGCGGCGTAAACTATTGTATCCTGTACCTCGCCGATAATATCAGGGGTCACCGGATAATCAGCTATCCAACCATTCCGCGGTGCAATACCAACAGAGCCCGCCATGCTCTCTGCCTCGACCTCGTCGTTGGTCGAGCCCAATCCCAGTGCCTCGACGACTTTAACGGCCAGGTCACCCTCGCGAGCTAGAGGCTGCCCTATCGGAGGGGTCTCTGTTCCTGTCTGCCCAGACTGACCGTGCATCACTACCGGCATCAAGAGCAGTACGGCTACCAATGCCATGGTATTTATGAAATATAACCCTTTCATGACGTTTGCCTCCTTTGCGGCTGCCATCTCCGGTGAAAGCCCTGCTTTCTGAAGAGAGGGTAGGCTCGCATCCCACTGTTATCCTCATCCATGATTAGAAATCAGGCCGTTCCGTGCTGGGTTTGTCTCCGGGGCCCGGCAGGGCCTTCTTAGAACTGCCCCTTGATTCGCCTTCAATCAGGGAGTCTATATCCGGATAGGCGTAAATTGTTAGTGCTTTGTTGTCCGGTAACCCACCGGTATCGACAGAAGGCCCATACACACTATGAACCTGCCGTCCCAGTAGTCTCAGCAGTGTCGTCATCTCCGCCCGGTGATGAGCCGTATGTGCTATCCTTCTCACCATTATCCAGGTCCTTGTTCGTTTAACATCAAAAAAAAAGGCCTCCTGTTCCCACCAGGTCTTTTCCTTCTCCCTGAGAATGAGCAGCCGCTTTCCGGAATCCTCAGCATATCGTTTTATGAATTCGAGCCGCACCTCTCTCGCGGGCAAGGGAGGTGCACCGACATCAATGCCGAACATGTTGCAAAACCATTTATTCTCACTCACACACTGATGAACCATATGCTCACGGGGGTTTCTGTCTCTTCCGAGCAGTGGATGGGGGCGGATCGCAAGATCCTCATCCCTGAACATGCTCCAAACGTTCAGGGTCTTAAGCCGCTCGATATCATAGGTATCCACAAGAAAATCATACTCCATGTAAATCCTCCTTCCCTTGTACCTTGCTGTGCGTTGTCCCGGGGTGAAGGCTGGTCAAGGATTTCCTATTTGCTCTCAAGCCTTCCCGTTGGGCAGTCGATGGTTATTTTATCAGCATATTCTTTCAGTCTCATCCCTTGGTGCCCCTGGGCGGGACAGACCCACTCATCGTACAAAATCTTGAATTGGTGCCCGGGGATATCCCGTTGTCCGACTCACCTGGTTCTCTCTTATAAATGTGCCTTTAAGCAATTTATCTCCCTTCCAGCTTTTCTTCCCCTCCTCACTCTACTCAGATGTCTTTCATGCTCTCATTACCTCTTTAATCGATCACCTTTCGTGCGGGTCGTAATGTGAGGAGGTCTGTTACCGTTATCAGAACGCCGACGAAGAAGCAGAGACCTAGGGTGAACGTGACTGCCATCCAGAGCCGCATGTATGATTGTGCGGCCATATAGCCCATTCCGAGTACCCGTTCAACATAAGCTTGCACAACCCCCGCTATGCCGAAAGAAAGGCCCATGAGCGTCATCGCTGTGACCATTGTCCAAAACCCGACCTTGCCCCTTCTTGCATCGTACTGTTCAATTCCCTTGATCCGCGGGATGGCAAAGTAAAACACAGTGAGATTCAAAAGTGCGTAAGCACCGAAAAAAGCCAGATGACCATGGGAAACCGTGACCTGTGAACCATGGGTGTAGTAATTGATCTGGGGGAGGGTGTGCATGAATCCCCAGACACCGGCTCCGATCATGTGGAGAACAGCACAGCCGATCGCATAAGTCCAGGTGAGGGGATTTATTATTTTGATCTGCCGGTGCTTGACATGGTTCATGGTATCGATGAGCATAAGAAGAATAGGGAGCGGTTCTAAGGCAGAGAAGATGCCGCCGACCCAGAGCCAGTATCTCGGCGCTCCAATCCAGTAGTAATGATGGCCCGTGCCAGCAATACCAGTAAACAGGAATAGGCCGATCTCGACATAGAGCCATTTCTCAACGACCTGACGGTCAACTCCGGTAATCTTGATGAGGATGAAGGCAAAGATCGCCGCGGTTACGAGCTCCCACGCGCCTTCCACCCAAAGATGGATGACCCACCACCAATAGTACCAGTCAATCACCTCGTTTTCGTAAAAAGGGATTCCGAACAAATAAAGCAGGGCAAGGAAAAGAAGACCTCCGAGAAGTGTCCCCTGTATCGCCGTCCAGCGCTTTGCCTTGAACATTGTGATTCCGACATTAAAAAGGAAGATGAGGGCACCCACAACGACAACAAAGTCGAGAGGCCGTGGTATTTCAAGGAGCGGTCGTCCCTGAGTCCAGCCGAAGACAAAGCCGACGAGCGCAACAACGCCTGTCACGACAAGAGCAACCAACTGAAACCATGCAAGCCTTGGGGAAAAGATCTCTCTCCCTGTTTCCTCAGGCACAATATAATAGGTGCCACCCATAAATCCCAGGAGCATCCAGAGAACGAGAAGATTCGTGTGAATAGCTCGGGCAGTAGCAAAGGGGAACTTGTCAACGATTGACTGAGGCACCGTAAAAAAGTAATTAAACGCAAGCCAAAGCCCCACTATCACCTGAAGAGTGAACAGGGAAAGGGCAATGGCAAAGTACCAGTATGCTATTTTCTGTGAGCGGTATTCCATTGTAGCCTCCTATTTTACGTTGGCCAGAAACTCGGCCACTTCTTCAAGTTCTTTGTCAGAGAGTTCTTTCTGTGCTGGCATGAGGGCTTTCGGATTCACTGATTTAGGGTCCTTGACATAATGCTCAATCTGTTCACGGGTGAGCTTCTGGGCGATTGTATCAAGCGCAGGACCGAAGGACCCCCCTGTCCCGTGGAGAGAATGACAGTTCATACATCCTCTTGTCTGGAAAACCGCTGCGCCGGCAGAAAGCCCAACTCCAGCGACCATTCTCTCCTCGCTTCTTGTGAGACGTTTCTTGCTGTCCTGTGGAGGCCAATCTCCATTGTCCACATTTCCCACCCAAGTGAAAAAAGCAACGAGATGATCAATTTCTTCATCAGAGAGTTTTTGATTCGGCATCTTCCGCCATGAGGTTTCAAAGGCCTTTCCCGGGTTTTTCACCCGATAACGGATGCCTTCTTCTCCTACCCGCTGTACTACCTTAGTGAGATCAGGGGCATAATAGCCGCCGAAGCCTAAAATCGTATGGCAGTCATTGCAGTTGTACTTCTCGAAAACCCGTTTCCCCTTGACTACGTCAACAGACAACTTGTCCGCATGGGACAGCGTTACGATCTGACGGTGGGTATCCCATGTGAGACCAAGAAACAGAATTGCCGAGAAAACGGTACCGATCATGAAAATCCAGAAAGCGGTCTTTTTTGACATTCCACACCTCCTCATAATTACAAGGCTGACAGATTATGTCTACGTCTCTACTGTGTTTCCTACCCCCTTTCAGCCTCTGATCTTAGCTCCCCGAATCAGTTCTCTTGCAGACAAACCCTTTCACCATGAATTCTATCATTCCCGCGAGGATTTTCAATGTATTGCATCGTTTTGAGATGCGTAATTATGCAAACATATTATTTGGCATAACATATCCTACTGCCACTGCTGAAAAAAAGATGCGTACTGACTGTGATACGTGGGAGCGAGGAGTCCTGGATGAAGCGAGCACCGTCGCCCCTCCTGAAAAGCAGACCCATACACACAACTTCCAGAACGGGGAACTGAAGAATTCGATAGGAATGATGGGTGCAGCAAAATTAGAGCATAAGCAACCTCAATATACAGAAAATACAGAACATTTTCCAATGCAGGAATGCCACTATTTGATTTGACAGACAATGTCAGAAAGAGTTTCGACTGAGGCTTTCACCGACGAATCCGCACTTTCAGTGTATGCCTTCAGCCGAAAAAATCGTGATCTGGCAGGGCATATAACTGTCGTATATAAGAACCAAGTGTCTCGGGCAGATACCTCCCCCAGATCTTGATCGGTATCTCTTCAAGATGGTCAACAGGGCTGAATCCTACAGCAAACAGGAACTCCACCAGGAATTCGACGTTCATGGGAATATAACCCTTATAGTACTTATTGTCCCGCTGGGAGATGATCCTCTCTTCATGAATGCTGGAGCCCAATTCTGACTCGACTAGGTCGGGGAATGTAGTGAGGATCAACTCAATGCTGATCGTCGGCTTAGCTCCTGAGAAAAAAGGATCGAGACCCTTACACAGGTCTGCGAACGGTATTCCCCTATTCCTATAATGTTCCCAGTAATTGGTGTCCCGGTATTGTCTGGAGACATAGCCCGGGTCCCAAGGGACTTCGAGTATCAGGTTAGTGGCCCTGAAGTTGCCGCTGAAGTGTTCCTTTTCTACTACTAAGATGTCCGAAGCCACACTGAGACTCTTTTCGAGTTGCTCCAAAGTGCCGGAGTTGGCCACTATCTTTAAAGCGCCTACATCCTGTATCGTCAGCGCACTTTGTTCGAACCGCATACTGCCGTCCCTGAAGCTCTCTGCAATGTGCTCCTCGGCCCTGACAAACTCCTCCATCATCTCCCCTGGGGGTGTGATGAACTGCTCCAGGGGGATGCCTGATTGCCTTGCCCTGTCCATGGCCATCTCTCTGGCGCGTTCAAGCACATTTCTGAATATCCAGTCGGCTATGCGACGGTTGGCCTTTTCAGCTATTCTCTTCGGCCGTTTGACCCGATAGACTCCGAGTATATGCCCCAGGCCATCCAGAAAGACCGAGGCATTCATGGGTGATTCCCGGTAATAGAAATCAGGGTTTTGCCGGTACCTGCTGAACAGCTCTTCGGTCCGCGGTGTTGAGTCCCTGTTGACGGCACTCAGGAGATCCCGGAGATCGCCTTTTAAACGGATACGTCTCTGCTGTAAAGGACCCTTATGAATCATACCGAGCA
This sequence comes from Thermodesulfovibrionales bacterium, assembly GCA_035524455.1. Lineage (GTDB taxonomy): Bacteria > Nitrospirota > Thermodesulfovibrionia > Thermodesulfovibrionales > UBA9159 > DASPUA01. The sequence continues at coordinate 1,529 of DATKOU010000140.1, read as the reverse complement.
GCCGCCTGCTGAGCACCTCAAGCGTTTCCCTGATGATGAAGACATCGCAAATAAGGATCTCAGTGAGTGCCCGTACGTCACCAGGCTCAGGCCGGCCACTGAACCAGCGCTCTGCTAAGCTGAATAACTGATCGCGATGAACAAAAGATGTGAGATACACCCGAAGGAGTCTCCCTTCTTGAGTAAACTGGAGATATGATACGCCAGTCAGCCAGGAAGTACAACAAGGGTCTGAAGAAAGTCTGTGGATCGGAGATGGGTTTAGGCTTAGATACAAATAGGGTTAACGCGATCCAGCTATCTTACCCTTCCACCTTTTCTCCCTTGGTCACTTAACTGAGAGATTTACAAGGTTGTTCACCTCGTATATTTCCCTTACAGGAGGCAAAGCAAGGGCATCACTAAGCTTGGCAACCCGCTCCTTGTAATAGCCGCTGGCCTCGCTTGCCTTTATGTCTGCCTCAGTTTCCCATAGGGCTATGGAAGTAGCCTTGCCTGTATTGGGATCTGTTAACAACAGTCCTCCCTTGAATCCTTTCTGCTTCTCTGCACCGGGAATAACAAACTCCTTGAATAAACGGACAACTTCACCTTGCTTTCCAGGCTTAATCTGGAAAATTACAACTTTTGCGTTCATAATGTTAGCTCCTTTCCCCTTTTTAAATAAGAAAGCCGAACTCACCGAAAGTCTTTTCTTCGGCATCTCGGCCATCTTAATTCCATTGATAAGATCCCTCGCTTTCTGTCCCTTCTTCACAGAGGGTTTGGCTTTGTCGGAATCCTTTCTTAGTTAAGATGTACCAAAATAGTCCTGTTTAGTCTATTTAATGTTTTTAATGGGAAGTATAAAACCATTCAATATCCCTTATCAGAGGGAAGGAGGCAAGAGAAAACCTGGTTAATTGTATGATCGGGAACTGCTTTCCTCCGGAACTATATCAAGAACTATTTTCTCGGTCATCCTGATAAGGGTAATGGGAAAGCTTTTCCCCACTTTCTCCTGTGTCAATAGCTTGTGCAGCTCATCGATCCCTGCAACAGGCTGATCTCCAAAACCAATAATTACGTCTCCTTCACGCAGTCCTGCTCTCAGCGCAGGGCTGTTGATTTCGATTGCAACTGCCATAACACCGCTTTCGACTCTCAGCTTGTGAAAATGCACCATACGCCGGTTGAGCACTATATTCTGCCCTGCCACACCTATGTAGCTGCGCCGTATCTTCCCTTCTTTCATAAGTCCTGCTGCTACGAATTTTGCAGTATTTATCGCAATGGCAAAACAGATGCCCTGCGCAGATAAAATCATCGCGGTATTCACTCCTATTACTTCGCCTCGGAAATTGACGAGCGGCCCGCCCGAATTGCCAGGATTCAGGGCTGCATCTGTCTGAATCACATTGTCTATGAGTCTTCCGGACCGCGCTCTGAGTGAACGACCCAGCGCGCTCACCACCCCTGCAGTCACGCTGCACTGAAAGCCAAAGGGATTCCCGATGGCAACAACCAACTGTCCGGTCTTTACGGCCTGT